>NZ_JBFAPT010000006.1:0-373526 GCF_040676845.1 Nonomuraea sp. NPDC049504
TGGTCGTTGACTCATCTACCGGAGACCTCTTCTTTTGTCGATCTACGACACCTCAACGCGACCGTCACTCAGATCACTTCCGAAACGCGCCCTAGGGGTTCTCAGGGGTCCGCCGGTACAGGCATGGGCGAGCGGGGGTGTACGGCCTCACGCCCATGCCGTCCGTCTGGCTAGTACGGAATGCCGCTCTCCCGGGCCTTCTGCTCGACGCCCTCCTCGTCGGGCCAGCCGGTGCCCGAGTCGGGCTGATTGTCGTGCGAGCCGAGGAACGGGATCCGCTGCTGCAGCGTGTCACCCACCCTCGTCCTGGCCTTCCCGGCGACCTTCGACGCCTGCGCACCGACGATCCCGGCCACTTCCTGCACCCGGGGGTTGTCGGCGACGCGCTGCGCCGTCTGCTTGATCTGCTCGTAGCGCTCGCGGCCGGCCCGGCTGCCCAACACATAGCCGACCGCCAGACCAACAGCGAATGTCATCCGATAACGCATATTGCACCTCCGCTGTCACGGGCCTACCCCGCTCACGATGCGACACGCACTCCAGGAGTGCGCTAATCTATTCATGCGCACCGCGACGGGGCCCGAAAAGCCCCGACGAAGTGGGCAAACGGTTCGATCCCGCGTAGCTCAACGGCAGAGCAGCCGGCTGTTAACCGGCAGGTTATTGGTTCGAGTCCAATCGCGGGAGCCACAGTGCGGGCCCTCTCACCAGTAGGTGAGGGGGCCTTCGTCGTGTCTGGTGTCCGCTTGTGGTGGGCGGGTGCGCCTGAAGATCGGTTCTGGTGTCTTCAGCGGGGCTTCAGGTGTGGTGGGCGAGCCTCGGAGCGTCACAACGCCTCGGGGAGGGAGACCCCATGTTGACGCGACGTCTCGCGATCGTCGTCACCGCCGCCGCGCTCGGGCTCGGGGGGATGGCCACGTCGGCGCTGGCCGATGACGGGCCGGTCCGGGTGATCGGTGAGCGGGTCATGGACGGTGACCGCATCCTGCGCGGCGGGAAGCTGACGTGCTGGACGCGTGACGGCAGGAAGGTGCGGTTCTCTGACCGTGCCGTGGACGAGCTGGTCGAGGTCGGTGACGTCGGTCCCGTCCGGGTCGTCGAGCCGGTGCAGGCGGGTGGCGACGGCGAGGTGGTGGTCGTGCCGGAGGAGCGGCTGTCCATCGCCGTTCCGGCGCGAAAGCTGCCGAGGAAGGTCGTGGGGAAGCGGTGGCGGCAAACGGGGCTGATCCATCTCACCTGCGTGTGGGAGGGAATGCCGCGCCGGTGACGGCCCCTGGTCTGCGGAAGCTGCGTCTTATTTCACCTTATGTAGTGAGATGGTGACGGGATTTCGGGAAACGCGGGACAAGGTGTCCGGTGGGGCGGCAGGATGGCGGGGCCGGTCGGTACGGCCGGAGCCGCGGGCAGGAGTCGCGGAGGCGGGGAGAGGGCGCCTCCAGCAGGACGTGCCGCCGACCCGGAATCGGTGGGGCGATCCGATGACCGAGAAGTGCTGGTTGCCGCGTGTCTACCTGGATCAGGTCCCTTCGTCCCTTCGACGCGCCCGCCGTACGGACGGTGAACGGGTGCACCATCGACCTCCGCGAGGCGGAGCGCTTCATCAGGCTCTACCACGCCGAGCATCCCTCGGCCGGCGGTCTGCAGGCCAGGCTCCGTGACGTGGCCAGAGACGTGGCCCGTTACGGGACCTACACACACACGTACGAGGAGCTCGAGTTCGGCGCCCGGGTGGCCTGGCGCAACAGCAACCGCTGCATCGGCCGGCTGTACTGGCGCTCGCTCAAGGTGCGCGACCGCCGGGAGGTGAGCACGGCCGAGGGGTTGGCGCTGGAGTGCGTGGCGCACCTGCGCGCGGCCACCGGCTCCGGCGCGGGTGCGCAGGCCCCTGCGGGGAAGATCAGGCCGACCATCACCGTGTTGCCGCCTGACACGCCCGCGCTGCGCGGGCCGCGGATACTCAACGACCAGCTCATCCGGTACGCCGGTTACCGGACCAGGGACGGCGTCGTCGGTGACCCGGCGAACGTGGCGCTCACCGAGGCCGCGCAGGCGCTGGGCTGGCAGGGCAGGGGCGGCAAGTTCGACGTGCTGCCGCTGATCATCCATCCGGGCCGGGGCAGGCCGCTGCTGTGCAACCTGCCGGGTGACGCCGTGCTGGAGGTGCCGCTGACGCATCCCGAGTATCCGTGGTTCGAGGAGCTGGGGCTGCGCTGGCACGCCGTACCGGCCATCTCGAACATGTGCCTGGAGATCGGCGGCCTGTGCTACCCGTGTGCGCCGTTCAACGGCTGGTACATGGGCACCGAGATCGGCGCCCGCAACCTGGCCGACGCGGACAGGTACGACCTGCTCCCCGTGGTGGCCGGGCGGCTCGGCCTGGACACCTCCTCCGAGCGCTCGCTGTGGCGCGACCACGCCATGGTGGAGCTGAACGTGGCGGTGCTGCACTCGTTCGAGCGGGCGGGGGTGACCATGACCGATCATCACACCGAGTCGCGCCGCTTCCTCACCCACCTGGAACGGGAGGAGAAGGCGGGCCGGGTCTGCCCGGCGGACTGGTCGTGGATCGTGCCGCCGATGTCCGGCAGCGCCACCCCGGTCTTCCACCGCTATTACGACACCCGTGTCCTCACCCCCGCCTTCGTCCACCACGACTGAACCTTGCCTTCCGCGCCTAGAACATGGTTCTGTTGGGGGCATGGCGGAACTCGTGCTCTCCACGCTCGACGACCAGGGCGTGCTGACCCTCACCTTCAACCGGCCCGAGACGCTCAACGCGTGGACCGGCGCGCTGGGCCGGCGCTACTTCGACCTGCTGGCGGAGGCGGAGGCGAATCCCGGCGTGCGGGTGGTGGTGGTCACCGGCGCGGGCAAGGGGTTCTGCTCCGGCGCCGACTTCAAGACGCTGAGCGCCATCCAGAGCGGCGCGTACGACGAGGTGCCCGACCCGCGCCCGAACACGTACCCGACGACGGTCCGCAAGCCGATCATCGCGGCCGTCAACGGGGCCTGCGCGGGGCTCGGGATGGTACACGCGCTGGTGTGCGACCTGGTGTTCACCGCCGAGGAGGCGAAGTGGACGACGGCGTTCGCGCGCCGGGGGCTGGTCGCCGAGTACGGGCTGTCGTGGGTGCTGCCCCGGGTGATCGGGCAGCAGCGGGCGATGGACATCCTGCTGTCGGGGCGGGTGTTCACCGGCAAGGAGGCGTACGAGCTGGGGCTGGTCAACCGGGCGGTGCCGGGGGAGTCGCTGATGGAGGAGGTGCTGGCGTACGCGAGGGAGCTGGCGGTGCACAGCTCCCCGGCGTCGCTGGCGGTGATCAAGCGGCAGGTCTGGCACGACTGGGAGGCCACCCTCGACGACGCGGCCAAGACGGCCACGCACGAGATGATGGCCTCGTTCGGGCGGCCCGACTTCGCGGAGGGCGTCGCCAGTTTCCTGGAGCGCCGCCCCCCGAACTTCCCGCCGCTCTGAAAGCCGCCCTGAAAGCCGCCCTGAAAGCCGCCCTGAAAGCCGCTCCGAAAGCCGCCCCGAAAGCCGCCCTGAAAGCCGCTCCGAAAGCCGCCCCGAAAGCCGAGCTGAGCGGTCAGGCGATGCGGTGGGCGCCCTGGGCCGGGGTGGCCGGCAGGAAGCGCGGGGCCTGGTAGCCGCGCTCGGCGTAGGCGGCCGACACCGACTCCTGCACGCTCTCCAGCCGCTCGACCGGCACCAGCGCGATGGCCGAGCCGCCGAAGCCGCCGCCGGTCATCCGCGCCCCGCGCGCCCCGCCCTTGAGCGCGGCCTCGACGGCGACGTCTAGCTCGGGCGACGACACCTCGTACAGGTCCCTGAGCGACAGGTGCGAGGCGTTGAGCAGGGCGCCGATCTCCGTGACGGCGCCCGCCCGCAGCAGGCCGACGAGGGCCTCGACGCGGTGGTTCTCGGTGACGACGTGCTCGGTGCGCTTGCGCTCGTCGCCCTGCAGCTGAGCCAGCGCGCCGGCCAGGTCGGTGACGTCGCGCAGGGCGGGCACGCCGAGCTTGCGCGCCGCCGACTCGCACTCGGCGCGGCGCTTGGCGTATTCGCCGCCGGCGTGCTCGTGGTGCACCTGCGTGTCGATGATGAGCAGGCTCAGGCCGTGGGCGGCCAGGTCGAACGGGATGGAACGGGAGCCGAGCGAGCGGCAGTCGAGGAACAGGGCGTGCCCCTCCTCGCACAGGGCGGAGGCGGCCTGGTCCATGATGCCGCAGGGCATGCCGACGAAGTCGTTCTCGGCCTTCTGGCTGAGCAGGGCCAGCTCCATGGGCGTCATGCCGAGGCCGTGCACGTCGTTGAGCGCGGAGGCGACGGCCACCTCCAGGGCGGCGCTGGAGCTCAGCCCGGCGCCCTGCGGCACGTCGCCGTCGATGGCGATGTCGGCGCCGGCGACGCGGTCGCCGAGCATGGCGAGGACGCCGACGACGTAGCGGGTCCAGCCGCGCGACTCCTCGCGGGTCTCCATGACGACGGGCTCGCCGTCGGCGGACTGGAGGGACAGCAGGCGGACGACGCCGTCGGCGCGCGGGGTGAGCGCCGCCGTGAGGCCCCACGGCACGGCGAAGGGGAGCACGAAGCCGTCGTTGTAGTCGGTGTGCTCGCCGATCAGGTTGACGCGCCCCGGCGCACGCCAGACGGTCTGCGGGGACGCGCCGAAGGCGGCACGAAAAGCTTCAACAACGCGCATGATCCAACACTCCTCAACAAGGACCCGTCCGTAGACTAGCGCCATGGAGGAGTTCCTGGATCCAGCGCTCGGCCAGGTCCGGGTCTTCCTGCGGCACGACGACAACAAGCCGCGCAAGCTGAAGTACAACCTGGGGCACGCGCGGGTGCTGACGTTCGGGGGCGCGTACTCCAACCACATCAGGGCGGTGGCCGAGGCAGGGGCGCGCCACGGCATCGAGACGATCGGCGTCATCAGGGGCGAGGAGCACCTGCCGCTCAACCCCGTGCTGGCCCGCGCCGCCGCCTGCGGCATGACGCTGACGTACCTCGACCGCGCGGCCTACCGGCGCAAGGACACCGAGGAGGTGCTGGCGGGGCTGCGCGCGCGGTGGGGCGAGGACGTCGCGATCCTGCCCGAGGGCGGCAGCAACGCGGCGGCCGTACGCGGGTGCGCGGAGCTGCCGGGCGAGATCGAGGACGACTACGACGTCATCTGCTGCCCGGTCGGCACCGGCGGCACCCTGGCGGGCATCGCGGCCGGGCTGCCCGAGGGGCGGCGGGCGCTGGGCTTCGCGGTGCTCAAGGGCGCGGGGTTCCTGGAGGGCGAGGTGGCCAGGCTGCAGCGGGAGGCGTACGGGCGTGTCTCGGGCAACTGGTCGATCGACCTCGGCCACCACTTCGGCGGCTACGCCCGCACCACGCCCGAGCTGGAGGCGTTCGCCGCCCGCCACGGCTTCGAGCGGATCTACGTGGCCAAGATGATGTACGGCATCCTCGCCCTCGCCCGCCAGGGCGCCTTCGCCCCCGGCACCCGCGTCGTCGCGGTGATCACCGGTCAGCCCTCCACGCCGGTCGAGGTGTGCGGCGCGCCCACCGGCTTCGACTCGGGCGAGCCGCGCTGGCGCAGATAGATCGACAGCACCACCATCGACAGCACGGCCAGCAGCTCCGACTGCCAGTTCTGCAGGCTGCGGTCCCAGAACTCGCCCGAGGTGACGTACGAGCCGTACGAGACCGGGTCACGCAGGTCGCCCAGCCGCTCGGCGTTGTAGGCCGCCTGCCCGGCCACCGACTGCGCCAGCCACGACAGCAGGAAGATCAGCCCCATCACCAGCCCGAGCGAGTTGCTGAACAGCCACAGGCGCAGCCCTTTCGCCCTGGCCCAGCGCGGGGAGTCCGGATCCGCGTGACGGCCGACGCGCTGGTCCTCGTCGGATTCGGCGCCCGCCCTGTCCAGCTCCTTCGACTCGGGCGAGCCCTTCTGTACCAGCCACACGGTGAGCATGATGAACAGGAAGAACTGCAGGTACTCCGACTGCCAGTTCTCGGCCACGTCCACGGCGTAGGACGAGGAGGCCACGTACGACAGCAGCGACACCGGCTCGCCGCCCTGGGCCACCTGCTCGTCGTTGTAGTGGAACATGCCCGCCACCGCCTGCCCCGCCACCGCCAGCAGGAACAGCACGAGGAACGTCAGGGCCAGCGAGTTCTCCTTGATCCACTTCACAGTCTCGACCACCCCAGGACGAAGAACCAGGCCAGGCCGGCCACGATCAGCAGCAGGGTCAGCGTGAACATCGTGCGCATCAGCCGTCCACCTCACAGTCGTACGGCAGGTCGCCGGCCGGTTCGCAGCCCGCGGCCTTGACCCGCCAGCCGTCCGCGTAGCGGTGCAGGAAGAGCGTGTCGCCGCGCAGCCGTACCTGGGCCTCCTCGCCCCACACGCTCACCCCGGTGACGGCGCCGCCGGGGCCGAGCCGCAGCTCGCGCAGGGCGGTGGCGCAGCTCTGGCCGGGGTCGGGCAGCCTGTCCGCGGTCTGTCCGGCGAGCAGGGCGCACGCGGCCTCCTCCTGGTGGGCGGAGAGCGCGGCGTGGAACCGTTCGGCGGTACGCGCCGGGGCCGCCGTGTCCACGGCGCAGCCGGTCAGCCCGATGGCCAACGCCAGCACGATCACCATTCTCATGGCGTGCCGCTACCCACAGGAGGATCACGCATGCGGAGGGTCAGCTCAGCTGGTCGAGCACCGGGGCGACGAGGGCGTTGAGCTCGCGGGCCAGCACGGTCACCGCGCGGTGGGCGCGCCGCTCGACGTCGTCGTGCGGGCCCTCCGGCTCGGGCGGCAGGTCGTCGAGCGGCAGCGGCGCCTCGACCAGCAGGGACGCGCGCAGGAAGGGCACCCGGGCGAGGTCCTGCTGGCTGGGCTCGACGTACTGGCCGAAGGTCTCCTGCCAGTCCGTCCAGCCGCGGTCGCGCCACCAGGCGCGGGAGCGGCGCAGCTCGTCGGGCAGCGGGGAGACGATGCGGACGCGGGCGTAGAGTGTGCCGTCCCAGGTGTTGCGGTGGCAGGTGGCCTCGAGGACACGGCGGTCCCAGCGGACGTAGCCGGGCGTCAGGGACGGCGGCGTGGCCAGTTCCCACGCCGTGCAGGCGAACCGTACGGGCGCGATGTCCCCCCACTCGAAGCCGTCGAGGTTCTTCCGCACGTGTACGGCATAGCGCCCATCACGGTCTCTGTCGAACTCCTGATCGATCCAGAACGCTCTGCCCATGAGCACTACGCTACGGCGCTCCCCGCCCTCCTCGCGGGCGGACCTGAGATCTCGAATCGCCGTGTGACGCCGGTGACACATGTGTAGCTTTTTCACATTGTCCGATGACCTTGGAGTGAGTATGGCGTCAGAGCAGCTGGATGCGGCCATGAGCCACTGGAGAGCCGGAGATCTCGACCAGGCCGCCGTGCTGTTCAGGCAGATCGCGGCGACGGGGGATCCGGAGGCGTCCCATCTGCTGGCCGGTTTGCTGCAGGAGCAGGGGGATTTGGACGGCGCCGAGGCTGCGCACCGCTCGGTGATCCAGTCAGGGGACCCGGTGTTCGGGCAGCGTTCCGCGATGGCGATGGGGATGATGCTCGTCAACGCCAAGGAGTGGGCGGCGGCGCACCGCGTGCTGATGATCGCCTCCGACGGCGCCGACTTCGAGGTGGCGGCGCTCGCCGACACGGCCCTGGTGCTGGTGTGCACGCAGCTCGGCGACGCGCCGGGCGCGCAGGAGGCGCTGGAGCGGGCCCGCAGGTGTGACAGCCCCGCCGTGGCCGAGCTGGCCGCCCGGCTGGAACTGCCCGAGATCCCGGTCGCGCAGGCGCCGCCGCACGAGCTGTACGCCGCCGCCGAGGACGAGGACGACTATCGTGCCCTGCTGACCTGCGGCGACCCCGGGGTGGTGTCGCTGGCCGCGTTCCAGCTCTATCGGATCTACGCCGACGCGGGCGACTTCGACCAGGCCCGCGCCGTGTGCGAGCACGCCATCGCCGTCGGCCACCCCGACCACCTCGCCATGGCGCACAACCTGCTCGGCGCGGTGCTGGTCGACCTCGGCGAGTACGCCGAATCGGCCGCCGCCTACCGCGTCGCCGCCGAGCACCCCGACCCCGACGTCCGGCTGCCCTCGCTCATCGAGCTGGCCAAGGTCACCGCGCAGCTCGGCGACGACAAGGAGACCAGGGCGATCTTCCAGCGGGTGATCGCCAGCGGCCACCGCGAGCACGCCATGCAGGCCCAGGCGTGCCTGGCCCAGCTGCACACCGAGGCGGGGGAGAGCGACGCCGCGCTGGCCGCGATCAGGACCGTGCTGGAGGCGGGCGACGGCGAGTGGTCCTCGGTCTGCGTCACGCTGCTCGGCATGCTGCTCGAACAGCAGCCCGAGGTGCACGACGAGGCCATGGAGCTGGCCCTGCTGGCGGCCGGGCACGCCGACCCCGACACCGCGTTCAAGGCCACGCTGCTGCTGGAGCACGACGCCAGGCGGCAGCCGCCCGCCGACCCGGTGACCGAGCAGGCGCTCAACGACGTCGACGACGGCCTCGCGCGGCTGCGCGACGGCGACCTCGCCGGGGCCCGGCTGCTGCTGCGCAGGGCCGCCGACTCCGGCGTGCCCGTCCAGGCGCCGCGCGCCATGCTCGCGCTGGCCTGCGTCGAGCTGCGCGACGGCGACCCCGAGCAGGCCGACGAGCTGCTGACGTACGTGGCCGAGGGCGACGACGTGCCGCAGGGCTTCCAGGCGGCGGTGCTGCTCGAACTGCTGCGCGCGCCGGGTGACGAGCCGCATCCCGTGCTGGGCGCCCTGCTCGACCATCACTGGCTGGGCAGGGAGGAGGGCCTGCGCGCCTACCGGGCCGCCACCGAGCACCTCGACCCGGCCGTCGCGGCGCTCGGCACCGCCGTGTTCGCGCACGTGCTGGTCTCCAGCGGGTACGACGCCTCCGACGCGGCCGAGCTGTTCCTGTCGGCGGCCGGCGGCGGCGACCCGCTGGCGCTGTCGTACGCGGCCGTGCTCGGCAAGGAGGTGCTGAGCGACCGGCGGCAGGCCACCGAGCTGCTGGAACGTGCACTCGCCGAGGGGCATCCCGCGCTGGCCCCCTGGGTGGGCGCCACGCTCGGCGCGGTCGTGGCCGACGACGATCCCGGATCGGCGCGGGCGGCGTACGAGAAGGTGCTCGCGGGGCCGCACCGCGGGCTGCGCGTCGAGGCGGCGCTCGCGCTGACCGAGATCTACGAGCGGCAGGGCGACCTGCTCGCCGCCTGCCGGCTGCACGAGCGGATGGTCGCCGAGGGCACGCCAGAGCACGCAGTGCTGCCGCTGGCCGTCACCCGGCTCGGGCTGGACGACCTGGCGGGCGCGCGGGCCGCGCTGGAGCACGGGACCGACCCGCTCAGCGCGTTCGGGCGGCTGGTGCTCGACCGGGACTTCGACGCCGCGGCCCGCGCGATGCCCGAGGGCGAGGCGTGGTCCGTGGTGACCCGGCTGGCCATCAGGTGCGCGAACGCCTGGCAGCACGCCAGGGAGATCGATGCGGCCGACGGCGTCCTGGCGATGGTGGTCGAGTCGGGGCATCCGAAGCTGCGCCGCTACGCCGCCTGCCTGCTCGGCGCGCTGCGCGTCGACGCGCGTGACCCGCGCGGAGCGGTCATGGCGTACCTCGCGGCGCTGGGGGAGGACGACGAGCTCGACCGGCTGGGGCTGCGCGAGGCCGGGGAGCTGCTGCACGGCCTCGGGGAGCACGCCGACGCCGTGGAGGTGCTCTCCCGCCTGCCCGCCGACGACCGCGACGCGGCCCTCCTGCTCGGCCGGTCCCTCGTGGACCTCGGGCGGGTGCCCGAGGCCGTGGAACGGCTGACGGCGGCGTTCGGCGCGGACGGCCGCGTGCTGGTGGCCCAGCACCTGCACGAACGCGGCGACACCCGAGCCGCCCTCGCGACTCTGATCGGGGCGGGGGAGGAGCCCTCCCTGGTCACGGGAGCCTCCCAGGCTCTCGGCCAGGACGGAGAGCCCGGCACCTTCCCGGCCGCCGCTTCCGTAGCGGAGGGGCCGCGGGTGCCGGAGACGGCTGAGGCGGAGCGGTTGCTCGGGGTGCTGCTGGCCGGGACCGGGGAGCTGGAGGCGGCCAAGGCGGCCTTCGAGCGCGCGGCGGCGCTCGACCCGGACTCCGAGCCGGAGACCATGCTGGCCGCCGGGCGCAGCCTGCGGGCGGCGGGGGACGACGACGCGGCGCGGTTCGCGCTGGAGCGGGCCGCCGCCGACGAGGACGGCCTGGACGGCGCGACGGCCCGCCACCTGCTCGGCAGGGCCGCCCCCGACGAGCTGCCGTGGGTGCTGGACGCCGAGGGCGACCGGCCCGGAGCGGAGGCGGCGCTGGCCGAGCTGACCGGTTCGCGGCCGCTCGCGGCGCTGCTGCTCGCGCTGCGGGACGGCGACGTGGCGCGGGTGCCCGACCTGCTGGCCGCGTTCCCCGAGGGCGCCGAGCGCGACGAGGCCGTGACCCATGCCCTGGACGCGGCGGCGGAGCTGGACGACGACAAGGCGGAGGCGCTGCTGCGCGTGCTGGCCGCCGAGGGCGACCCCACGGCCGCGTTCGAGCTCGGCGCGCTGCTCGCCAGGAACGGCGACCACAGCCTGTCCGAGGTGTACCTGCTGCGGGCCACCGAGCACCCGGATACGGCGCCCGTCGCCTGGCACGACATCGCGGTCGTCCGTCACCACCGCGGCGACCTGGACGGCGCGGTCGAGGCCGCCATGGCCGGCCTGCCCGGCACCGGTCAGCTGGCCGCCGAGCTGCTCAGGGAGCGCGGCGAGCCGCGGCGGGCCCGCGAGGTGCTGGCCGAGGCGGCGGCGGGCGGCGACCTGGAGTCCCGCCGCAGGCTGCTCTCCACGCTGGTCCGGGACGAGGACTACGACGCCGTGGAGGCCGAGGCGAGCCTGGCGATGGCGAGCGGCGACCCGGAGACCGTGGGCATGGGCCACTGGGCGTTGGGCGCCTCGCTGGCGCTCAGGGGCCGCAGGGAGGAGGCCGCCGCCGTGTTGGTCCGGGGCGTCGAGGCCGCGCCGGACGGGCAGGCCGCCTCGATGCGGGTGAACCTGGCCGGCGTCCTTGAAGAGCTGGGCGACCGCGAAGGGGCCGAGCGCGAGCTGCGGATCGCCGCCGGCTCAGGTCACGAGGCGGCGGCAGGTAGGGCGGGGATGCGGCTGGGCGTGCTGGCGTACGAGGATGGCGACATCGACGCCGCCGCCCGCGCGTTCGCTCCGGTGCTCGGCACCCCCGTGGACGAGTTCGCCGAGGAGGCGCTGACCGGGCTCGCCCAGGAGGCGAGTGAGCGCGGCGAGCACGCCCTGGCCCTGCGGGTGCTCGCGCTGATGGGCGAGCGCGCCGCCGAGCCGGCCCGCGCGCTGGGCGGCCGGTGCGGCGACCCGGACGCGGTGCCCGGCTACTTCGCGCTGGCGGGGACGGGCCCGTACGCGGAGCTGGAGGCGGCCCAGCGGCTGGCCGAGCTGGGGGAGACGGGCCGGGCGCGGGAGACGTACGAGCGGCTGAGCAGGGACGAGGACCCCGACGTGCGGTTCCTCGCGGACGGCCGGCTGCTGGAGCTGCTGGACGCCGATGGCGACGCCGAGGCCGTCTACTCCCTGGCCGCGCGGCAGGCGGGCGACGCGGACAGCCCGGCGCGCGGCGTGTTCGGCGGGCTGCTCGGCATCCTGCAGGAGCAGCAGGGCGACATCGAGGCGTCGCTGCGCACGCTGGAGGACGCGGCGCGGGACGGCGATCTGACCGCGCTGACCCTGTACGCGCAGACGCTCGTGGAGTCGGGCCAGGTGGACGCGGGCCGGCAGGTCTACCTCCAGGTCATGGAGGCCGGTGACGCCGACCTGGCGGTCCGGGCGATGCTCGCGCTCGGGCAGACGTACCACGACGAGGACGCGCTGCGGGCACGCGCCTGGTACCGCAGGGCGGTCGAGGAGGGCCAGGGGCACAACAGCGCGCTGGGCGCCATGTTCCTGGGCGCGCTGGCCAAGCGCGAGCGCGACTATCCCGAGGCGCTGAACTGGTACCAGCGGGTGATCGACTCGGGCGATCCCGAGTCGGGGCTGGCCGCTGCGCACCTGGGCGAGCTGTGCTACTGGCTGGGCGACCGCGACGGCGCGCTCCGCTTCTACGAGCTGACGCTGGGGCTGAGCGAGCAGGACGAGCTGGTCGCCGAGGCCGCCTGCCGCATGGGCGAGATCCGGTTCGAGCGCGGCGACCTGGAGCTGGCCCGCCGCCTGCTGGTCAGGGTGGTCGAGACCGGCGACCCGTCGTTCGCTCCTGAGGCGGAGGCGCTGCTGAGCAAGCTCGCTTGAGAGTTGCCGACAATCAAATGACCGGATAGCCTCATTTGGTCAAACAAATGAGGTGATTTCGGCATGGCCAGGACAGGACGGCCACCGCAGGATCCCGCGCGCCGGCTCGAACGGGCGCACCGGATCCTCGACGCCGCCACGGAGCTGATCCTGCGGTGGGGCTACGACAAGACCACGATCGACGACGTCGCCCAGCGCGCCGGCGTCGCCAAAGGCACCATCTACCTGCACTGGAAGACCCGCGACGAGTTGTTCACCGCCCTGCTGCGGCGCGAGCGGGTGCGCCTGGTCGCCGAGGTGCGCGAGCGGGAGCCGGCCGCGCCGGGCGAGCTGTTCGGCCTGTTCGCGCTGGCGCTGCTGGGCCGGCCGCTGATGCGGGCCGTGCTCAGCGGCGACTCCGAGGTGCTCGGCAAGCTCACCCGCCGCAAGCACGACAGCGGGCCGCGGCTGCCGCCCGGCGGACCGCTCGACGCGTACGCGGAGGAGCTGGCCGAGATCGGCGCCATCGACGGCGACCCGCGTGAGCAGGTGGTCGTCATCACCTCGATCGTCTACGGTTTCCTGTTCCTGCCGGGCGTCAAGCCGCCGGACGAGCGGATCGCCGAACTGGTCACCACCGCCATCGAGCGGACGCTGAGCCCCGGCGGGCCACTGCCGCCCGGCGGCGAGCAGGCCGTCGCGCGCGCCACCCGCCGCTTTCTCGACGCCATGACCGAGGCCGCCCAGCAGAAGCTGGCGCTCTCCCTGGAGGTATGACGTGCGTGCCGTGCTCCCCCTCGACGACCCCGCCGCCGACCTCGCCACCGCCGGGGGCAAGGGCGCGTCCCTGGCCCGGCTGAGCAGGGCCGGGCTGCCCGTGCCGCGCGGGTTCCACATCACCACCGACGCCTACCGGGCCTTCGTCGCCGGGTTCCGCGACGAGATCCTCTCGGCCGGCGACCCGGACGCGATCCCCGCGCTGTTCGCCGCCCACGACGTGCCGGACGAGCTGGCCGGACAGATCCTGCGCGCCTACGCCGGCCTCGGCGACGACGTGCCCGTCGCCGTGCGCTCGTCCGCCACCGCCGAGGACCTGCCCGGCATGTCGTTCGCCGGCCAGCAGGACAGCTACCTCAACGTCAGGGGCCAGGACCTGCTCGACGCCGTACGGCGGTGCTGGGCCTCGTTATGGAACCCCCGCGCCATCGCCTACCGCGACCGGTACGGCGTGCCGCACGACGACGTGGCGCTGGCCGTGGTCGTCCAGGAGCTGGTGGACGCCGACGCGGCCGGCGTGCTGTTCACCGCCGACCCGGTCACCGGCGACCGCGAGGCGACCGTGATCAACGCCTCGTGGGGGCTGGGCGAGGCCGTCGTCGGCGGGCAGGTCACGCCCGACGTGATCACGGTGCGCGGCGGCCGGGTGGCGGAGTCGCGTACCGGTGACAAGAAGGTCATGACCGTGCGGACCGCCACCGGCACCGAGGAGCGCCCGGTGCCCGAGCCGCGGCGCGAGGCGCCCGTGCTCGACGACGCCGAGGCCGTGACGCTGGCCGGGCTCGGCGCCCGCATCCAGGCCCTGTACGGCGTCCCCATGGACGTCGAGTGGGCCAGGCGCGACGGCGCGTTCGCGATCGTCCAGGCCCGGCCCATCACCGGCCTCACCACGCCCCTGGAGGAGTGGAACGACAGCCTCAAGGGCGATCATCTGTGGACCGGCGGCAACCTGGGCGAGGCCATCCCCGACGTGATGACCCCCATCACCTGGTCGTACGTCCGGCTGTTCATCGCCGAGGCCATGTCGGCCAGCACCCTGCCCGGCTTCGACCTCGTCGGCAACATCGGCGGCCGGTTCTACATGAACCTCAGCGTCGTCCACGCCGTCGCCGCGGCCATCGGCGTGAAGAGCCTGCTCGGCGCGGTCGAGCAGGTCTTCGGCAAGCTGCCGCCCGGCCTGGAGGTGCCGCTGGTCGGCCTGTCACGGTGGCAGATCGTCAAGCGGGTGCTGCCGGTGGCCGTGGGTATCAGGCTCAGGGTCCGCCGCAACCTGCGGGGCATGCCCGCGTTCCTCGCCGCCTCGCCCGCGCGGTGCGAGGAACTGCGCGGCCGCGTCGCCGCCGCCGCGACCGCCGCCGAGCTGGCCGAGCTGTGGGAACGCGAGCTGCGCCCGCACGCGGTCACCGCCTTCCAGATGCTGGAGGCCGCCGGGCGGCAGGGCGGCGCCACCCTCGTCATGACCCGGCACCGCCTCTACAAGCTCGTGGGCGAGATCGACGCCGAGGCCATGCTGACCGGCGTCAACGCCGACGGCGAGCTGGCCAGCATGGGCCTGCTCACCGGCCTGTCCAGGCTGGCCGCGGGCGAGATCGGCAGGGACGAGTTCGCCCGCGCGTACGGGCATCGCGGCCCCCACGAGTTCGAGGTGTCCATCCCGCGGCCCGGCGAGGACCCCGCGTGGATCGACGCCCAGCTCGCCGGCGTGGGCGACCTGCGGGCCGGCACCGAGCAGCTCCTCGAACGCCAGCGCGCCGCCAGGGACGAGGCGTGGGCCCGCTTCGCCCGGCGCCACCCCCGCAAGGAGGCCGCGATGCGGGCGCGGGTGCGGCGGTGGAACGCCGTCGTCCGCGACCGGGAGGCCGCCCGGTCGGAGTCGGTCCGCGCGTTCTGGGTGCTGCGCGCCTTCGCCGTACGGGCGGGGGAGCTGACCGGCGCCGGCGACGACGCCTTCTTCCTCCACCTCGACGAGCTGCTGCGCCTCCTGCGCGGCGACCGGTCCGTCCTGGAGAAGGTGCCGGCCCGGCGGGCCACTTATGAGCGGTACGCCGCCCTGCCGCCCTACCCGGTGCTGATCGTCGGCGCCTTCGACCCCGTACGCTGGGCCGCCGACCCCGCCCGCCGCGCCGACCTCTACGACGCGCGCGGCCCCGCCGCCCCCGTGAGCGACACCGTCACCGGCTTCCCCGGCGCGCCCGGCGTGGTCGAGGGCGTCGCCCGCGTGCTCGCCGGCCCCGAGGACGGCGACCGGCTCAAGCCCGGCGAGATCCTCGTCACCACGCTCACCAACGTCGGCTGGACCCCGATGTTCCCCCGCGCCGCCGCCGTGGTCACCGACATGGGCGCGCCCCTGTCGCACGCCTCCATCGTGGCCCGCGAGCTCGGCATCCCCGCCGTCGTCGGCACCGGCAACGCGACCATGCGCCTGCGCGACGGCGACCGCATCAGGGTGGACGGCGAACGCGGCACCGTCGAGCTGCTGGAGTGAAAGTCCCCGTCAAGTCGCTCGCACCGGCGCCCGGAATCTGGTCCCTTGCCTGCTCATGTTCGTTCGTCGTGGTCCGTGGCGAGGACGGTGGCGGCGAGGTAGCCGGGGCCGTCCTTGACGACGTGGGCGAGCATGTCGTTCCTGAAGATCGGGTCGTTGGTGTTGAAGGTGTCCCTGGGCTGCTGGTGGCCGAGATAGGCGGGCGTGGCGAGCACCTGGCTGTTCAGTTTCTCGTCGAACATGATCTCCGTGCACAGGGCTCGCTGGTCCTCGACCATGACCATCACGTGGACGTGCACCGTGCGGCCCGGGTACCAGCCTGGCCAGATGGTGGTGAAGCGGACGATGCCGTCGCGGTCGGTGAGCTGGACGCCGCGCAGGTAGCGGCGCCGGTCGGACGGGGTGAGGTCGGTGAAGACCGTTCCCGGCCTGACCCGGACCTTGTCGCCGCCGGTCAGCACGTCTCGTGACTGCGTCTCCGCGCCGGAGTAGAGGCCGCCCGCGTCGCAGTGCCAGACCTCCACGGCGGCGCCGGGCAGGGGCCGGCAGGTGCCGCCGTCCTGGACCTTGAGCGCCAGCCGCAGCCGTACGCCCTGGCGGTCCTCGCGCAGGTCACTGCGGACGGAGCCGGTCTCGAAGTAGTACGGGCCCTGCTTGGTGCTGGGCGTCAGCCTGCACGTCTGCGCACTGGAGAGCAGCGCCTGAGCCTTGGCGTGCGTGTCGGAGTCGAACGCGGAGGCCGGGACGTCGGCCAGAGTGCCGGCGGCGCGGGGGTCGCCCGCGGTCAGGAGGCCGCCGAGGCCGAGCGAGCCGATGCCGGTGATGAGTCGTCGCCGGCTGACCCGCCGGTCCTGGTGATCGTGTGCCACGGGAAGTTCCTCAAGGTCAGGAGCTACTGTTCGGAATCTCTCACGACGCGGGGCGACTCGCCGGGCACGCCACGCGACCCGTTCCACCGCCTTTGACCTGCGCAAACGCACCGAACACCATCTCCGAGCAGCCACACGCAACCGAAACCCTCTTCGGCGTCGTGGAAGCCGCGGTACTGGACCGGCAGCGCGTGCGCGCCCTTGACGTCACCCCTGGCACGGGCGCACCATCTCCAGCATCGGAGTAGTTGCTTCCTTACTTTTGGTGACGGAGCGTGCCGTCATGGGGCAAGCTGCTGTCACACTCCCCGGCCGGATGGGTGGCGATCACGATGGCAGGCAAGTGGCAGGCGGGCAATCTCCCACCCGAGCTGACCAGCCTGGTCGGCCGCCGCGCCGAGCTCGGCCAGGTGCGTACGGCCTGCCGGCGATCCCGCCTGGTGACGCTGACCGGCGTCGGAGGCGTCGGGAAGTCACGCGTGGCGCTGCGCGCGGCGGCCGAGCTGCGGGCCGAGTTCGGCGGCGGCGCCTGGCTGGTCGACCTGTGCACGCTGCGCGACGGCGGCCTCGTGCCGCACGCGGTCGCCGGAGCGCTGCGGCTGTCCGACCAGACGGCGCGCCCCATGCCCGAGGTGCTGACCGAGCACCTGTCGGGGCGTGAGCTGCTGATCGTCCTCGACGGCTGCGAACATCTCGCGGGCCCCTGCGGCGAGGTCGTGGCCGCGCTGCTCGACGCCGTGCCGGGGCTGCACGTCCTCGCCACCAGCCGCCGCCCGCTGGAGGTCGCGGGCGAGACGCTGGTCGTGATCGAGCCGCTGGTCGTCCCGCCCGCCGGCACGACGGCGCCGGCGGGCGACGCGGTGACGCTGCTCGCCGAGCGGGCCGCCGAGACCGTTCCCGGCTTCGACCTGGGCAAGGAGAGCCAGGAGGCCGTCGTCCGGCTGTGCCGCAGGCTCGAAGGCATCCCGCTCGCGATCGAGCTGGCCGCCGCCCGGCTGCGCACCCTGCCCCTCGGCTACCTCGCCGACCGGCTCGACGATCGCTTCGCCGCGCTCGGCGCCGACCCCGCGGCCCCCGATGACCCGTCGTGGCACCAGGCGCTGCGCACCGCCGTCGGTTGGAGCCACGAGCTGTGCGAGCCCGCGGAGCGGCTGCTGTGGGCGCGGCTGTCGGTGTTCGCGGGTGACTTCGACGCCGAGGCCGCCCGCCAGGTCTGCGCCGACGAGCGGCTGCCGGAGAGCGACGTCGGGCTGCTGCTCGACGCCCTGGCCGAGGACTCCGTGCTGACCTGGCTGCCGACCGGCGCGGGCGAGCGTTACCGCATGCTCGACACGCTGCGCGAGTACGGCGCCCGCCGGCTGCGCGACCTCGGCGAGGAAGAGCGCTTCAAGCAGCGCCACCGCGAGCATTACCTGGCGCTGTCCATCAAGGGCGCCGCCGGCTGGCTCGGGGCCGGCCAGCTCTCCTGGTACGACCGCATGGTGGGCGAGCACGACAACCTCCGCGCCGCCCTTGACGTCGCGCTGTCCGCCGACGACGGCCGTCCCGCTCTTGAGCTGGCCGGCGTCCTGGCCTTCTTCTGGTACGGCTGCGGCCACGCCAAGGAGGGCCGCCACCACCTCCGCCAGGCCCTCGCGCGGGCCCGCCGCCCCGAACCCGCCCTCATCCAGGCGTTGTGGGCCGACGGCCTCCTGGCCGCCTCGCAGGGCGACGCGCAGAGCGCGGAAGAACGAGCCACGCAGATCGCCATGGTCGCCGGCGACCTCCACGCGACCATCCCTCCGGCCCCCGGCGACGTGCCCGCGGCTCCCGCTGAGGAGCCCGCGGCCCATGGCGATCTCTCCGCGGCGCACAGGCGTGCCGCTCCGGCCTCCGCAGGCGGGTTCACCGCCTATGAGCAGGTCGGGCACGTCGAGATCTACGCCGCCGTCTGCGCCAGGGCGCTGCGATCGGCGGTCGGGGTCATCCGAGGTGACCTCGCTCAGGTCCTGGCCGAGTCGGAGCCCGCCTACCAGGACCGGTGGAACGACGAGCCGCCCACCATCGCCGGCCTGCTGGCGCTGCTCTGCCGGGCTCACGCGCTGACCGTGGCCGGGCGGCTCGATGAGGCCGTCACCGTCCTCGACGACCTGCGTGCGCTGTGCGACGGGCGCGGCGAGCAGCTCATGCGCTCCCACGGTGACTTCCTGCGCGGGCAGGCCGAGCTGGGCGGCGGACGGTTGGCCGCCGCCGTCCGCTACGGGCAGGCCGCGTTACGGACCAAGCGGCGGCTGCACGACACGTTCGGCATCGGGCTGACCGTCGACCTGCTGGCGCTGGCGGCCGGCGCGGCCGGTCACTCCCTGCGCGCGGCCCGGCTGCTCGGGCTGGCCCAGCGGGTGTGGAGCAACCACGGGCAGGCGCAGGCCAGCGTGCCCGAGTGGGTGGCGGCGCGGAGGGCGTGCGAGGCGCAGGCCAGGGCCGTCCTCGGCGACAACGCCTACGCGGCGGCGTACCGGACCGGCTATGACAGCGACGTCGACGCGGGCATCGCCTACGCACTCGAACCGGAGGGCGAGGGCCTGCCCAACAGCGGCCCTCACCCCTGACCACAGGTCTCAGCGCTGGTGGGTCGGGCGGATGATCAGCTCGTTGACGTCCACGCCGGGCGGCTGGCCGATGGCGTACGCGATGGCGCCGGCGACCGAGTCCGGGGAGATGGTGTGGGCCCGGTAGGTGCGCATCTTCTCCCGCGCGCCCGGGTCGGTGATGGAGTCGGCCAGCTCGGACTCCACGACGCCGGGCGAGATCGTGGTGACGCGGATGGCGGGGTCCAGCTCCAGGCGCAGGCCCTCGGTGATGGCGCGGGCGGCGTACTTGGTCGCGCAGTAGACCGCGCCCGTCGGCACCACCTCGTACGCGCCGGTCGAGGCGATGGTGACGAAGTGGCCGGCGCCCTGCCGCTGGAAGTGGGGCAGCGCGGCGGCGATCCCGTGCAGCAGGCCGCGCACGTTCACGTCGATCATCCGGTCCCACTCGTCCACCAGCAGCGCATCCAGCCGGGACAGCGGCATCACGCCGGCGTTGTTGACGATCACGTCGAAGCGGCCGTACCGCTGGGCGACCTCGTCGGCGAAGGCGGTGACGTCCTGGCGGTCGGTGACGTCCAGCCGCCGCACGTCGGCAGTGCCGCCGTCCGCCTCGATGGCCTTCGCGACCTCGGCGAGCCGGTCCTCGCGGCGCGCGCCGAGCACCACGATGTGGCCGTCGGCGGCCAGGCGGCGCGCGGTGGCCTCGCCGATGCCGCTGCTCGCGCCGGTGATGAGAACGATCTTGCTCATGCTTCCTCCTTGGTGCCGGCCGGGTGGTCGGCCGGGTAGTCGGCGCTGAGCGTCAGCTCGCGCCAGGCGTCGAAACCGGCCTTGAGCGTGGTGAGCCGGGCGGTGGCGACGTCATAGGCGGCCTTGCCGAGCAGCAGCCGCAGCGGCGGCTCAGGCGACTCGACCGCCGTGATGATCGCCGCGGCGGCCCTGTCGGGGTCGCCCGGCTGGTGGCCGTAGGTGGCCAGGGTGGACGCGCGCCGGGCGCCGGCCGTGTCGTCGTAGTCGGCGATGCGGGTCTCGGACTGCCGCATCGAGGGCCCCGACCAGTTCGTACGGAACCCGCCCGGCTCCACGATCGTGACCTTGATGCCCAGCGGCCCCACCTCGGCCGCGAGCGACTCCGAGAGCCCCTCCACGGCGAACTTGGTGGCGTGGTAGTAGCCGGTCGCCCCGAACGCGGCCAGCCCGCCCAGCGACGAGATGTTCACGACGTGGCCGGTGCGCCGGGCGCGCATGCCGGGCAGGACGGCCTTGGTGACGTCGACCAGGCCGTGCACGTTCGTCTCGAACAATGCTCTGACCTGGTCGTCCTCGCCTTCCTCCAGGGCGGCGAGATAGCCGTACCCGGCGTTGTTGACCAGCACGTCGATGCCGCCGAACTCGGCCTCCGCCGCCTTCACCGCCCGCTCGACCTGGTGCCGGTCGGTGACGTCGAGGGGCAGGGCGAGGGCGCGGCCCGGGTGCGCGGCCACCAGGCCGGCCACCTGCTCGGGCGAGCGGGCGGTGACCACGGCGCGGTGACCGCGGTCGAGCACGGCGGCGGCGAGCGCCCGGCCGAGGCCGGTCGAACAGCCGGTGATGAACCAGACAGGGGTGTGATCGTTGCTCATGACAGGTGATGACTCCGATGATGTGTGATGTCCCGGTGGGCGTGCGTCATCGCATCGCGGGCATGCCGGGATGGCGCGACGGCGGTCGCGCCGATGCGTACGTGGATCAGACGGTCAGGCGGTGAGGCTGCCCAGCAGCGAGAGGCGTTCCTCCGACGGGCTGCCAGGATCGGCCTGGTAGACGACGAGCTGCTGGCCGGGCGCGCTGTTCACGGTCAGCGACTCGTAGTGCAGGATCAGCTCGCCGACCAGCGGATGGTGGAAGCGTTTGGTCTCGTGGGTCTTCTGGCGGATGTCGTGGCGGGCCCACAGCTCGCGGAACGCGGCGCTCTTCAGCGACAGCTCACCGACCAGCTCGACCAGCTCGGGGTCGTCGTAGTCGGTGCCGATGGACGAGCGCAGCCCGCCCACGGTGTTGGCCGCCACCCGGTCCCAGTCGGGGTAGAACGTGCGCGCGTCGGGGTCGAGGAACACCAGCCGCATCAGGTCGTCGCTGTAGGTGTGCCCCGCGAACAGCGCCTCGCCGAGCGTGTTGGCGGCCAGCACGGTCATGCGGCGACCCAGCACCACGGCGGGCGTGTGCGGCCAGGCCGCCATCATGCGCAGCAGGGCGTCGCTCACCCGCTCGGGGCCCTGGGACGATCGGCGGCTCTCGATGGCGGGGTGGGCCAGCCGGTGCAGGTGGGCCGCAGCGTCGTCCTCCAGCTCCAGCGCCCTGGCCAGGGCGTCCACCACCTGAGCGGACGGGTGCCGCTCGCGGCCCTGTTCGAGGCGGACGTAGTAGTCGGTGCTGACCCCGGCCAGCCGCGCCACCTCCTCGCGGCGCAGCCCCGCCACCCGCCGGCGCGCGCCGACCGGCATGCCGAGGTCTTCGGGTTGGAGCAGCTCGCGGCGGGCCCGCAGGAACTGCCCGAGCAGGTTCTCCGTGTCCATGCCCTCCAGGCTAGGCCAGGAACCCGCTGTTCAGGGGCCCTGAGGGTGGGCGGGAAACTCCCACCCTCAAGAGCCTCCTCAGCGCCGGCCCGCGCAACGTCGGGGAGCGCGGCAATCTGGACGGTCGCCGAGAAGCCTCACCTCGTCGATGAGATGCAGTGAGACCGTGCTTCTGCCGCGATATTGCTGCAACAAGCGGTTGCGGCCGGTTTCCTAGGGACAGGGCGGGGTGAAGGGGAGGCCGGGAAGGTGGCGGGCCCATTCCTCGCGGGTGATCGACGTGCCGGCCGACTCGCAGACGCGGGCGCTCGCCTGCTCGGCGTTCAGCCCCAAGAGCTGCACGGCGCTGCCCGACGTGCCGGCCAGCACGGTGCCGTCAGGCCCCGGCACGGCGTCCAGCACCGGGCGCTGCCCCGCGAACACCGCCCACAGCGCGGGGCCGGCCGGATCGACGACGTCCCACACGCGCACGGTCCTGTCGTCGGAGGCCGTGACGAGCCTGCGGTCGTCGGCGGCGAACGCCACCGCCGCCACGTCGCCGTCGTGGCCGGTCAGCTCCGCCAGGCGGCGGGGGGAGGCGGGGTCGGAGACGTCCCAGAGCCGGGCCGTGCCGTCGGACGACGCCGTGGCCAGCGTCTCGCCGTCGTGGCTGAACCGCACACCGAGCACCTGGCCGGCGTGCGCGGTGAACGTGGCGGCCGCTTTGGGGCGGGCCGGCTTGGAGACGTCCCAGAGCCGTACGGACGAGGTGCCGGAGCCGGTCGCCACCAGCTTGCCGTCAGGGCGGAACGCGGCGGCCCGCAGCCGGGCGTCGGCGGGCCCGAGGTAGGCGAGGCGCACGGGCGCGGCCGGCGCGGCGACGTTCCACAGCGCGGCCCGGCCGTCGGTGGCGATGGTCAGCACCGTACGCTCGTCGGCGCCGTACGCGGCCGAGCGGATGCCCCCGGTGATCGCGCCGAGCAGTTCGGGCGTGGCGGGCGAGGAGACGTCCCAGAGGCGGGCGGTGCCGTCGCGCGAGGCCGTGACCAGGCGGCTGTCGTCGGGGCTGAACGCGGCCGTCAGCACCGGCTCGGTGTGGCCGGACAGCGTGGACTGCGGGGTGACGGCGGCCGGGTCGGAGACGTCCCACAGCATGACGGTCTCGTCGTCGGAGGCGGTGGCCAGCGTGGTGCCACCCTTGGAGATCGCCACGGCGTTCACCTCGTCGGTGTGCCGGGCGAGCCTGGCGCGGGGGGCGAGGCGGGCGGCGTCGGAGACGTTCCACAACCGGGCGACGCCGTCGGCCGAGGACGTCGCCAGCCGCCCGCCGTCGGGGCTGAACGCCACGCCCGTCACCGCGTCGGGTGAGCCCGCCAGGGTCGCCGCGAGCTCGGGCGCGGCCGGGTCCGCCACGCTCCACAGCCGGACATCGGCGTCGGCCGACGCGGCGGCCAGCAGGGCGCCGTCGGGGGCGAACGCGACGTCGTGCACCGCCGCGCCGCTTCCCTTCACGGCGCCGGCCAGCTCAGCGCCGGCGACGTCCCACAGCTCGACCGTGCCGTCAGCCGTGCCCGCCGCCAGGTTCCTGCCGTCGGGGGAGAAGACGACGCCGCGCACGCCGTCGTGCTGCGAGGTCAGCGTCGCCAGCGTGGCTGGGGCGGCGGGGGTGCGTACGTCGAGGATGGTGATCGTGCCACCGGCCGTCGCCAGCGCGGCCAGGCGGCCGTCGGGGCTGAAGACCGTCTCGGTGAAGTCGGCGTCCTGCCGGACGACCGACAGCGCCTTGGGCTTCTCCGTGTCGGCCGTGCTCCACAGCCGTGTCGTGCCGTCGGGCGAGGCGGTGGCGAGGACGTCGCCCTCCGGCGTGAACGCCACCGAGCCGACCGGCTCCTTGTGGCCCTTCAGCGTGGCCAGCGGGCGCGGGCGCGCGGTGTCGGAGACGTCCCACAGCTTGGCCGTGCCGTCGGCCGACCCCGTGGCCAGCACCTTCCCGTCGGCGGTGAACGCGACCGCGCGCACCCCGCCCGTGTGCCCCTGCACCACGCCCAGCGGCTTGGGCCGCAGCGGGTCGGCGACGTTCCACAACCGGGCGGTGGCGTCGCCCGACGCCGTCACGGTCACCCGGCCGTCGGGACGGTAGGCCACCCGCTCGACGGGGGCGGTGTGGCCGATCAGCCGCGCGCCGATCGGGCGGGAGAGCGAGCCCAGCAGCGCGCCGCGCGCCTCGGGCGTGGGGGACAGGCGGTAGGCCGCCAGCGCGAGCTGGGCGCCGAGCGAGGTGTCGCCCGTGCCGCTCGCCGCCGCCGCGACCTCCCGCGACAGCGCCTCGTCGCGCACCCTGGACGCCTCCGCCGCCCGCGCGTCGGCCCTGCCGCCCTGCACCACCGCGACGACGCCGCCCGCCGCCCCTGCCAGCACCAGCGCGCTGAGCACGGCGATGGCGCCACGCGCGACCAGCTTCCTGCGCTCCTGGCGCCGCCGCGACGCCACGAGGAACTCCCGCTCCTCCGCACTCACCTCCACCGCCGCCGGCACCCCCGCCGCGGCCCACCGCGCGACCCCCCGCCCCACCGGCTCGCCTTCCCGCAGGTCGCTGCGGGCGGTGACGGTCTCCGCGGTGGTGAGGCGGTCGTCGGTGTAGAGGTGGGAGGGGTTTCTGCCGTCCTCGCGCCACAGGGCGGCGTCCTCGGCCAGCCGGGCGCGTACGAGCAGGCTCGCCCGCCGCGACTCCGCCCAGCTCGCCAGCCGGGGCCAGCCCCGCACCAGCGCCTCGTGCACCAGCCGCGCCTCGTCGCGCTCGACGACGACCAGCCGCGCCCTGACCAGCTCGGCCAGCACCTGCCCAGGCACCGACTCGGGCCCCTGGCTCAGCTCGGCCACCGGCACCCGGCAGGGCACCGCGCCCGCCCGCTCGTCCACCCGCACCAGCCGCTCCAGCAGCGCCCGCGCCACCGGCTCCGACTCGGCGCCGAGCCGCCGCAGCGTCTCCTCGCCGCTCATCGCGATCGCCCGCGCCACCCCGCCGGCCGCGCGGTAGCCCTCCATGGTGAGCACCCCGCCGGTACGCCGCCGCCACGTCGCCAGCAACGCGTGCGACAGCCGCGGCAACTGGTCGTCGGAGACCCCGCGCAGGTCCTCCAGGATCAGCTCGGTCAGCCCCGGCTCGACGGCGAGCCCGGCCCGCGCGGCCGGCTCCTCGACGGCCCTGCGCACCCCGGCGGGCGACATCAGCGGCACGATCTCCGGCCGCCGCATCGACCCGAGCAGCCCGGGGTAGGCGGCGCAGCGCGCGAAGAAGTCACCGCGTACGGCGATCACCACCGCCGCCGATGCCGACAGCTCGGCCAGCGCCGCCACGAACCGCCGCCGCGCCGTCTCGTCCCCGCAGGCGGTGAACACCTCCTCGAACTGGTCCACCACCACCAGCGTCGGCCCGGGCAGCCCGCGCCGGGCCGCGCCGGGGTCGGACTCGATGATCGCCCGCAGGCGTACGGGATCGGCCCCGCCGAGCACGGCCAGCTCACCGGCCAGCGCCGCCGTCGGCTCCGCGCCGGGGGTCAGCACCACGCACCGGCCCACCTCGTCCTTGAGCGCGGGCAGCAGCCCGGCCCGCAGCAGCGACGTCTTCCCGCAGCCCGACGGCCCGGTGACGAGCAGCGGCCCGCCGGTCTCGAACGCCTGCCCCCCGAGCACCATCGGCGGCCGCGCCGCCCTGAGCGCCTGCCGGACCCGCGCGGCCAGCGACCGCGTCGCGTCCTCGCGCCCGGCGAACACCCCCGCCTGCTCCGGCCCGTACGCCACCAGCCCCCGGTAGGGGCTGCCGGGGTCGCCCGGCGCGCCCACCGGCCGCTGCCGCACCCGGGGCGCCGCGTGGGCCGGGTTCGCGGCCAGCGGCGGCAGCTCACGCAGCTCGCCCGCCTCCCGCCGGGGGCGCGGGAACCCGGCGGCGGGCAGTGAGCGGGCCAGGCGGTGGTGGGCGTGGTCGAGCGTGAACGCGGCCGGCCCCTCGGGGTCGCCCTCGTGCAGCAGCCGCAGCAGCCCGCCGCTGAGCGCGGTGTGCCGGACGCCGGGCAGCGCCCACGAGTTGGGATCGCGGCTCGACGACGCCAGCACGTAGGCGCCGGGCCAGGCCAGCGGCTGATCCATCGCCTTGGCGGGCACCGGCCGCCCGCCGCCGCTGAAGCAGCAGTCGAGCACCACCACGGCCGGCTCGGCTCGCGACCCGGCGAGGATGCGCCGCACCAGCGCGTACGGCAGCGCCTGATAGCCCGCGGTGCCCTCGAAGAGGTCGACGGTCGCCCCGGTGGCGAGATAGAGCTCGTCACCTGGCCCGAACAGGGCATGCCCCACGAAGTGGAACATCAGCACGCTCGTCGCCTCGCGCGCCGCCCGCTCCAGCGCCTCGCCCAGGTCTCCGGGCGTGGGCGGGTCGAGCAGCACGTCGAGCCGGTCGGGCGCCAGGTGCGCCCGCTCGACCAGGCAGCGGGCGACGTCGGTGAGGGTGGCGGCCACGGCGGGCGCCTGCGGCAGCCGGGACGCGGGCCGATGCGTGCCCGTGCCGGCCAGCAGCACCCGGGCCCCCGGGTCGGCCAGCAGCAACGGTGGACCGTTCCAACTGGAGTCGGGCACGAGCCGCGTCTTCTCGATCGTGGCTGCTGATTCGTCCTCGGTCATCCGGCGTTCCACCGCGCAAAGGCTCGTCGGGTTCGGCGTTCGTAGGATGCCAATGTACGCACGTCCGGGGCGGCCGTCGAGGGGCACGAACGGCCGCTCAGCCGCCGCTATCGCCGCATATTCGGGCAGATCATGACGGCATTCGGGGTCACCAGTTGGCGGGCAGCCCGGGGGTCGTCGCGGGCAGCCGGCGGCCCTGCGGATGGATCACGTACGCGACGCCGCCGCTGCTCGAACTCCGCAGCCACACGTTCTCGAACGCGGCCCGCGGGTAGACCCGCCGCACGGCCGCGTTGCTCGGCGAGGCCGGGTCGTTGGCGATCACGTCGCCGGTCTCGGTGAAGCCGACGACGACCATGAGGTGGCCGTCGGTGCCGTAACCCGCGCCCGGCAGCTCCTCCTTCTTGAACGACTGCGAGGTGACCACCGGAATGCCGGCGCCGATCAGCAGCTCCAGCTCCGTCAGCGAGCGCAGCCGGGTGATGAACCCGTCGAGGCCGTAGCGGCCCGCGTAGGCGGTGTTGAACGGCCAGTTGCCGGTGCCGTTGTAGGCGTGGTCGAAGGTGAAGCGGGCGGCGTGGTCGACCTCGGGGTTCGGGTCGGAGTCCTTGACCCAGGCGGTGTCCTGCGCGCTCGGCCAGGTGTCCCAGTAGCCCATGACCATCGTGGTCGAGGTCGGGCTGCACCACGCCTCGCCGCCGCCGTTCCACTCGGGGTAGTGGCCCTGGTGGATGTTCTGGGAACGGCGCGGCACGGCCAGCTCCTTGCCCCAGGCGCCGCCGCCTGGACTGACCGGCACGCTCGCGCGGCGCGGCACGTTGGAGCTCATCACGCCGGACGTCCGCACCCGCGGCGTCACCGAGGAGCCGGGCCGCCGGTAGAGGGTCAGCCGGAGCTGGTAGGCGCTGAGCGGCTTGCCGGCCGCCGCGACCAGCGTGTCCACCGCCACCTTCCCGTCGGCGTCGGACTGGCCGGACACCGAGGTGCGCAGCACGTCGCCCTCCGCGTACGACCAGCGGCCCAGGGAGTACCACCGGGTCAGCCCCTCGGCGTTCCTGCCCCTGGCCTCGACCTGCAGCCAGCTCCCCGGCGGCACGTCGGCCGTCCACGACGCGATCAGCTCGGTCGCGGGGAAGCCGATGACCTGCTCGGGCCCGGTCCAGCGGGCGTACTCCCACGTCTTCGTGCCCAGCGCGTCGGTGTGGGAGACGGTGCCCGCCGCCTCCTCGAACGCCAGCCCGCCCCCCGCCGTCGTGCCCGCCGTCGTGCCCTCGGCGGTGCCGGTGGTGAAGTCGGCCCGCTGGAACACCACGTCGGGGACCGCCGCGGCCGGTTTCGCCCCGGCCGGGGCGGCACAGGTCGTGACCAGGGCGAGAGTGGACAGGAACACGGTCAGCGCACGCATGGACCCCACCTTGCCGTGAAGGCGCTCGGTGGGGCCGACAGTATGCGCAGCGGGTGTGCCGAGCATCGGCAGATCTACGTATCAGGCGAGAGTCTGGGTCAATTCGTTCCGGTCCGCGGTGCACACCAGGCGGCCGCGGGCGCCGTTCACGATCGGCATGTACGGCGGCACGTGCCCGCACTCGACCCCGGCCACGATCGGCACGCCGAGCCCGCCCAGTGCGTCCAGCACGGCCTCCTCCTGGCTCAGCGAGGGCAGGCCGGGCGCCGAGGTGCGGCCCACGACGACGGCGTTCGCGCCGGTGAAGAAGCCGGCCAGGCGCATGCCGTGCAGGTGGCGGCAGATCTCGCCCGCGTCGTGCTCGCACGCCTCGACGTAGACCAGCAGCCCCTCGTCGCCGGCCGCCGCCGCGAAGGCGGGCACGTCGGCGTAGGGGGTGCCGGCGACGTCGGCGAGCGTCTCGATGCAGCCGCCGATCAGCCGGCCGGTCACGTCGAGGTCGCCGTCGCCGTCGAGCCGCCGCCACCGTCCTGGGGTGTCCAGCGTGAACGTGTCCACCTCGGGAGTCTCGATGTAGTCGTCGCGGCCGTGCGCGCGGTGGCGGCCGGGCGGGAGCTGGGTGAACGTCGTGCCAGGCGTCATCGTCACGATGTCGAGCCAGGTCAGCAGGCCCTCGGGGGCACCGTAGGGGGTCCATCAGACTCTCCCGAGAGGACCGTTGCCTTTAGGTGACGGGGGAATCGGGAGCGGGAGGGCCGTCAAGGCCTGGGCGTGGAGTGACCTGCCTGGTCTTGACATGAGAGTTCTCCGTTTCGCCGCGCATGAGCTGGACAGCGTTGTTATAACGATCGTGTGATTCGGCAGGTGCGCACTTCTCCGGGAGCCGGGTACGACCTCGGATACCGCGTGGTGTGGTGCCCGACGTACCGCTGCCCGGCCTTCGGCGGCCGGGTGAAGGACCGCTTCAAGGAGTTGATCCGCGCCGAGGCCGGCGAGCACGGCTGGGAGGTCGTGGCGCTTGGAGTGATGCCCGACCAGGTGCGCCTGTTCGTCAAGCCCGGCCCGAAGCACTCGCCGTCGTCCGTGGCGTTGTATGTGGCCGGCCAGTTCAAAAGCTTCGCCTTCCACCACCTGCGTGCCGAGTCCGGCCATTTGCGTTCCCGGTTGCCCACGCTGTGGTCGCGGTCCTGCTGCGTGGCCACGGTCGGCGTGGTGCCGGTTGGGACGGTGCGGCGCTCCATCGAGACGCGGTACGAGCGGCCGTCCACGGGCGGTGGCGGTGCGTAGGTCGTTCACGTTCCTGCTGCGCCCCACCAGCAAGCAGGCCGCCGCGCTGGTGGCGTGCCTGGAGGATCACCGCACGCTGTACAACGCCGCGCTGGAGCACCGCCGCACCGCGTACGCCAAGGCGGGGGTGAGCGTCCGGTACGGGGACCAGTCGGCCGAGTTGAAGCACATCCGCGCCGACGACGCGGGCGGGCAGGGCCGGTGGTCGTTCTCCTCTCAGCAGGCCACGCTGCGGCGGCTGGACAAGGCGTTCCGCGCGTTCTTCGACCGCGTCAAGGCCGGGCGTACGCCGGGCTTCCCCCGGTTCAAGGGGCGGGGCCGGTTCGACAGCGTGGAATGGCCGAAAGACGGTGACGGCTGCCGGTGGGACTCCCAGCCCGAGCACCCCACCGCGACCTACGTCCGGCTGCAGGGCATCGGGCACGTCCGCGTCCACCAGCACCGCCCGATCCGGGGCCGGGTCAAGACGATCAGCGCCAAGCGGGAAGGCTCGCGCTGGTATGTGGTCCTGTCGTGCGACGACGTGCCCGCCGAGCCGCTGCCCGCCACAGGCGCGACGGCCGGCATCGACATGGGCGTCGCCTCCCTGGTCACCACCAGCGACGGCGCGCACGTGGCCAACCCGCGCCATCTGGCCGCGACCGCTGATCGTCTCGCGGACGCTCAGCGGGACCTGGCCCGCAAGGAGCGGGGCTCCAAGCGCCGCCGCAAGGCCGTCGCACGGGTGGCCGCCCTGCACGGCAAGGTCCGCCGCCAGCGCCTGGACCACGCGCACAAGGCCGCGCTCGTGCTGGTCCGCGGCTACGACGTGATCGTGTACGAGGACCTGCGGATCACGAACATGTCCCGCTCGGCGTCCGGCACGATCGAGGCTCCCGGCCGCAACGTCGCGCAGAAGACGGGCCTCAACCGGAGCATCCTGGACGCGGGCTGGGGGGTGTTCCTGACGGTCCTCGCGTGCAAGGCTGAAAGCGCCGGTCGAGAGCTGATCGCGGTGAACCCTGCCGGCACCTCCCGTACGTGTGCCCGTTGTGGGCATTGTGCGAAGGAGAACCGCGTCACCCAGGCCGCGTTCGCCTGTACGGCGTGCGGGCATGCCGCGCACGCCGACGTGAACGCGGCGATCAACATCCTCAGGGCAGGGCTTGCCCTTCGCCAGGCTGCGGAAGCGGCTTAGCGAGAAGCCGCTCCCTTCACGGAGCGGAGGAGTCACGAGGTTGTTGCCGTGGACCGTGGCGACGCCGGTGAGCAGGGTCAGCGGGGTGAAGATCGTGGACACGTCCGAGCCAGGTCGGCTCGGCGGCGCGCAGCGCGTCCCAGTCGAGCAGCGGCAGCAGGTCGATCGCGGTCTGGCCGCCGCGCCGGTTCGTACCCCTTTTCGCGCATGATCCCCGGTGGGAAGGTGACGAGACCTACGACAGGACGGGAGCGGCTCCATATGCGGAAATATGTGATCATGGGCGTGCAGGGCAGTGGAAAGGGCACCCAGAGCGCGATGCTCGCCGCCGACCTCGACCTCGTCCACATCAGCGTCGGTGACATCTTCCGCTGGCACGTCAAGCACCACACCAAGCTCGGCGCCCAGGTACGCCGCCTCGTCGCGGCCGGCGAGCTGGTCGGCGACGACCTCGTGGCGGACGTCGTCAAGGACCGCCTCGAACTCCACGACTGGAACTACGGCTTCATCGTCGACGGCTTCCCGCGCAACCGGCGCCAGGCCGAGTTCTTCCTGGAGAGCTACGACCTCGACGGCGTCATCCACCTCGACCTGCCCGACGACGAGGTGCGCAGGCGAGTGCTGGCCCGGCGGCTGTGCGCGCGGTGCGGCATGGACTACAACCTCATCGCCCACCGGCCCGAGGAGGAGGGGCGCTGCGACGTGTGCGGCGGCGAGCTGGTGACCAGGGCCGACGACACCCCCGACGCGCTGGCCCGGCGGCTCGCCGACTACCACGACAAGACCGGGCCGGTGCTGGAGCTGTTCCGCCGCAAGGAGTACGTGCTGACCATCGACGCGCGCGCCGACAAGCTCGCCGTCCAGCGGACCATCCGCGTCCGCTTCAATCTGCCGCCCTACCAGGGCTGACCCGTGAGGCAAAGAGTCGGTCACGGCGGCTCATGATTGCGGTCGAACCGCCCCCGGGACCCGGCTCCCCGGGAGGAGGATCACCAGCGGGTCGAGACAGGCACGTCACGCGGGGGTAGGACATGGGCAGGCCCGGATTCGCGGCGATCATCGCGCTCGCCGCGCTGGGCACCGCCGCCTGGGCGGCGACCACCCCACCCGCACCCGGCGGCGCCGCGCGAGATCCGGGCTTCGGGCCCGCGCCGGGCAGCGCCGCCAAGAGCGCGATGGGGCCGTCCTGGCTCGTGGGGGCGCCGACGTACAGGCCGGAAAGGGAACCGGGCGGCCGGTGGGGCGGGCCGGAAGGGGAGCTGAGCGGCCGGCGGGATGGGCCGGCGGCGCCCAGGCCGAGCGGGACGGGGACGCCGCGCGTCCCCGCGAACCTGCACGTCACCCAGGACCTCGCCCCTGACCCGGTGATCATCGGCGGCGAGGCCGTCTACGTCATGACCGTCACGAACGCCGGCGTGACGGACGCCGGTGGCGTCATCGCCACCGCCGTGCTCGACCGCCACCTCACCCCCGGCCGTCTCCCGGACGCCTGCTCGCTCACCGGACGCACGGTCACCTGCGGCACGGCGCTCCCGGCAGGCGGCAGCGTCGCGTTCGAGCTGCCGGTCGGCACCGATCCCGCCCTCCAGGACGGCACCAGCCTGGTCAACCGCGCCCACGTCACCGCACCCGACGCGCTCGCCGGCGAGGACGAGCTGACGACGCGGGCGCGGGCGGTCGCCGAGGTCGAGGTACGCCAGGAGGGCACCCCGCAGGAGGTGGGCCACGGCGAGCGGATCCCTTACCGGCTGACGGTGACCAACCACGGCCCCTCACGGGCGGCGAACGTCTCCCTGCACAACCCGGCCGACGGCGACCGAGCGACGATCGCGGAGCGCCCGGCCGAGTGTCCGGCCAGCGGCTCCGCGTCCACCTGCCCGCTCGGCCCGCTCGCGCCGGGGGAGAGCAGGACGTACGCGTTCAGCCTGACCCCGCACGTGGCGGGCCCGCTGACGATCTGCGCGTCCGTCACCACCGGCGGCGGCGAGGAGAACACCGAGGACAACCACGCCTGCGCCGACACGGTCGTGGCGGCGGCGGAACCGGCACAGGAGAGCATCGAGGAGCCGGAGGAGACCCCCGAGCCGGCCCCCAGCGCCTCCCCGGACAAGGAACGCAAGAGCACCGGGCACGAGCCGGACGAGCCCCGCCGCGAGCGCGACCCCGAGCCCCCGGCCGCCGCCGGGGACGTGCCGCCGCCCGCGCACCACAGCAGTGAGACCCTGCCGCTGACCGGCGCGTCGATGTGGATGCTCGGCCTCGGCGTGGCGGTGCTGCTCGCGATCGGCCTGCTCGTCCGCTTCTTCTCCCACCAGGACAGGCGAACCCCCTGACCTGCACCTGCCCCGCCTCAGTCCACGACGTCGCGGGTCCACGACCCGAGCACGAGCAGGGTCTTGGTGCCCGTGACGTTCCCCGCCCTGCGCAGCCGGTCGATGACCTGCTGGAGGTGGCCGAGGTCGCGCACCCGTACGTGGATCAGCGCGTCCGGATCGCCCGCGATCGTGAACACGGCCTGCACCTCGGGCACGTCGGTGGCGGTGCGGATGATCTCGGCGACCGGGGTGGTGCCGGGATAGCGCAGCTCGGTGAAGGCCTCGATGCCCCAGCCGAGCTTGGCGTAGTCGATCTGCACGGCGAAGCCGGTGATCACGCCCAGCTCCTTGAGCCGGTCCACCCGCCGCTTGACCGCCGCCACCGACAGCCCGATACGCTCGGCCATCTCGGAGAACGTCCTGCGCCCGTCCTCGCGCAGCAGTCGCAGCACCTGGTGATCGATGTCGTCCACCTCAGGCACGGAGTACGCCCCCTTCATGCGCAAAGAACGTCGGCTGGCACGTCCATGAACTCATATCGTTTGCGTCTTCGGCCCGGTTTCTCGTCTAATACTTGCGCATATCATGCCCTGGTTGCTGTGCTGGGAAGCACGGCGCCCACGAGGCGAGCACGTAAGAAAGCCAGGAGGTTCGCATGAGCGTGAGCGAGACTCCCGCCCCCGTGTCGCTCGACGACAAGTACACGGCGCAGGACGGCCGCGTGCTCATCTCGGGCATCCAGGCCCTGGTCCGCTTGACGCTGGAGCAGCGCCGCCTGGACGACGAGCGCGGGCTGGACACCCGGGCGTTCGTCAGCGGCTACCCGGGTTCGCCGCTGGCGGGCGTGGACCTGGAGATGGGCAGGGCGGCGACGTTCCTGGAGCCCGCCGGCGTGGTGGTCAAACCGGGGCTGAACGAGGAGCTGGCCGCCACGGCGGTGGCCGGCACGCAGCTGCTCGACCAGGTGCCGGGCCGTTGCCACGAGGGCGTGACGGGCTTCTGGTACGGCAAGAACCCCGGCCTCGACCGGGCCGCCGACGCCCTCAGGCACGCCAACGTGGCGGGCACGGCCCCGCTGGGCGGCGCGGTGGCCTGGATCGGCGACGACCCCGGCTGCAAGTCGTCCACGCTGCCCAGCTCGTGCGAGCCGATGTGCCAGAGCCTGTCGATGCCGCTGCTGGCGCCGGGCTCGGTGGCCGAGATCATCGAGTTCGGGCTGCACGCGGTGGCCTTGTCGCGGGCGACGGGCCTATGGGTGGGCCTGAAGATCGTCGCTGACATCGCCGACGCCTCCGCCACCGTCGACCTGGGCCCGCTGCGCGCCGGCATCCCCGAGCCAGGGCGCGCCTCCCGGGGGCCCGCGCCCATCCTGCTCGGCCCCGCCGCGCTCGACGCCGAGCACGACATGCTCACCCGCCGCCTCGACCTGGCCCGCGCCTACGCCCGCGAGCACGGGCTCAACCGGGTGACGGCCGGCGCCGGCAACACCATGCTGGGGGTGCTCGCGTCCGGCGCCACGTACGCGGTGGTCGAACGCGCCCTCGCCGACCTCGGCCTCGACGAGGCCGCGATGGACGCGCACGGCCTGCGGCTGATCAGGATCGCGATGCCGTTCCCGCTCGACCCCGCCGAGCTGGCCGAGCTGACCTCCGGCCTCGGCCGGGTGCTGGTGGTCGAGGACAAGGTGCCGTTCCTGGAGGGCCACCTGAAGCAGGCCCTGTACGGCGGCGCGCACGTCCCCGAGATCGCCGGCCGCGACCTGCTCACCGCCAGGGGCACGCTGGGCGCCGACGACGTGGCCAAGGCGATCGCCACCTGCCTCGGCATCGAGCCGCCGCGCCGCGAGCGCCGCCGTGGGCTGCTGCCGGTGGTGGCGGCGCGCACGCCGTACTTCTGCTCGGGCTGCCCGCACAACATCTCCACCCGCACCGCCGACGGCACGCTGGTCGGCGTGGGCATCGGCTGCCACGCGATGATCGCGCTCGACGGTCACGGGCGCGGCACCCAGGTCGGCATCACGCAGATGGGCGGCGAGGGCGCGCAGTGGATCGGGCTGTCGCCGTTCACCGACGACTCGCACTTCGTCCAGAACCTCGGCGACGGCACCTACCACCACTCCGGGTCGCTGGCCATCAGGGCGGCGGTGGCGGCGGGGGTGCCGATGACGTACAAGCTGCTCTACAACGACGCCGTCGCCATGACCGGCGGGCAGCGGCCCGAGGGGCGGCTGGACGTGCCCGCGCTGACGCGGGAGCTGGCCCTTGAGGGTGTGCGGCGGGTGGTGATCACCACGCCGGAGCCCGAGACGTACCGGGGGGTGGAGCTCGCGCCGATCGCCTCCGTACGGCACCGCGACGACCTGCCCGAGGTCGAGAAGGAGCTGGCCGCGATCGGCGGGGTGACCGTGCTCATCCACGACGACCGCTGCGCCGCCGAGGAACGGCGCCTGCGCAAGCGCGGCAAACTCCCCACGCCCGCTCAGAAGGTGCACATCAACGAGCGCGTCTGCGAGGGCTGCGGCGACTGCGGCGACGTCTCCACGTGCCTGTCCGTGCAGCCGGTCGAGACCGAGTACGGCCGCAAGACCCGCATCCACCAGGCTTCCTGCAACACCGACCTGAGCTGCCTCAAGGGCGACTGCCCTTCGTTCCTGCTGGTCGAGCCGGGTACCAAGGAGCAGAGGAAGGCGCCCGCGCCGCCCGTCACCCCACCCGAGCCGGTCATTTCCCACGCCGACGAGACGCTCATCAGGATGCCCGGCATCGGCGGCACCGGCGTGGTCACCGTCTCGCAGATCCTGCAGATGGCCGCCCACCTCGACGGGCTGCACGCCACCGGCCTTGAGCAGACCGGGCTCGCGCAGAAGGGCGGGCCCGTGGTCAGCGACGTGCGCATCGGCAAGCGGCCCCCGGCCGGGCACGTCCGCGCCTCGCGGGGCAGCGCCGACGTGCTCATCGGGTTCGACGTGCTGGGGGCTGCGGCCGACGCCACGCTGTCCGTGGCGGCGCCCGGGCGTACCGTCGCCGTGCTGAACACCTCCGTCGTGCCCACCGCCGCCATGGTGACCGGCCGCGTCCCCGTCCCCGGCCACGCCGACGCGGTCGCCCGCGTCGCCTCCGCCACCCGCGCCCAGCACTGCGTGGACGCGCACGCGCTGTCGGAGGAGCTGTTCGGCGACCACATGCCGGCCAACCTGCTGCTGCTCGGCGCCGCCTACCAGCACGGCTGCCTGCCCGTCGGCGCCGACGCGATCGAGCGGGCCATCACGCTCAACCGGGCCTCCGTCGAGCAGAACCTGGCCGCGTTCCGGTGGGGGCGGGCCGTCGCGCACGACCCCGACGCCGTGCGCAGGGCCGTGCTGCCCGCGCCTCCCGAGCCGCCGACGTTCGAGGAGGTCGTGGCCGACCGCGTCGCCGACCTCACCGGCTACCAGAACGCCACCTACGCCCGTACGTACGCCGACGACGTCCGCGGCGTCGCCGCCCGCGCTCTGGAGCGGGCCGGCGAGGAGGCCGGCGCCGCCATCGCCCTCGCCTACGCGCGCGGCCTGCACAAACTGATGGCCTACAAGGACGAGTACGAGGTCGCCCGCCTCCACCTCGACCCCGCCGAGCAGGCGCGGCGCGAGCGCGAGTTCGGCACCGGCGCGAAGGTGACGGTGCTGCTGCACCCGCCGGTCCTCCGCGCGATGGGCATGAAGCGCAAGATCAAGGTGGGCCGCTCCGCCGGCGTGCTCTTCCGCGGCCTGCGCGCCGCGAAGGTGCTGCGGGGGACCGCGTTCGACGTGTTCGGCAGGGCCGAGGTGCGCCGGGTCGAGCGGGCGCTGGTCGCCGAGTACCGCGAGCTCGTCCGCACCGCGCTCGACCGCCTCACCCCCGCCAACGCCGCCGTCGTCGAGGAACTCGCGGGCCTGCCCGACCTGATCCGCGGGTACGAGGACATCAAGCTCGCCCGGGTCGCCGAGTTCCGCGAACGCGCGCAGAAAGCGTTGGAGAACCTCTGAATCCTCAGGAGTCATCGTGACCGTCGAACGCCTGCTGCCGGACCAGGACGCCAGAGACCTCATCGAGCTGACCCGCGACATCGCCGACAAGGAGCTGGCTCGCCGGGTCGACGAGCACGAACGCTCCGAGACCTACCCCGAGGGCCTGTTCGCCACCTTGGGCGCGGCCGGGCTCCTCGGCCTGCCCTACCCGGAGGAGTACGGCGGGGGCGGGCAGCCGTACGAGGTGTATCTGCAGGTCATCGAGGAGCTGGCGATGCGCTGGGCGGCCGTCGCCGTCGCCACCAGCGTGCACACGCTGGCCTGCTACACCGTCTTCACCCACGGCACCCCCGAGCAGCGCGACCGGTGGCTGCCCCGCATGCTGGCCGGCGAGCTCATCGGCGGCTACAGCCTGTCCGAGCCGCAGGCCGGCTCCGACGCCGGGGCGCTGACCTGCCGCGCCGAACGCGTCGCCGACAGCTACCGCGTCACCGGCAACAAGGCGTGGATCACGCACGGGGGCATCGCCGACTTCTACGCCCTCTTCGCCCGTACGGGGTCCGGCTCGCGCGGCGTCTCCTGCTTCCTCGCTCCCGGCTCCGCCGACGGCCTCACCTTCGGCCGCCCGGAGGAGAAAATGGGGCTGCACGCCGTACCGACGACCAGCGCCCACTGGGACGGGGTGCTCGTCGACGCCGACCGCCTCATCGGCGAGGAGGGCCAGGGCCTCCAGATCGCCTTCAGCGCCCTCGACTCCGGCCGCCTGGGCATCGCCGCCTGCGCCACGGGCCTCGCCCAGGCCGCCCTGGACGAGGCGGTGGCCTACGCCAAGGAACGCCAGACCTTCGGCAAACGCATCATCGACCACCAGGGCCTCGGCTTCCTGCTGGCCGACATGGCCGCCGCCGTCGACACCGCCCGCGCCATGTACCTGGACGCCGCCCGCCGCCGCGACGCCGGCATGCCCTACGGCCGCCACGCCTCCATCGCCAAACTCGTCGCCACGGACGCCGCCATGAAGGTCACCACGGACGCCGTCCAGGTGTTCGGGGGGTACGGGTATACGCGGGAGTATCGGGTGGAGAGGTACATGCGCGAGGCGAAGATCATGCAGATCTTCGAAGGCACCAACCAGATCCAGAGATTGGTGATCAGCCGCGACCTGGCCAAGTAGCCTATGACATGCGGAAACCCCGCTTCCCGGTGCTGGAAGCGGAGCTCTTTGTTCGCGGGTTGAGCCCTAGATGATCACTGTTCCGTCCCTGTTCCGTGAGAGACCCTCGCGCGGACGGAATAGGCGGTCGTCGATAGCCTCGCGGGCGCGGTCGTGGAGCCGGGCATCATGTGGGCGTAGACGTGGAAGGTGAATCCGGGGTCTGCGCGGCCGAGGTACTCGGCAAGTTCCCGTACCCCGTACCGAGACGCCGCTGGCCAGCATGACGCTCGCGTAGTAATGGCGGAGCTGGTGCAGCCCCTTCTTGGGGAGGTGGTGTAGCCCTTCCGCTGGCGTGGGTCTTTGCCCGGTGGCGGGATTACGCCCGCTTTGGCGAGTGCGGCTTCCAGACGATCTCGCTGTAGGTCCTGGACCTGATGTGACAGTCGTCGGTCCAGCGGAAGAGCAAGTTGTGCGTACGCGGCTTGCCATCAAGATCAAGGCCAATTGGTCTGGCTGAGGCCGTGACGATCGCTCACTTCGGTACTCACCATTGACGGCTTGGGCGATCGCTGCCGCGGACCGACTCCGTCGGTCCTTGCCACCGGTTCGAGGGGTGAGGTCAGTTGTACCACCTCGTGGCCATAGAGCAATTGTCAAATCCTGTGGATCTTCGGCGGATCAGACTGCTCGTAGCCAGTGATCGAGGGCTATGAAGTCATCGTCGGTGAGGCCCTGGGGCGAGGGGATGTGATGGAGGAGGGCTCGGCCGGGATGGTGTGCGGACACCCAGGCCCGATCGGCATCGGTGATCTCATCGTCGACCCAGGCGAATGGACGCTGGTTGGCCCATGCCACCAGGGTTCTGGTCTTCCAGCAGAGCCCGAACCACTGGTCCTCGCGTTCGTCCGCGTCGGAGGGCTCGGGCCAATTCACGACTGGTAGCCGTGGCAACCCGATCCAGGGCGCGATCTCGGCGTTCGCCTGGTCTTCCCAGGTCGTGGCCCAGACCAGGTCACAGGGCAGCGCCGCCAGCCGAAGCCCCACCTGCGGGTCGAGCCGCGCCAGGTGGGCGGTCTGCCCGCTGCCTGATGACTGGCGCTGCGAGCCATCACCGAACGGCAAAAGCGGACCGTCAACATCAAGGAAGAGCAGAGGGCGTTCCTGGTGGTCGGTCATGCCGCGGTGACGTGTTCGCGTTCGACCAGGACGCCGCGCTTGCGAATCTTCGAAGGCACTAACCAGACCAGAGGTCGGTGATCAGCCGCTCGCTGGCCAAATAGCCGCTGACCTGAGAAATTCCTGGCCTTATGGGCACGGTCGTAGGAGCCGGACATCATGTGGGTGGAGACGCGTAGGGCGAATTTGGGGACGACGTGGCCGATCAGGCGTCTGTCAGCCGTCGCCGTTTGCCGTGCCGCAGCTGCTCACCGAGTGCTCTCAGCCTGTTCAGCTCGCGGTCCGTGGAATCGCCTGCGGCCGCTTCGAGCAGGTAGGACTTGAACAGCGCTTCCGTGTCGCGCGTCATGCAGAGATGATCGAGCATTTCCTTGGGAAGTGCCGCAGAACGTGTACCGGCATCGTCCGCAGAAGCGGCCGTCCCCTTCTCCGCCTCGTTCAGCAACTTCCCGACTGCTTGGTGCGACATGCCCAACAGGAATCCGATGTCGCGGTGAACGTAACCTCGTCGCGCCAGGTCGGCCACCGTTGCTTGCGTCGCTTCGGCGGCCTTCTGCCTGACCACGGTCGCCGCGAGGCGGGTGACCAGCGTGGCCTCCAGTTCTGCAGCCACTTCGTCGTCGGCCACGGTCAGGTCGAAGTCGGCGTTCATCTCATGAACGTCCACGTCCAGCATGGTGACCACCAAGTCACGCGCCATCTCCTCGGCTTGTTCCAAACGCTTCACCTGAGTGTGGTAGGTGCGCTTGAGGCCAGGTCCGGAGACGGTCAAAGCCCACCAGCCATCACTCCTACTGGCGGTGATGGTGTAGGTGTCGTGCTTACTCACTGCTCCTCCTGCTCCTTCGCAACCTCAGCAAGGATTACCTCCCAGTTCTCCAAAATCCCTTTCGCTGTGCGTTCGTTGACCTCCGAGTGGCGCGGCACAGGCATCGCCTCCGAGCCGGCATGCCACTTCGTGTGGCTCCCGCCTTCGGTCGAACGAACGGATACGCCATACTCCCTGGCCAGCCTGCGCATCCGCCGCTCTAGATCCCGCTTCCTCATCATCAGTGTAGGCTACCGAGGTTTCACACCTCTAGGCAACTAAAGTTGCAGATCTGGGCGCTCCTTGCTCGCAAGGCGCGCTGTTAGGTTGGACGCGGACTTCGAAGCGGATGTCTCCGCGGCCCGAGAGGTGATCGACGACCAGGTGAGGAGCATGCAAGAGCCGTGATCACCGTGGACGCCTCGGCCGCTTTCGACGATGTGCTGGCGCACAGATGGTTCCTAGCTGAGGGGCGACGGCAAGGCCACAATGCGACACTTTCTGCCAGCAATCAGCACCTGCCCGAGGTGACTCCTCACTCTGATCGCAGCGGTGTTCGGTGTCTCCGCGGCTCGCAATATGGATGCCAGGTGTAGCGAAGCGTCATCGGCGGCGATAAACCGGTATGGGGCTACTGAGTCGGCTGCTTCGAAAAACGTCCCCTCAATACGAGACGCCGCCGCGCCTTCAAGCATCCACCGACCAATTGGTCTGGTTGCCTGGCACGACCGAGGTTCAGGTCGCCGGGGAGACATTCCACCAGGCCGCCATCACGGCCGCGCAATTCGGCACTCGACCGGATGGCGGGCTGATTGCCGTTCTCGTGCCCGAGGCGCCTGTCCTTCCAGGCTCCAACGCCGTGGCCGTTTACGTTCAGGGTGGACACGTCGGCTACCTGCCCAGCGAAGTCGCGGCAAGGGTGGGGCCCAGGATTCGGGCATTCGGCTCCAGCCAGGGGGGCCGGTTCATCTCATGCCCGGCGCGAATTCACCTGCATTCCGTCGGGCCGCAGGTCGTACTGATGCTCGACACGACTCCGCTTGGTCTGCCTGCGGAAGCCTTCGAAACCGTACCCGAGCTTGCCGCCACTCTCATCGGCCTGCTTGCCAAGCTCCGTGAACCCGCACCGCAACTGACCGGCGTGCACGTCGAGGCACGACGTAAGCTCGGCGCTTGGCGCAGTGCCGAGAGCAGCCTGCGATCCATCATCGGTCAGTTCGCCGCAGCCGGCGACCCGACGATCGCTGAAGCGTGCTCGTTGCTTGCCCAGACTCTCCGTTATCAGCCTGGCCACCGCGACGAGACCCTCACCGCTTATGTGGATGCCCTCTACTACCGTCGGCTCGACGCTGACCTGTGGCGTGACCTCCTCGACTATGCCTCGTCTGCGCCTCACATACCGATGCTGACCGAACTCTTCGCGATCAGCCCGTCGCCTGTACGTCCTGCCTTGCTTCCGTTGCTGGTCTCCATCTCCGATGGACGAGGCCGTATGGGCAATCTCGATCCGGCCAAGGGGCCACGACTTCGGGCGGCTCTCCTGGAGATCGCCGAGGATCAGGACGATCGGATGAGCATCGCCTACCTGTGCGCCGATGCCGGGCATCGCGCCGAGAAGGCCGGTGACCTTCCTGGAGCCGTCATGGCATGGCGCGCGGCGGTCGCCGCCGGCAGCACCGATGCGAAAACCGCCGACCGGCTCACAACGTGGCTCGTCAAGCAGGGCGAGTACGCAGAGGCAGCGCACGTTCTCAGGCAGGCGCTTACACGTCCCCCCGCCGGGGTCACCCTTCGACAGCGCCTCGAGAAACGACTCGCTCGCTGCGGGAAGGCGCCCGACTAAGAATCGAAAGGGGCGCGAGGTGGGTGGCATCGTCAACGCGGCCGTGCTGGGACCGCCACGACATCACAGGCGTGACCTGGCGCGATGGTCATCGTCATAAGGCAGTCCAGCCTTACTGTCATCACTGATCTCGATTGCTGAATCGAGTCCCATCGAGATCTACCGGCGTGGCGTCGGACCAGATTTTCTCTGCTTCGGTAACGAAATGTTCGAACCAGTCGCCGTCGCCTGGGCGGAGTATCTGCTTGGGCTCCCCTCGCGCTCGGTAGCTGAAGTATTCGAGGAAGAGGGATGAGGCATCGGTACGCTCGCCCGTGGACGTATCGACTCCCACGATTCCCATGGCGATCGGATGTTCCGACAGGCGAACGGATATATCTCCGCCTGTAGCGCGTTTCAATTCTTGAAGCAGTCGGAGCGTATGCCATATGCGTTCTTTCACGCTCGTGACCGACCTCTCCGCGTAGTACCGATCTGCCGCGAGCTTGGTGGCTGGAGAATCCGGATCCACAAGTACTACCCGTACGCTGGTTCCGGAGCTGAGCCATTCTTCGAAATTGGCATAGTTGCTGTTCATCAGGGTGTTTCGTGTCACGCCGGTGATGAGCAGTTCACGGCCGGCTGCCATGGCCTGTTCCAGGTGGTTTCCGTATGCGGTCATGAGTCCAGGTCGAGGAAGTCGTGATATGGCCTCGACCTTGGAAAGTGGCCAAGGGGTGCCTTCCTCCCACATGCGACGGGCCTCTGCCGCATAGTGCGCGTACCAGAAACCGTTTTGGGGAGTGAGCTTGAATATTGGTGCTGCTTCTCCCGGAGGACGGTGCTCATAGTGTTGCACATAGAGAACCGCGTTCGCGGTTCCGGCGTCGATCGCGTTGACGCCGATCTTCGGCAGGAACGAGGCCACGCGCACTTCCAAGAGCCCCTGGGTGCCGCCCCCTAGCGACAACAACTCGTCCAGCGAGCGTTCGACGGTCTCCGCAAGATGGTCAGCGTCTTCTGGAATCGACCCGTCCTGGCTGGCGACCTGCATCAACGCCGCATCTGTAGGGTCGAGCAGGAGGATCTGAACCCGTGCACCCCTTGTCAGGGAGCGGTGCAATGGCACCCTCATCGTCGGCAAGGTTCTCGACATCGTGTTGCCTATGAAGAGCCACGTGTCCACAGCTGCTCTGCTCTGATGCAATTCGGCCGGAAAGGCCGTCATGAAAAAGTCGGTCAGGTCCATTCGTTGGGAAAGTGCGACTTCTGCGATGTGACGACGTGAACGGATCTGAGAGAGTGCGAGGAAGGCGAGAAGAGCCAGGATGACGGAAGCCAGGGTCTTGGTGTCATCGATGACGTTCAAGGAGCCCATGACCGTGAAGATGAGGGCCGTCGCTGCGAGGATGTAGAGATCTAGATTATCGTCGACTATGAGTTTTGCCATCGCTCGTTTTACGCGCCCGGGCGTTGTCACACCATGATGTTACTCTCTGGTGCCGTTCATGCAACGAGTTGTTTGGTGTGACCGACCGTCGAGGTGGATCGTCTCGGTCGGCTCCGCGCCAGAGCGGCGGTGCCGCGGATAAGTGGCTGGCGGGCGGTGCCTGGCTTCTGGGAGGGTACGGGCATGGAGAGCGTGCGGGATGTATCTGGGCTGGTTGATGCTGTTCAGCGGGGGGAGCGGGTCAAGTATCTGATGTTCTGGGGGCATCGGGCGGCGTGGGGTGGTGGGGTTGGGTGTTTGTCTCAGTGGTGGCCGGCCACGTTTGTGGTGGAGGGCGTTTCTTATCCGTCTGCCGAGCATTTCATGATGGCGGGCAAGGCGCGGCTGTTCGGGGATGAGGAGACGGCGGCGGCGATCGTGGCGGCTTCGCATCCCAAGCAGGCCAAGGATCTGGGGCGGCGGGTGCGGGGGTTCGATGAGGAGACGTGGGTGGCGGCTCGGTTCGAGCTAGTGGTGCAGGGGAATCTGGCGAAGTTCGGGCAGAACGCCGATCTACGGGAGTACCTCCTGACGACGGGGGAACGGGTGCTCGTGGAGGCCAGTCCTGTTGATCGGGTTTGGGGGATCGGGCTGGCGGCTGATGATGAGCGGGCTGAGCGGCCGGAGGCTTGGCGGGGGCTCAATCTGCTGGGGTTCGCGCTGATGGAGGTTCGGGAGAGGTTGCGGCGGCTCTGAGGGGTGGCGGGGTGTAGCCGTCTGAGTACGTCCTACTCATGTCGCGCGAAGGCCCCGGCCGTACGGTCGCGACGTGTGCACCTCAGTCTTACGAGCAACCTTTGCCCTCATCATGACCGTCGCGGGCCTCGCCCTCGTCGGTTCCCCCGCCCATGCGGCGGACACCCAGCCGCTTAACGTGCGGATCCTTCTCGTGAACTGCGCGGCCCCCTGCGACGAGCAGGGGCTGGAAGCGCTCGGCGAGAGTACGCCGGACTTCTACGCGAAGATCACGTTCGCCGGCTTCCCCACCCACACCACCCCCAGAGCTCCTGATGACCAGACGCAGATCGCCCCGCACTGGACGCATTCCGAGCAGATCCCCACGACGGTGGTCGAGCAGGAGATCTCAGTGCAGATCTGGGATCAGGACACCACCTCGGACGACGACCTGGCCGACACCTCGCCGGTGGCGGGGCAGGCCGACACGCGGTTCAAGGTGAACATGATCCACGGCACGGTCTCCGGTGACCTGACCAGCAGTGCGGGGTGCGTGGCAGGGAACGGGGAGCCGGGCGGCGGGATCTTCGGGCCGGACCCGAAGCCGTCCGTGCAGGTCTGCCTCGAGGTGACGCCGCACGCGGCGGCCGACTCCGACGGGGACGGGTTCACCGATTACGCGGAGCACCGGGGCCTCGACTTCGACGACGACAACGTCGTGGACCTGACCCTGCCCGGTGTGGACCCGGAGCGCCGTGACGTGTACGTCGAGATCGACTGGATGAAGGACAGGAAGCCGCAGAGCGGCGTGCTGTCGAGGATCGAGCAGGTCTTCTCCAACGCCCCGGTCACCAATGAGCAGACCGGAGCGACGGGCGTGGCGTTGCACCTGCTCGCGGACGAGGAGGTGCCGTACGCCGAGCAGATCGACTTCAGCGACGTCCGGCAGCCGGGAGCGTACGACGACTTCGACGACGTCAAGTCCGGCTCTCCCGGCTCCTGTGGCCCGGATGACGACGGCCATTTCGGCACGGAGGCCGACCGGGAGAGCGCTCTGTGCGAGGAGATCGTGCAGTTCAAGCGCCGCCACTTCCGGTACGGGGTCTTCATCAACGGCCTGACCGGCAGCGGCACCACGTCGGGCCGGGCGGAGCTGCACGACCGTGGCGGCGACGACTTCGTGGTGTCCCTGGGCCGCTGGACGGACGACATGTTCAAGGCGGGCGGCGGCCGCGTCGCCGTCGAGCAGGGGACGTTGCTGCACGAGCTGGGCCACACCTTGGGTCTCGGTCACGGCGGCCGCTACACCAACGGCGTGGTCGACTCGATCAACTGCAAGCCCAACTACCAGAGCGTGATGAACTACGCCTGGCAGACGCAGAACCTCGACTCCGGCCGCCCCCTCGACTACCAGCGCTTCGGCAAGCAGACGCTGCTGGAGAACGACCTCGACGAGACGCAGGAGCCGGGGCTGGCGGGCGCGCGCAAGCCGGTGATCCACGGCAACGACGGCGAGGTGGCCAGGTCCGACCCGGACGAGAAGATCGACTGGGACGGCGACGGCACGTTCACGACCGGCGCAGTCGCCGACATCAACCACATTCCGGACTTCGAGGAGGGCTGCACCAGCGACGACGCCAGCGAGCGGCTGGTCAGCAATCCCGACTGGAGCCAGCTGGTCTACGGCTTCACCGGCAGCCCGTACTGGGCCGACGGCAACCATGGCCCCGTCGTGCCCGAGCTGACCGGCGACGCCGTGCTCAAGGTGACGGCGGTCGACCTGACCGCGGGCATGACCGTCGACAAGGCGGAGGCCGCGGGTGGGGACACGGTGACCGCGACCGTGACGATCGGGAACAAGGGGGCGAGCGCGTCCTCCGACACGTCGGTGACGTTCACCCCGCCCACCGGAGAGCCCGTCACCCGCCCGCTGGACGACCTGGCGCCGGAGCGTACGGCGACCGAGACGTTCACGTACGAGATCCCCTGTACGGCCGCCGACGGCAGCGCGCTCACCAGCACCGCCGAGGTGACGGGCGAGAACGCCGACGGCCTGCCCGAGCCGGAGTCGACGCTGGCCGACAACAAGGCCACGGCCGTCACCACGGTCAGCGCGCCGGTCATGGCGGTGACCGCCACGGCGACGGCGTCGGTGCGCGCGGGCGAGGCGATCACGTACGCGATCGGGCATCGCAACACCGGCCACGCGCCCGCGACGGGGGCGGAGCTGACGTACGTGCTGCCCGCCGACGTCTATTACAGCGAGGCGCTGGACGCGGGCGCGGGCCCGCGTCCTAAGGAGGTCACGAGGAACGACGACGGCACGACGACGCTCACCTGGCCGCTCGGCACGGTCGCGACGGGCGCGTCCGGGAAGATCACCTTCACCGCGCGGCCCGGCCTGCTGTTCGAGGCGGGCGCCACGGTGACGGGACGGGCGGGCCTCGCGTACGGCGGCGCCAACGACTGCACGTTCGGCCCCGCCACGGCCACCGCGCAGACGGCGATCACCGAGGCCGCGCCCGGCAGGCACCCGCTGCTGTCCACGCTGTGGGCGCTGCGCACCGACCTGCGTACGGACGAGGTGCGGGCCCGCGTCCAGGCCACCGACACCCGCTTCGACGGGAACGGCGAGGGCGCGCTGTCGCAGAAGGAGACGTCGGACGCGCTGCTCCTGCCCCTGCTCCAGCCCAAGGAGCTGCGGGCCGAGCTGCTGGCCACCACGCTCAACCTGGCCACCCGCCAGATCAACGCCGGCACGCACGTCCACACGGCGACCATCACCAAGCTCAAGCTCAGGACCGTCGGCGACGCCGTGAGGCACGCGCGGAAGGTCCTGGCCGAGCCGCCGGCCGTGGGCAACCTCGTCGCCTACACGGACGCGACGCTGGTGCTCGTCCAGATCAACTCCGGAGTGGCGGAACGGTACTGATAAAAGCGGATGGCGGCCGCACGGGTGCGGCCGCCATCCTCATGGAAAGGTCAGGAGCTCGGGCAGGTGTGGCGGTACTCCTCGATCGCCAGCCCGCTGGGCGGCGGGCAGAGGAACTGGTCGTAGCGGGTGTCGTCGTCGACGAACCGCTTCAGCCAGGCCACCATCGACTTGGCCATCGTGGTGTTGGTGGTCTGCGGGAAGAAGTGGCTGGCGTTGTTCAGCTCCAGGTACGCCTTCTCCGACGACGCCGGGATGCTCTCGTAGAACGGCTCCGAGTGGCTGCGTACGGGGGCGATGCTGTCGTTCTCACCACCGATGATCATCGTCGGGACGCGCACGCCCGACCACGACTTCTGCAGGTTCCACGGCGCGATCGGCACCGCCGCCTGCAACGAGGACCGGCTGCTCGCCGCCTCCAGCGAGCCGCCGCCGCCCATCGAGTGGCCCGCCACGGCCAGCCGCGAGGAGTCGATGCGGCTGCGTACGGTCAGCGAACTGTCCTCGACCAGGTAGTCGAGGGCGGCGAGGAGCTGGCGGCCCCGGCTGGACGGCTGGTCGTAGAGGGTGTTGGTCTCGATGCCGATCACCACGAAGCCGTGCGAGGCGATGCGCGGGCCCAGCCACGACAGGCTGGACCAGCGGGCGGTGTAGCCGGGCGAGATGGCGATCGCGCCGAACGTGCCCTGGCTGGTGTCGAGCGGATAGTAGATCGTGCCGCCGCCGAAGCCGCTCACCAGCGACGAGACGCTGGTCTGCCCGGTCGAGAACGGGCCTCTGGAGGCTTCGAGCAAGGCGTCGGTCGGGGCGGGACCGCGCTCGTACGGGCTCGCCGCCTGGGCGGGGGAGGCGGCCGCGAGGGCGCCGGCGATCAGTGAGACGGTGAGGGCGAGTGTGGTGAACGTTCGCGCGCCGAATCGGGGGGCTAAGAGCTGCACGTCGTCATACTCCCTGCTCATCGGGGGGGGTGCTTCAGGTGGTGACAGCTGTCTTTCGCCATTGTTCGGAGCGGGGGTCAACCGTGCATCGGTGAAATCACCGGTCCTGCGATCAGGACATGAGCCTTACCAGTTCGACGCGGGAGCGGACGCCGAGCCGGCTGAAGATGTTGCGCAGGTGGTGCTCGACCGTACGCCGGCTGAGGAACAGCTGCTCGGCCACCTCTTTGTTGGTGGCGCCCTCGGCCACCATGCGGGCGATGCGCAGCTGCTGCGGGGTGAGCTGGCTCGTGGCCGCCGCCGGGGCAGGGCCGACCGGTTCGCCCGATGCGCGCAGCTCCGTCCGCGCCTGCTCGGTCCACAGGCGGGCCCCGTACCGTTCGAACGTCTCCAGCGCCGCGTGCAGGTGCGTCCTGGCCGCGCCGGGACGGCGGTCGCGGCGCAGCGCGCTGCCGTACAGCAGCCGCGTCCGCGCCGCCTCGAACTCGTGGCCGCCCTGCCCGTGCAGGTCCAGCGCCTCCCTGAACAGCTCGTCCGCCTCGCGCGGCGCCGCCAGCAGCGCGCGGCAGCGGGCGACGAGCGCCCGCAGGTCAGGGCTGCGCGTGCTGCCCACCCAGCCCTCCAGCACCTTCAGCGCCGCCTCGGCGCCCTCATGATCTCCGGTACGCGCGCACGCCTCGATCAGGTGCGGCGTCGCCATCACCCTGATCACCACATGCCGGCTGGTACGCCGCTCCGCCCGCAACCGCCCCGCCGCGTCCGCGGGCCGCCCTGCCGCCAGGTCGAGGCAGGCCAGCGCCCACGTGCCGATCGCGCCCGCGATGCCCAGGTCGTGCGCGCCGGCCAGGTCGATGGCCGCGTCCGCGCGGATCCTGCACGTCTCCTGATCGCCCTCCACCGCCGCCGTCATCGCCAGCCAGGCCAGGTGCTGGGCGGCCGTGTTGCGCTGGCCCGACTCCCTGGCCAGGTGGAGGCCGCGCGCCGCGGTGTCGGCGACCGAGGTGTAGCGGCCCGACCACACCTCCGGGTAGATCGCGTACTCCAGGAGCTGCGGCACCGCCGAGGCCGCCCCGCGCGCGCCGGCCGCCTCCAGCGCGCGGGCCGACAGGCGGTGGGCGGTGGCGTCCTCGCCCAGCAGCATGCTCGCCACGCCCGCCCACGCCAGCACGGACGGGTCGTCCACTGTGCCAGCCGGTGTTCCGGCCAGCTCCACCACCCGGCGCAGCGGGGCCGCCGCCTCCCGGTGCGCGCCGCTGAACGTCGCCGCCATCCCCTCCAGGTACTCGAACATCAGCTGCGCCGGCACCTGCTCGTCCGGGCGGCGCAGGGCGGCGGCCTGCCTGGCGATCGCGATGAACGCCCGGTTGTCGCCCGCCCGGTAGCTGGCGTCCGCCGCACGTACGAGGGCTCTGACGCCCAGCATGCGGTGGCTCTCCAGCAGCCAGGTCGCGGCGGCCAGCAGCTCCTCCCTGGCACTGCCCGTCTCGCCGCCGAGCAGCTCCAGGCTGCCGCGCAGCAGGCGTACGTGGGCGCGCACCTCGTTCGGGGCCCTCGCCAGGTCGTGCAGGCGGGCCAGGAGGGCGCGGGCCACCTGGGGGCGGCCCGCGATCCAGGCGTGCCTGGCCGCCGCGGCCAGCCGTTCGGCCTTCTCGGGGCGGTGCCCGCCGGTCAGCTCGGCCGCCCGCTCCAGCGCCAGGTACGGCTCGGGGTGGCCGCCCGGCGTACGGTCCTTGAGCGCCGCCGTGGCCAGGTCGTCGGCCAGCCGGTCCGGGCCGGCGTCCATGGCCCATGCGCGGTGCCAGGCGCTCTTGAGCTCCGTGCCTGCTCCGGCGAGGAGGCGGTGCGCGCTGCGGCGGCTGAGGAGGGTGGCGCCGTGGTAGGCGACGCCGCGCAGAGCCGGGTCGTGGAAGGCGTACCGGTCGCCGGCGGCGTACAGGAGGCCCGCCCGTTCGGCCGGCTCCAGCGCGGTGAGCGCGCAGCAGGGGCGGGCCGCCGCGATCAGCGTGGGCACGTCGATCTCGGGGTCGGCGGCGATCAGCACCAGCAGCCGCCGGGTCTCCTCCGGCAGCGCGGCCAGCCGGGCCGCGTGCTCCCGCCACAACCGGCCGTCCCTGGGCAGCGTCTCGGGCGGGGCGGCGACGCCGGCGAGCTGCTCGCGGGTGAGCGACCCGATCAGCTCGGTCAGCGCCAGCGGGTTGCCCCGGGCGACCTGGTCGAGCGCCGCCAGCAACTCCTCGCTGACCTCGCCGGGCGCGAGATCGGCGGCGAGCTCCCGTACGGCCGCCCGCTCCAGCCCGCCCAGCACCCGCACCGGCAACCCGGCCGCCCAGCCCTCCTCCGCACGCGCGCTGAACACCACCGCCACCCGCTCGCCCCCCACCCGCCTGCCCGCGAACGCCAGCACCTCGCGACTGGCGTCATCAAGCAGGTGAACGTCATCCACGCAGACGAGCACCGGCCGCTCACCGGCGGCCTCCGCCAGCAACGCGAGCACGGCCGCCGGCAACGCCAGCCCGCTCTCGGCGTTCCCGGGCGCGAGGACGGGAGCCAGCGCGCGAACCTGCGCGGCCGGTAATCGGGCTGCGGCTCCGGCGACGGGCCGCAGCACCTGGTGCAACCCGGCGTACGGCAACCGCGTCTCGGCCTCGACCCCCGACCCCCGGAGCACCAGGAAGGCGTCCCCGGCCAAGTGAGCGGCCAGGTCGAGCAACGTGCTCCTCCCCATGCCGGCCGCACCGGCCAGCACCAGCGCCCCACCACCCCCTTGGCGAGCGCCGTCGAGCAGCCGCCGCAGCGCCCGCTCCTCCGCACCACGACCACGCACCACCGGAACCCGCGCGACAGGGGACACGTCGTCCAGTGTTACGCGCAGATGTCAACCGGGAAAGGCCACAATCCCGATCACCGGGCGCGGCGCTCGCGGGGGCGCTTTCTGGAGAGGCGGTCGGTGAGGGTGGGGAGGAGGCCCTGGGGAAGGAAGAGGACGACCACGATGAGGACGAGGGCGTACACCGCGTACGACAGCACGCTCGGCGCGTACGACGGCATCCACGGCAGGGTGGCGAGGCTGTCGAGGCCCTGGACCAGCAGGGTGATGGCGGTGGCGCCCACCACGGCGCCCCACAGGGTGCCGAGGCCGCCGACCACGGCCATGACGATGTACTGGATGGAGATCAGCACGGGGAAGGAGCCGGGGGCGACGTAGCCGGCGTAGAAGCAGTAGATGCCGCCGGCCAGGCCGGCGAAGGCGGCCGACAGGGCGAAGACGACGAGCTTGTAGCGTCCGACGGGGATGCCGGACGAGGCGGCGGCGGTCTCGCTGGTGGCCAGGGCGCGCAGGGCGCGACCGGGGCGTGAGGTGCTCACGTTGTGGGTGACCAGCAGGACGAGGGCGAGGCCGCCCCAGGTGAGGTACGCGTACGCGGCGGCGCTCTCGGCCTGGAAGGAGCCGATGGAGAACTGCGGGATGGCCTGCAGCCCGATGTCGCCGCCGGTGAACTCGAGCTGCCCGGCCAGCGACAGCAGGATGAGCTGCATGGCGAGGGTGGCGAAGGCGAGGTGGTGGCCGCGCAGCCGCAGCAGGGGAGTGCCGATGACGAGGGCGGACAGGGCGGCGACGACGGGCGCGGCGATCAGGCCGGCGACCGGGGGCACGCCGCCGAGTGCGAGCAGCGCGGCGGTGTAGGCGCCGATGGCGTAGAAGGCGCCCTGGCCGAGCGAGACCTGCCCGGCGTACCCCATGAGCAGCGAGACCCCGACGGTGACGATGGCGGCGAGGCCGAGCAGGATGTAGACGGCGAGCGCGCTGTCGTCGAGCACGGCGGGCAGCGCGAGCGTGACGGCGGCGGCGAGGAGCCCGGCGGCGAGCCTGATCATACGGACTCCTGGGAGAGCGTGGTACGGCGGCTCGCCTGCACGATCATGACCACGATCATCAGCCCCAGCGCGACTTCGAGCTGGTGTGAGCCGTAGCCGTAGCCGGCGGCCATGGTCTCGGCGACGCCCAGCAGCAGCGCGCCGGCCAGCGCGATGACGGGCCTGGTGAGCGCGCCGAAGACGGCGGCGGCGAAGCCGTTGACGATGAGGGTGACGTCGGTGTCGAACGAGATCGGCCGCAGCGGCGTCACCAGCACTCCTGCGATGCCGCCGAGCAGCCCGCCGAGCGCGAACGCCAGCAGCCCCATCTTCCTGACGTCGATGCCGACGACGCGGGCGGCGTACGGGTTGGAGGCGCACGCGGTCAGCGCCTTGCCCAGGTAGGTGCGCCCGAAGAAGAGGGCGAGCAGCACGAACGTGACCGCGGTGACCCCGATGACCAGCAGGTACTGGGTCTGGATGCGCGCACCGAGTATCTCCACGGAGCCGGCCAGCCCGGGCGCGGAGCGCGGCTGGTCGCCCCACAGCACGATCTCCACCGCGTACGCCAGCACGCCCACCCCGAGCGTGACGATCAGCGACGACAGCGGCGTGGTGCCGGGCCTGCCGATGGCGGCAAGGCCGGTGAGCAGCCCGGCCAGCGCGGCGGCGAGCACGGCGGCCACCTCGCTCACGCCGTGCGGGAACCCGAGGCCGAGCAGCGACGACGTGCACAGTCCCGCGACGACGGCGAAGGTGCCCTGGGCGAAGTTCACCACGCCGGTGACGCGGTGGATGGTGACCAGCCCACTCGCGATGAGCGCGATGGTGCAGCCGACGGCCAGGCCGTTCAGCAGGTACGTGAGGAACGCGCTCATGTGATCGCCCCGCCCAGGTAGGCGCTGGCCACCCGCGGGTCGTCGGCCAGCTCGTCGCACGGGCCCTCGGTCACCAGCCGCCCGGACTCCAGCACGTACGCCCGCGAGCACAGGTCGAACGCCAGCCGCGCGTTCTGCTCGATGAGCAGCACGGTCAGCCCGTGGGAGCGGTTCAGCTCGGCGAGGTGGGCGGCGAGGTCGGCGGTGACGTTGGGGGCGAGCCCGAGCGACAGTTCGTCCACCACGAGCGCGTCGGGCTCGGACATCAGCGCCCGCCCGAAGGCGACCATCTGCTGCTCGCCGCCGGACAGCACCCCGGCCCGCCGCCCGGCCAGCTCGGCCAGGCGGGGCAGCAGGTCGTAGACGAGGGCGGGGTCGCGCCGGCCTGAGCGCCAGCCGCCGAGCACCAGGTTGTCGGCCACGGACAGGTCGGGGAAGAGCTGGCGGCCCTCGGGGATGAGCGCGAGCCGGCCGCCGATCCGCACGCTGCCCGAGGCGGGCCGCAGCAGCCCGGCGAGGGTGTTGGCGAGCGTGGACTTGCCGGCGCCGTTGGGACCGAGCAGGGCGACCATCTCGCCCTTGGCGGCGGTGAGCGTGAGGTGTTCCAGCGCGGTCGCGGTGCCGTAGGAGACCACCAGGTCCTGGACGTCGATCATGACGCCTGCCCGAGGTAGGCGGCGAGCACCAGCGGGTCGGCCCTGACCTCGGCGGGCGGGCCGTCGGCGATGACCTGGCCGAGGTCGAGGACCACGACCCGGTCCACCAGCCGGGTCACGAACGCCACGTCGTGCTCGATGAGCAGGATCGTCAGCCCGTCGGCGCGCAGTTCCTCCACGAGCGTGGCGAGCCGCTCGCGCTCCTCGCCGCGCAGGCCGGAGGCGGGCTCGTCGAGCAGCAGCAACCGGGGCCGCGCGCACAGGGCGCGGGCGAGCTGGAGCGCCCGCTGCTGGCCGATGGGCAGCCGGTCGGCGGGCCGGTCGGCCCACTCGGCCAGCCCGACGCGCTCCAGCGCGCGGTCGGCGGCCTCGCCGATCTCGCGCTCGTCGTGCCGGTGCCGCGGCAGCCGCAGCGCGGCGGAGACGAACCCGGCGTCGGTACGCCCGTGCGCGCCGACCATGACGTTCTCCCTGACCGTCATGCCGCGGAAGACGCGGGCCGCCTGGAAGACGATCGACATGCCGAGCCTGGCCCGGCGGTGCGGCGGCAGCCGGTCCACCCGGCGGCCGAGGAAGGAGATCTGGCCGTGGTCGACCGCGAGGTGCCCGGTGATGAGGTTGAACAGGGTGGACTTGCCCGCTCCGTTCGGGCCGATGACGCCGCAGACCTCGCCGTCCGCGACGTTCAGCGACACGTCGCGGACGGCGTAGACGCCGCCGAAGGAGCGGGAGACGCCGGTGACCTCCAGCACGCCTACCCCAGCGCCGAGACGGTCTTGGTGAGCTGCTCCTTGGCCCACTCGGTCGGGACGAACTTGCCGTCCTTGACCGTGTTGACGGAGATGTACTCGGGGGACAGGCCGGAGTGGTCGGTGGCGGAGTACTGGAAGCGGCCGTTCGGCGTGATGAGGTCCATCGTCTCCAGCGCCTGCTGGATCTTGGCCTTGTCGGTGCTGTTCGCCTTCCTGATCGCCTCGAACAGCAGCAGCGAGGCGCTGTAGCCGTCCTGCGCGAACTGCGGCGGCGGGTAGCCGTGCTTCTCCGCGTACGGCTTGGCCATCTGCTCGATGACCTGCTTCTGCTTGCCGTCGGGCAGGTGCTCGCCCACGACGCCGATCGCGCTCTGCACGGTCATGCCCTCGGCGGCGGCGCCCATCGGCTCCAGCCACAGCTTGCTGGCCTGCGAGGCGGTCAGGAACAGCGGGGTCTTCAGGCCGGAGGCGACGTACTGCTTGGCCGCGGTCACGCCGGGCGCGCCGGAGCCCCAGAACACCAGGGCCTCGGCCTGCGACTCGCGCACGTGGGTGAACATGGGGCTGAAGTCGGAGGTCGTGGTCTCGTACGGCTCGTCCACGGCGATCGTCACGCCGTACTTGGGCGCCAGCTCCACCATCGCCTCGTGGCCGGAGACCGAGTACGCGCTCTTGGAGTCCCAGCCGACCGCGATGGTCTTGATGCCCTCGGCCTGGATGTACTGCAGGAAACGTTCGGCGTACATGCTGGACAGGGCGGGGGTGACGAAGATGTGCTTCTTGATCGGCTCGACCTGCTCCTGCGCGGGGGCCAGCGACAGGTACGGCATCTTGTCGCGCTCCGCCAGCGGCTCGATGGCCAGCGCCGAGTTGGAGAACACCGGCCCGATCAGCGCGTCGATCTCGCCCTTGATCTGGTTGTAGGCCACGATGCCCTGGTCGGGGGCGGTCTTGTCGTCCCTGGTGACCAGCTCGACCTTGCGGCCGAGCAGCCCGCCCTGGGCGTTGACCTGCTCGACGGCCAGCTCGACCGCCTTCTTGTCCTCGCTGCCGAGCGGCGTGTAGTTGCCGGTGAGCGAGACGATCAGGCCGACCTTGATCGGGTCCTGACCGCCCGATCCGCCGCCTCCGCCGTCACCACTGCCCCCGCAAGCGGTGAGCGTGAGTAGGAGACAAGCCAGCGACGGTAGAAGCCTGCGCATCAGGACCTCCAGGACCGGGCGATGTGGAGCCGACAGTAGGCAGGTACATTACGGCTGTCAACAGATTGCCGAATATCGGGAGACACCCGCAATGAGGCCTCAATCGGTGATTCTGACCTTCCTCGGCGATTACGTATACGGCCATGGGATCTGCGTCTCCTCGGGAAGCTTCATCGAGGCGTTCGGCAAGGTCGGCATCTCGGAGGAGGCGACCCGCTCGACGCTGACCAGGATGGTCGGGCGCGGCCTGCTGCGCCGCCAGCGGTCGGGCCGGCGCATGTACTTCGGGCTCACCCCCACCAGCACCGAGGTGCTCAAGGACGGCGAGCGGCGCATCTGGCACAGCGGCGTGGTCAACGACAGCGGCGCCGACCAGTGGACGCTCATCGGCTTCTCGCTGCCCGAGTCGTGGCAGCGCCAGCGGCACGAGCTGCGCTCGCGGCTGGTCTGGGCGGGCTTCGGGCCGCTGCAGAACGGCCTGTGGATCGCGCCGGGCGAGGTGGACGCCGCCGGCGTCATCGAGGACCTGGACGCCAACGTCAAGGTGTTCGCCGCCGAGCCCCGGCAGCCGACCGACATGCAGGCCCTCGTCCGCGACGCCTACGACCTCGAAGGGCTCGGCGAGCGCTACCGGGAGTTCCTGCGCCGCTGGGATCAGGCCGACCCCGCGCCCGACGCCCCCGATGACCTCGCCCGCTCCCTCATGCTGCTGACCGGCTGGCTGCAGATCATCAGGACCGATCCGCGGCTGCCGCTGCGCTACCTGCCGCACGACTGGCCGGCCGAGAAGGCGCAGCGCGTCTGCCACTCGCTGCACGAGCGGTTCAGGCCGCAGGCGGCGCGGATCGTGGCCGATCTTCTGGACACCGTCCAGGATGAAAGTTGGGCAGAACGGTGACAGCGGTCGCAGAGTGGCCTAACTTGAGGGCTTGAGCGTCAAGGAGTGCCGATGCGGAATCAGGGGATTGGCTCGTGGCCGGCGCGCAGGGCACGCATGACGCCCGACAGGGTGGCGGTGTCGTACCGCGGGCGCGAGCACACCTATCGTGAGCTGCTCGAACGCGTCCACCGGCTGGCCTCCGTGCTCGGCGTGCGGCGCGGCGACCGGGTCGCCTTCCTGGGCGCCAACCAGCCCGCGATGGTGGAGACGTTCTTCGCCGCCGGCCTGCTCGGAGCCGTGTTCGTGCCGCTCAACACCCGGCTGGCCGAGCCCGAGCTGCGCTTCATCCTCGACGACGCCGAGGCCGCCGTGCTGGTGCTGGGCGAGGAGCGCGACGGCGCCGGGCTGCCCGGCCGGCACGTGGGCGGCGCCGCGTACGAGGAGCTGGTCGCGTCCGGCTCGCCCGAGCCGATCGACGAGCCGGTGAGTCAGGACGACGTCTGCCTGATCATGTACACCTCGGGCACCACGGGACGCCCCAAGGGCGCCATGCTCACCCACGCCAACCTCACCTGGAACGCCGTCAACCTGCTCGTGGACGTGCCGCTGGCGCACGACGAGGTGGTGCTGATCAGCGCGCCCATGTTCCACATCGCGGCGCTGGCGCAGACGCTCATCCCGTGCGTGCTCAAGGGCGGCAGGGCGGTGCTGGAGCCGTCGTTCGACGTGGAGCGCACGTACGACCTCATCGAGCATGAGCGGGTCACGGTGATGTTCGGGGTGCCGTCGATGTTCGGCTTCCTCACCCGCTCGCCGCGCTGGCCCACCGCCGACCTGTCGAGCCTGCGGCACCTGCTGTGCGGCGGCGCGCCGGTGCCGGAGCCGCTGATCAGGACGTACCAGGAGCGTGGGCTGACGTTTCTGCAGGGATACGGCATGACGGAGACCGCGCCAGGGGCGCTCTTCCTCGGCGCCGAGCACTCCGTGGACAAGGCGGGCAGCGCCGGCGTGCCGTGCTTCTTCTCCGACGTCCGGCTGGTCGCCCCCGACGGCTCGCCCGCCGCACCGGGACAGCCGGGCGAGCTGTACGTCCAGGGCCCCAACGTGATGAGCGGCTACTGGCGGCGGCCGGAGGAGACCGCGAAGGTGCTGTCGGAGGACGGCTGGTTCCGCTCCGGCGACGTCGGCGTGGCCGACGAGGACGGCTACGTGCGCATCTCCGACCGCATCAACGACGTGATCATCTCCGGCGGCGAGAACATCTACCCGGCCGAGGTCGAGAGCGCCCTGTACGAGCATCCCGCCGTCGCCGAGTGCGCCGTGATCGGGGTGGCGGACGAGCGGTGGGGCGAGGTCGGCAAGGCCCTGGTCGTGCCCCGTACCGGGATCACGACGAGCCCCGACGACCTGCTCAAGCACCTGGACGGCCGCCTCGCCCGCTACAAGATCCCAAAATATCTGGAATTCGTGGCTGACCTGCCCAAGAACGCGGCGGGCAAGCTCCTGAAGGCCCCGCTGAGAAAGCTCTACGGAGGAGGATGATCCATATGCGTACCTCACCGCCCTTCCGCGCCGACCATGTCGGCAGCCTGTTGCGTCCACAGGAACTGCTGCGCGCCCGCGAGACCCTTAAAGGTGACGAACTGCGCGCCGCCGAGGACGCGGCCATCAGGGAGGTGGTGCGCAAACAACGTGACGCCGGCCTGCAGAGCGCCACCGACGGCGAGTTCCGCCGGGCCTCCTGGCACATGGACTTCATCTATCAGCTCGGCGGCATCGGCCAGGCCGCCGACGAGCAGATCACCGTGCGCTTCCACAACGAGCAGGGCGACATCGAGTTCACCCCCGCCGCGCTGCGCGTGCACGACCGGATCAAGCTCGACACGCCGATCTTCGCCGACGACTTCGGGTTCCTGCGCGACACCGTCGGCGAGGGCGTCACGCCCAAGCTGACCATCCCGTCGCCCAGCATGGTCCACTACCGGGGCGGGCCCGCCGCCATCGACCCCGAGGTCTATCCCGACGTCGAGGAGTTCTGGCGCGACCTCAGCGCCGCCTACGCCGAGCAGGTGCGCAGGATCGGCGCGCTCGGCTGCACCTACCTGCAGTTCGACGACACCAGCCTGGCCTATCTCAACGACCCCGCCCAGCGCGCCGAGCTGGCCGGGCGCGGCGACGACGCCGAGCACATGCACCTGCGCTACATCAAGCAGATCAACGCCGCGCTCGCCGCCAAGCCGGCCGGCATGACCATCACCACCCACATGTGCCGGGGCAACTTCCGCTCCTCCTGGGCGGCGTCCGGCGGCTACGACTTCGTGGCCGAGGCGCTGTTCAACGAGCTCAATGTGGACGGCTTCTTCATGGAGTTCGACGACGAGCGCTCCGGCGGCTTCGAGCCGCTGCGGTTCGTGCCGCCCGGCAAGATGGTGGTGCTCGGGCTGGTCACGACCAAGCGCGGCGAGCTGGAGTCGAAGGACACGCTGAAGCGGCGCATCGACGAGGCCGCCAAGTTCGTCGATCTCGACCAGCTCTGCCTGTCGCCGCAGTGCGGCTTCTCCTCCACCGTCGAGGGCAACGAGCTGACCGAGGAGCAGCAGTTCGCCAAGCTGCGGCTCATCGTGGAGACCGCCCAGGAGGTCTGGGGCTGACGTTCTGGGCTCCCCCTCGGACGCGAGGGGGAGCCGGTCAGAGCGTGACGACCGTGCCGGTGAGCCTGGCCTGCTCGGCGGCCCAGACCACGCGGTGCGTCATCAGGCTCTCGGCCGCGTCGGTGTGCAGCGGCGACGGGTCGCCCGACGCCACGGCGGCGAGGAAGGCGTCGGTGAGCCCCTCGTCGCCGCCCCCGTGCCCGTCGGCCGCCGAGGGCCCGACGGTCTCGTCCAGGCTCAGGGTCTCCTCCGTGCCGGTGCGGAAGTCGACCACGCGCAGGGTGGCGCCGTCGCCGTCCATGTAGCCGTGGGTGCCGAACAGGCGGGTGCGGCGGTGCTCCATCGGGGTGAACGCGCTCATGGTGAACGAGCAGGTGCCGCCGTCGTCGAACTCCATCAGCACCTCCTGGTGGTCCACGACGTCGTTGTCGCAGGCGTAGACGCAGCGTCCGTAGGGGCCGGTGCGCAGCGCGTCCAGCACGTCCTCCTCGGTACGGCCCGGCGTGACGGCGCCGAGCGGCCAGAACTCGCTGTCGGGGTCGCCGAGGCAGTCCAGGTAGAGGCGCTTGGCCGAGTACGGGCAGGTGGGCTCGATCGGGCAGTCCAGACACCGGTCGGCGGCGCCCTCCGGCCGGTCCTCTGCGCGGAAGTGCGACAGCGAGCCGAACGACGACACCCGGGCCGGCGGCCGGCCGAACAGGTGCACCAGCCAGTCCACGTCGTGGCAGGCCTTGGCGAGCAGCATGGGCGCCGAGGTGTCCTGGCGCCGCCAGTGTCCGCGCACGAACGAGTGCGCCTGGTGCCACCAGCCCACCGGCTCCAGGTGCTGCACGCTGATGAGCCGCCCGATGCGCCCCTCGTCCAGCAGCCGCTTCACCAGCCCGGTGTAGGGGGTGTAGCGCAGCACGTGGCAGACGGCCAGCATGACGCCGTTGCGCTCGGCCGCCTCGGCGATCATGGCGGCCTCACGCTCCGTGGTGGCCATCGGCTTCTCCAGGAGAATGTGGTAACCGAGGTCCGCCAGCGTCACGGCAGGGTCGGTGTGCATCCTGTCCTGGGTGGCGATCACCGCCGCGTCGGCCACCCGCCCGGCCGCCGCCAGCTCCTTCCAGCCCGGCAGCGCCAGCTCTGGAACGATCCCGAACTCCGCCGCGAACGCCGCCCTGCGCCCCGGATCCGGCTCGGCCACCGCCACCACGCGCCCGGCGCCCGTGGCGTGCGCGCGGCGCGCGTAGGTCAGCCCTCGCAGGCCGCCGCCGACGACGGCTAGAGTCACCTCAGTCATGGAACCTTCCCCGACTAAATATCATGGAGACCATCATTATTCGGTCTGGGAAAGCTGACAGCAAGGGGGGCGGATGGCCGCGGAGATGAGCGGCGGTGACCTGTCACGGCTCCGGCAGCTCAACGCGCTGGCCGTGATCAAGGCGTTGCAGGGCCAGGACTCGCTCACCCTCACCGAGGTCGCCAAACGCACGGGGCTGTCGCGGGCCTCGACCGAGGACGTCGTGCGCGAGCTGCTGCAGAAGGGCTGGGTGACCGAGGCGGGCGCCACCGCCGGCGGGGTCGGCCGCCCGGCCAGGCGCTACCGGTTCAGGGCCGAGGCGGGCCGGGTGCTCGGCGTCGACATCGGCGGCCACAAGATCCGCGCCGTGGTCGCCGACCTCGACGGCACCGTGCTGCAGAGCGCCAGGGTGCCCGTCACGCCGGAGATGGGGCGGCTCGAACGCCTGGAGGCCGTGGACAGGGCCGTGACGGAGTGCCTGGAGGGCGCCGGGCTGACCGGCGGCGAGATCTGGGCCTCGGGCGTCGGCACGACGGGCCTGGTGGACGGCGCCGGGCGGGTGCTGCTGTCGGAGGCGCTGCCCGAGTGGACCGGCGTCGACCTGGCCGCCCACGTACGCCGCCTGGCCCCCGCCCCCGTGCTGGTGGAGAACGACAGCAAGCTCGCCGCCCTGGCCGAGTGCTGGCGCGGCGTGGCCCGCTATGCCAAGGACATGGTGTTCCTGCTGGCCGGCCTGCGCACCGGCGCCGGGCTGGTGATCGACGGCAAGCTGCACAGGGGCTTCGCCAACGCCTCCGGCGAGATCGGCGCCCTGCCGGTGCTCGGCTGGATCAGGGCCCAGGAGCACCTGAGCGCCGCCAATGGTGAGGCGGGCGGGGAGGCGGGCGACGTCTTCGCGGCGGCCCGCCACGGCGACAAGGCGGCGCTGGCCGCGGTCCGCCGCTACGTCAAGGACCTGGCGCTGGGCGCGTCCGCGCTGGTCCTTACCCTTGACCCGCAGATGGTGGTGGTCGGCGGCGGGTTCTCGCGCTCCGCGGACGTGCTGATCGAGCCGCTGAGGCGGGAGCTCGACCGCTGGTGCATCCGCACGCCCGAGGTGCGCATGTCGGCGCTGGGCGACGAGGCGGTGGTGCTCGGCGCCGTACGTCTCGCGCTCGACGACGTGGAGGACCGGGTGCTCGACGGCAGGAGCCCGCTCGTGAGCCATCTGTAACACGGCTTGCTCTTGAAAACAATTTCACTGGACTCCATGATTACTCCCACGTTCTAGGAGAGGACATGGGAGATGTGGAAGTCGGCACGGAGCGGTGCGGCCCTCCTCTGCGCGGCACTGCTCGCCTCCGCGTGCGGCGGCGGTGAGCAGGCCGGCGCGGGCGCGCAGTCGCAGGACAAGGTGACCCTCTCGTACGGCGTCTGGGACGCCACCCAGCAGGAGGTCATGAACGAACTGGCCGCGGAGTTCACCAAGACGCACCCGGACATCGCGGTCAACGTCCAGCTCACCCCCTGGGCCGACTACTGGACGAAGATGAAGGCCGCCGTCAGCGGCGGCGCCGCGCCCGACGTCTTCTGGATGAACGGCCCCAACTTCCAGCTCTACGCCTCCAACGGCGTCATCGCGCCCATCGAGGAGCAGGTCGACACCTCCGTCTACCCCAAGCCCCTGGTGGACCTCTACACCTACGAGGGCAAGCTGTACGGCCTGCCCAAGGACATGGACACCGTGGGCGTCTGGTACAACAAGACGCTCTTCGACGCCGCCAAGGTGAAGTATCCGGCCGACGACTGGACCTGGGACGACTTCAAGCAGGCCGCCGCCAAGCTGACCGACCCCGCCAAGGGCGTCTACGCGATCGGCGCCCAGCTCACCAGCTTCCAGGAGTACCAGTACCCGACGATCTACCAGGCCGGCGGCCACGTGATCTCCCCCGACGGCAAGAAGTCGGGCTACGACGACCCGAAGACGATCGCCGGCCTGAAGTTCTGGACCGACCTCATCGCCGCCAAGCAGTCGCCCGACCTCAAGACCATGACCGACACGGGCCCGCTGCAGCTCTTCGAGGCCGGCAAGCTCGCGATGTACTGGGGCGGGTCGTGGAACGTGGCCGAGTTCAGCAAGAACGAGTACACCAAGGACAAGGTGGACGTCGCCCCGCTGCCCAAGGGCGAGCAGCAGGCCACGATCATCCACGGCGTCGCCAACGTGGTGTCGGCCAAGACCGAGCACCCCGAGCAGGCGTGGGAGTTCGTCAAGTTCCTCGGCTCCCAGCAGGCCGCCGACCTCCTCGGCAAGAAGGGCCCGATCCCGGCCTACAACGGCACCCAGGGCGACTGGGTCTCGGCGCACCCCGAGTGGAAGCTCCAGTCGTTCCTCGACGCGGTCTCCTACGCGGTGCCGTACCCCGTCTCCAAGAACACCGCCGCCTGGCAGGAGGCCGAGCTGACCCACCTGACCAAGGCGTGGACCGGCGAGGTGCCGATCGACCAGGCCGCGAGAGAGCTGGCTGCGGCGATGAACGACCTGCTGGCCAAGGAGTGACGTGACCACCACCGCCGAAACCCGGCGGCCCGCGCGGGCGGCACACGCGGCGAAGCGGCGCGGGCTCCGCGCCGAGGCCCTGTGGGGGTACGCGTTCATCGCCCCCACCGGGCTCGGCCTGGCGATCTTCTACCTGTGGCCCGTGCTGCAGACCGCCTACTTCTCCTTCACGGAGTGGGGCGCGTTCGGCGGGCACACGTGGACGGGGCTGGACAACTACACCCGCCTCTTCGCCGACCCCCAGGTGGGGCAGGCGGTGCTCAACACGCTCACGTACACCGTGCTCGGGCTGCTCGGGATCCCGCTCGCGATCGTGTTCGCCGCCCTGCTCAACCGGCCGGGCCTGCGCGGGGTCGCCCTCTATCGCACGGCGTTCTTCCTGCCCGTGGTGACCATGCCGGTCGCGGTCGCGATGCTCTGGCGCTGGCTCTACAACGGCGACTACGGCCTGGTGAACCAGGTGCTGGCGCTGGTCGGCATCGACGGGCCCAACTGGATCGCCGACCCCGCGACCGCGCTCTACGCGCTGGTCGTCGTGGGCGTGTGGAGCAGCGTCGGCTACAACCTCATCATCTTCCTGGCCGGCATGCAGGGCATCCCCAAGGAGCTGTACGAGGCCGCCTCGCTCGACGGCGCCGGCCCCGTGCGGCAGTTCTTCACGATCACCCTGCCGATGCTGTCGCCGACCGCGTTCTTCATCTCCATCGTGTCGGTGATCGGCTCGCTCCAGCTCTTCGACCTGGTCTTCGTCATGACCGGGTCGGGGCAGGCGGCGCGGGCCAACCCGGCGTACTCCCGGCTGCAGACCGTCGTCCAGCTCTTCTACGAGCGGGCCTTCGTCACCAACGACCGCGGCTACGCCGCCGCCATCGTGATCGCGCTGCTGGTGCTCATCGCGGCGCTGACGATCCTGCAGTTCAGGCTCCAGCGGAAGTGGGTGCACTATGTCTGAGCGGCGCCGCCCGCTGGGCCTGCACGCGGTGCTCATCGCCTCCTCGCTGGCGATGGTCGCGCCGTTCGTGTGGCAGGTCATCACCTCGCTCAAGACCCTGAGCAGCGCCACCGCCGTGCCGCCGACGTTCCTGCCCGAGGGCCGCTGGGACAACTACGCCAAGGTGTTCGACCTGCTGCCGTTCGGCGAGCAGTTCCTCAACACCGCCGTCATGGCGGCGGGGCGGGTCGCGGGCCAGGTGCTGTTCTGCTCGATGGCCGCCTACGCCTTCGCCCGGCTGCGCTTCCCCGGCAGGAACGTGCTGTTCGGGGTGTTCCTGTCGGTGCTCATGGTGCCGCCGCAGCTGTTCGTCATCCCGCAGTACCAGATCATGTCCTCGCTCGGCTGGCTGAACAGCCTCCAGGCGATCATCGTGCCGGGGCTGTTCAGCGCGTTCGGGGTGTTCCTGCTGCGGCAGTTCTTCCTCGCGCTGCCGCGCGAGATCGAGGAGGCGGCGCGGCTCGACGGCGCGGGGCCCGTCCGCATCTACTGGTCGGTCATGCTGCCGCTGGCCCGGCCAGGTCTTGTGGCGCTGGGCATCCTCACCCTGCTGTGGGCGTGGAACGACCTGTTCTGGCCGCTCGTCGTCAACACCGACCCCGAGAAGATGACGCTCTCCGCCGGGCTCGCGTCGTTGCAGGGGCAGTACCAGACCGACTACCCCGTCCTCATGGCCGGCTCGCTGCTCGCCTCGCTGCCGGTGATCGCGGTGTTCGTCTTCCTGCAACGCCAGTTCATCCAGGGCATCGCGCACACGGGCAGCAAGGGCTGACCGCCCGCCCGCTGGGGTCCCCGGCGGGCGGGCGGCCTGCGCTGGTCAGCGGAGGACGATCGTGGTGAGGGCGCGCGGCGCGAGCGTCACCGCGTTCCCGTGCACGCTCACCGGGGTCATCGAGCGGGCCTCGTCCGTGACGTACGCGGCCGCCCGGCCCCGCACGCCCTTCCACGCGATCGGCGCGGTGCCCGTGTTGAGCGCGACGACCACCCGCGAGCCGTCGCGGTTGCGGAACGCTGAAACTTTCAGCGCCGGATCGGCCGCCCCGGCCTCCAGCCGGACCGCGCCGGGCCGGATGAACCGGCTGTAACCGGCCAGCGCCCACAGCCGCTTCGACACGTGGTACTCGCCGGCCGCGTCGTCGAGCTGCAGCAGCGCCCTGGTCGCGCCGCGCGAGCCGCCCAGCCAGTAGACGTACGCGCTGACGCCGCCCAGCGTGAGCGCGTCGTGCACGGCCTGGGCGATCGTGATGCCGTCATAGCCGCTGCCGTCGTCCCACGCCTCGTTCCAGGTGTCACCGTTGGGGTTCCATTCCGACATCCACGTCTTCCTGGACGTCGGCAGCGGGCCGTCCACCGGGCTGGCGTAGGTGTGGCCTGTGTGCGTCTTCACCCAGCGCCGCGCCTCGGGGTCGGCCTCGATGGCCGCCGTGTACGCCTTCGCCTCCCGCCAGCCGAACGAGTCGCAGCAGACCACGTTCGTGCCCCTGGCGATCGGCCCCAGCACCTTGACGAACGCGGCGGCCTGCTCGGGGGTGAAGCGCATGGACGCGTACGAGGCCGTGTAGTCGGGCTCGTTCGTGAAGCCCAGGTCGGTGATCCTGATGCCCTCCTTGGCGTAGAACTTCGTGTAGGCCACCAGGTACTTCGCGTACGCGCGCTGCCACTCGGGCAGCAGCGTGCCGCCGTTCTTGTCGTCGCCGTTGTCCTTCATGTAGCCAGGGGCGCTCCAGGCGTCGGCGAAGAACCGCTCGACGCCGTACCGCTGGGCCTCCTTGGCCACCCAGACCTGGCTGTTGTCGTCGCCGTCCCACACGTAGTCCGGCTTGGCGTCCGGGCCGCCGGGGTCCTCGGGCTGGATCGAGACCATGTGGTCGTACGGGCTGCCGGCGGGGGAGGAGCCGATGCCGAGCCGCAGGATGCTGAGGCCCGCACCCTTGCTCCGGTGGAACCACAGGTCGAGCACCTCGCGCTGCTGGGCCGGCGAGAGGGCTTTGAGCAGCTCGTTGCGGCGGAACGCCTGGGAGATGCCGAAGCCGTCGATCTCCTGGTGCCGGACGCGTTCGTTCAGGGAGATCGCCGGTTGCGGAGCCGGGTGGCCGGGGTGGACGGCGGGGAGGCCGAGCAGGCCGATCGCGATGATCCCTCTTAACATGGCGCCTCCGAAAATTTCGGAATCGTGACGATACATTTCGTCGATCGCCGAGAAACGTAAGCGTTCATGGCGGGCTCGTCAACCATGTGTCAACCCGCGCGCAAAAGTACGGCGGCCCCGGGGTCTCGCCGAGGGCCGCCGTGGCGCTCATCCACGAACCGGAATTCGCCTGTGGAACGATTCTGGTAAGACGAAAAGACCGGTGATCAGATCTGGCGCGCTTTCCACACGGTCAGGCCGTACTTTTCCGCCACCGGCCGCCACGTCCGCACGAATCGCGTCTTCGCCTCGTGAGCCGCCTTCGACCAGTCCAGGCCGCGCCGGTAATCGGGGTGGTCCCTGCCCACCCCGGGGCAGCCGTCCGCCGCCAGCTTCCTGGCCCACCTCAGGAACGCCAGATCGGCCTGGTACGAGGCGTCCAGCGCGGTCACCAGGGCGTCCCGCAACTGCGCCCCGTCCGGCAGCGCCGACACCGTCAGCCTCCTGGCGGCGGTGAGCTGCCTGCGGCGGGCGTTCGTGATGTCCTTGATCTTGTCCAGGCCGGCGCGCTCGCACAGGACGGCTTCGTCGATGGCCTCGGTGAGGTCGGAGCGGGAGGAGTTGCTGCTGGACAGCAGCTTCTCCAGCTCCTGAGCCTGCCGCCCGGCCTCCTTGCCCGACCCGGCCTGCTCTTCTGCCTGCTCTTCAACAGGTTCTTCGGCCTGCTCATCGGTCTCGTCGGTCTCGTCGTCCGTCTGGGCGCCGGCGTCCGCGGCGGCGTCGCCGGTCGCCAAGGCGGGGTCGGCGTCGTCGGCGGGGGTGCTCTCCCAGACGGGCGGGGGGACGTCGGCCTGGTTCGTGCCGGCGGGGCCGCCGGAGCCCGCCGCCGCGCCGCCCGTGTCGGTGCGCCCTACGACGAGCCACCCGGTCAGGGCGAGGACGAGCAGGGCCGCCACCGCGCCGACCAGCACGGGCGCGCGCCGCCACGCCGGGGGCTCGGCGGGTAACCGCTCGGGCTCCCAGTCCAGGTACGGCGAGGGCGCTGGCCGGTCATCGGGCGCCACCTGCGGGGCCCGGCAGCGGGGGCATGGGGAGAGGGAGCCCACGTGCGCTCCGCAACGCCCGCACGGGCGGCCCGACCCTGATCCGTACGCCACAGCACCCTCCCGGCAGTATCGCGAGAAAACGGGACAAAAAGGGGTGTGCTTGATTTGTCGGTGGTTCCGGCATTTCGTACTACGGACGAGAGACTATTTGATAACAACCCTCTTTCGCAGCATTCGCCGCCCACAAGATCTGCCGTCCTCGAGAAAGGCCGACACCGCACCGCCCGCCATTTTCGACAGCGATTTCCGTTATCGCGTGAAGTGGAGGGTACGGCCGTCCGTGACGTGCGGCGGGTGCAAGGGCGCGCCCGGGGGAGCGGGGTCGGGGCTGATGACGAAGCTGCCGCGAAACAGGGTGTAGGTCATGTGCCCCCTCCGAGCGGATGACCGGCCCCCGAACCGTCGCCTGCGGAGCGTAACTCGCATAAGGGGCACGCCGCTAGCGGTAGACGGCGACGGCGGCCTCCGCGACCAGCGTGTCCACGATCTCCACCAGCTCGCCCACGGGCGATGCGGCGGAGGCGGCGATCTCGCGCAGCCTGGCGACCAGCCGGGCGGCCGGCTGGTCGAGGTAGAGCTCGCCCTCCAGGCGGAGCACCGCGACCAGCCCGCACAGCCCGGCGCAGCGCGCGTCCGGCGTCTTCCAGCCCTCGACCGCCGAGCGCACCCCGGAGGACGCGCGGACGACGGAGGCGATGTCGGCCAGCTCGTACCGCGTGTACGGCAGCATGCCGAGCCGCCGCCCGGTCACCCGTACGAGCACCCCGGAGCCCAGCAGCTCCTCCCTGGTGCGGTCGTAGATCCCGCCGGCCGCGGCCCCCTTGATGAGCGCGACGGGGCCGGGATTGAGCAGCGGCTTGACGGGCCCGGTGAGCAGCCGGTCGAGCAGCGCGGCGCCGGCCAGCCCGAGCGCGAGCGACGCCGGATGGACGTACGGTTTGCCGGTCTTGTCGTGGGCGATGAGATAGAGGTCCTGGTGCAGCGGCAGCCGGTCCATGCAAGTCTCCTCAGCGGCGGTCGGATCCGGCGGGCATGCCGCGCAGCGTGGGGCGGCGGCCGAGCGCGTACAGGGTGATGAGCGCCAGCGCGCCGAGGCCGAGCCAGACCAGGCCGAGGAGCTGGGCCAGGAGGTTCGCGTTGATCACGACGAAGACCAGGATGCCCGCGCCGATCAGCGGCGAGATCAGGTGGGCCCAGAGCCGGTCGGAGCCGGAGCGCAGCGCGTGGTGCACGATGACCGACACGTGCAGGACGATGAACGCGACCATGGCGCCCATGTTGATCAGGCTGCTGAGCAGGGCGACCCCGTCGGCCCGGGTGGCCGCCCAGATGCCGACGCCGATCGACAGCAGGCAGCTCAGCAGGATCGCGTTGGACGGCACCGAGTGCCGTACCGAGACCTTGGCGAGGAACGAGGGGAGCTGACGGTCGCGGGCCATCGCGTACAGCAGCCGCGAGACCGACACCTGGGCGACCATGGTGTTGACCAGGCCCCAGGACAGCGCGGTGGCGGCGGTGGTGACGTGCCTGAGCCACTCGCCGCCCGCGACGGCGGCGGCGTCGTAGAAGGCGGTGTCGCTGGGCTGGTCGAGCAGCCCGGCCGGGTCGGGCACGAGCAGCGCGGCCACCCAGACCTGCGTGATGAACAGCACGCCCGCCAGCAGCAGCGCGACCCGCATGGCCCGGCCGACCTGGGCGGAGCCGCCGGTCGACTCCTCCACCAGCATGGAGATGCCGTCGAAGCCGAGGAAGGACAGCACGGCCACCGACACCGCGGCGAACATCACCGGCCAGGCGAAGGTCTCGGCGTTGAACAGCGGCGTGAGGCTGAACCCGCGGCCCGCGCCCCGCAGCAGCGCCCAGACGCCGACGAGCAGGAACAGGGCGAGCACGGCCAGCTCGATCGCGATGAGCACGCGGGTGAGCCGGACCGTTATCCTGATGCCGCGCAGGTTGATCGCCGTGTTGACGGCGACGAAGCCGATCAGCCAGGCCCAGACGGGGACGCCGGGCACGCTGTCGTTCATGGCGATCGAGGCCACCAGGTAGAGCAGGCAGGGCAGCAGGATGTAGTCCAGCAGGATCATCCAGCCGGTCATGAACCCGACGGGGGGAGCGATGCCGCGCCCGGCGTAGTTGTAGACCGAGCCGGACAGCGGGAACGCCTTCACCATCTGCGCGTACGAGGCGGCGGTGAACAGCAGCGCGATCATCCCGACGAGGTACGCCAGGACCGGCATACCACCGGATTCCGAATAAACATTCCCGAAAATCGCGAAAGGTGCGATCGGTACCATGTATGCCAAACCGTAGAAAATGAGGTCGGCGAGGCCGACCGTACGGTGTAACTCCTGGCGGTAGCCGAACTGCTCGATGTTCTGTTGTGCGCGCACGACAGGCGTCTCCAGTCGTCCTGCGAGGGGCTGGGGTCCGACTGGTGATCCTTTCGCAGCGCGGGTGCGCGTCGCAAGAGTGCGTGGAGTGAATCACGTTAATAGTGAAATGTCGCGCCTGTAGCACATTACTTGCGCGTAACCCCGACAAATGCCGCCTTAATGGCTCATGTGGCGATTTCGGGGCGGAGCCTGGCCGTACCCGAGGACGCCCATCATTCCCTGCTCCTGGTGGTAGAGATTGTGGCAGTGGAACATCCACTCGCCCGGGTTGTCGCACTCCACGTCCACGCTCAGCCGCTCGCGCGGCTTGATGTTCACCGTGTCCTTGCGCACCCCGCGCCGCTCGCCCGCCCGCAGCTGGAAGGTGTGGCCGTGCAGGTGCATCGGATGCCACATGGGCGACTGGTTGTCCATGACGATCCTGATCGTCTCGCCCTTCTCCACCCGCACCCGCAGCGGGTCGGCGGCCAGCCGGTCGTTGAGCGTCCACTCGTTGCCCGACGGCCGCATGCCGAGCGTCACCGTGACGGTCCTGCCCGGGCGGGGCAGCGCGTCGGCCCTGCGCGGCCGCAGGTCGGCGTAGGCGAGCAGGCGCCGCTCCAGCTCCGGCACCTTGACGTCGCGCGGCGGCCGGCGCGCGCCCGGCGTCGTCCTGACGATCGCGAACGCCCGCGCCTGCTTCCCCTCAGCCAGCGCGACCAGCGGGAACGCGCCCGCGCCCAGCCGGGTGACGAAGTCGTAGCGCTCGCCCATGCCGATGAGGAACGTGTCCACGGTGGCGGGCGCGCACGGGAACCCGTCGGTGTGGGTGATCGTCATGCGGTGGCCGCCGAGCGCCACCCGGTACGCCGTGTCGGCCGCCGCGTTGATCACCCGGAACCGCACCGTCCGCCCAGGCCGGCTGGCGAACACCTCGGGCGCCTCCGCCATCCGGCCGTTGACCAGGTGGTACGGATGCCGCACCTCGCCGGTGACCCCGCCGAGCAGGTCGCTGCGCAGCGTGTCGTCGTGCTCGGTGCTGGCGTTGAGCCGCCTCAGCGCGTCGTCGGGCGTGCCGTCGATCCCGTCCAGCCAGTCGTCGAGCAGGACCACGAACTCCTCGTCGTAGCCGAGCGGCTCGCGCGGGTCGGCCACCACGAGCGGGCCGTACAGGCCGCGGTCGTTCTGCATGCCGACGTGCGAGTGGTAGAAGTACGTGCCGGGGTCGGGCACCCGGAAGACGTAGTCGAAGGTGCGGCCCGGCTTCGTGGGCGCCTGGGTGTAGCCGGGGGCGCCGTCCATCCTCGGGTCGATCCTGATGCCGTGCCAGTGCACGGTGGTCTCGGCGGGCAGGTCGTTGACGAGCCTGGCGCGCACCATGCCGCCCGCCGTCGCGCGGATGATCGGCCCCGGCACCGTGCCGCCGTACGTCCAGGTCGCGACCTTGCGCCCGCCCAGCGAGACGGTCGCGGGCCTGGCCCGCAACACCGTGCCGCGCGCCGGCCCCCTAGGACGGCTTCGCCGGTCGGCCGTGGCGACCTCGGTCAGCGCACTCGTCGCGACGGCGAACGTACCGGTGAACAGCAGCCGGCGGGAAAGACCCCCGCCGGTACCCCATGCCGAACCATTCACTACAGATCCCCCCATCCACCTCGCAAGGTAACGGAGAGTGATCGCGAAAGCCCGTACGCCACGCTGATCGGGAGCCCCTGGCCGCGTGCCCCCTTGTCGGAGCGGCACCCTCGACCTATCGTGTTAATCGATTCACATCGGCCGAGCGCCGTACGGCGACCATCACCCCACCTCCGACCTGCTCGCCCAGATCCGCCGCCACCAATTACCCCATAATCCCATAGGGAATGCTAGGTTATTCGACTAACATGAGACCCACAGCGCGACAAGTGGCCGAGCTGGCGAACGTGTCAGTGGCGACCGTCTCCTACGTGCTCAGCGGCCGCGACCGACCCGTGGCCGCCGAGACCAGGCAGCGGGTGCTCGACGCCGCAAGGCAGCTCGGCTACACCCCCAACCAGGCCGCGAGGAGCCTGCGCAGGCGCCGCACCCAGCGCGTCTGCCTGGTGCTGAGCACGTTCGGCGGCGTTCCCACCGACGAACGGCTGGCCACCGACCTGCACGAGATGGCCGACGCGCGCGGCTACTCCGTGGTCACGCTCGCCGTCTACTCCGAGGCGAGGGCGAAGGCCGCGATCGAGATGCTGCGCGGTGGCATCGCCGACGGCGCCCTGATCAACGTGGTCGGCGACCACCTCGCCCACGACCTGCTCGCCGGGCTGGCCGCCACCGGGCTGCCGATGGTGGTGCTGAGCAACGAGAGCGGGCTCGAAGGCTGCGACGTCGTCCGCACCCCGGAGACCGAGGCCAGCGCCGAGGCCGTCGAGCACCTGCTGGCCACCGGCCGGCGGCGCATCGCGTTCATGGGGCAGCGGCACGAGCTCTACCGCGACCGGCCGGCCGGGCGGCTGCTCGGCTACCTCACCGCCCTCGACCGGCACGGCGTCACCGACCGCGTCGTCACCGGGGGCGCCGACGACCGCGTGGCGGCGTACCAGACGGCGACCGAGCTGCTCGGCTCGCCCGACCGGCCCGACGCGATCTTCGCCGCCGCCGACCGGGCGGCGATCAGCGCCATCGCAGCCGCCAGGGACCTCGGGCTGAGCGTGCCGGGCGACGTCGCGATCGTCGGGGTCGGCAACATCGACGAGGGTCTCATCACCAATCCGCAGCTCAGCACCGTCGGCCCGCTGCGCCACGACTACACCGACGTCGTACGCCTGCTCTTCGACCGCCTCCAGGCCGATGAGCCGCCGCCCGCCCGCGAGATCGTCCGGTCGTGGACCTTCGTGCGGCGGGGCTCGTCCTAGAAGGGAAACCCCGATGCCCGCCCACCCCTCACGCCGTGACCTGATCCGGCTCCTCGGCGTGGCCGCCACCGCCGCAGCAGGCGTGCCGGCCCTGTCGTCGTGCGCGGGAGCGCCGGCCCCGCAGAGCGCCGCCCCCGGCACCTTCACCGTCTATTGGAACGCCGGCCACGACTACCAGGCCTACCGCAAGGTGATCGCCGAGTTCGAGCAGGCCCACAAGGTCACCGTCAACCTGCAGAAATATCAGTGGCCCGACCTGCGCACCAGGCTGCTCGCCGACTTCGCCTCCGGCACCGTGCCCGACCTGGTGGAGGAGCCCGGCGGGTGGGTGCAGGAGTTCGCGCTGTCCGGCAACGCCCGCTCGCTGCAGGACTTCGTCGACCGCGACGGCGCCGCCATGGGCTTCCCCGCCGACTGGCAGCCGGTGACCGTCGAGCGCAACTCCTACCAGGGCAAGGTGTACGGCGTGCAGCTGCACCTGACCTGCAACACCCTGCTCCACAACAAGGGCATGCTCAGCGACGCCGGCGTCGAGGTGCCCACCACCTGGGAGGAGTTCCTCGCCGCCGCGAAGAAGCTGACCAAGGACGGCGTGTACGGCGTCGCGCTCAACCAGGACTACACCTACATGTGGCCCTGGATGACGCAGGCCGGCGTCACCCCGTACGACCCGGAGACCGGCAAGGTCATGACCCCGCTCGCCGACGCGATCGAGGCCCTGCAGTTCCAGGCCGACCTCATCCACAAGCACAAGGTCGCGCCCGTGCCCGTCGCGAGCACCGACTACTCCGGCCCGCAGAAGCTGTTCTCCGCCGGGCGCGCCGCGATGATCCTCACCGGCCCCTGGGACCTCGACCCGATCAGGAGGACCAGCCCCGACATCGACCTCGGCGTGGCGCCGCCGCTGGAGCACAAGGTGCGGGCCACGCAGGCCGCCGGGGTGAGCATGTTCGTGCCGGCCAAGGCGAGCAGGCCCGAGCTGTCGTGGGACTTCATCAAACGCGTCACCGCCCTGGAGGTCGAGCAGGCCGCCACCAAGGAGACCGGCATGCTCATGCCCCGCGTGTCCTGGGCGAAGCTGCCCGAGGTGCAGGCCGACCCGGCGACCAAGGTGTTCGCCGACGCGCTGCCGCAGGCCGAGGACTCCTCCCAGGCGGTGCGGCTGACCGGGCAGTTCGGCAAGTGGGAGGAGCAGCTGAAGGTCATGTACCAGCAGGTGCTCATCCAGAACCGGCCCGCCGCCGACGTGCTGACGGAGTTCGCGAAGACGGCGGAGGGTTACCTGAAGTGAGGCCGCGCACGCTCTCCGGCCGGTACGCGAGGACCGCCTACCTCTTCCTGCTGCCGGCCATCCTGTTCTTCGCGGCCCTGTTCTACCTGCCGATCGGCAACGTGGTCGCCACCGGCTTCCGCACCGGGCCGATGGCCGACCAGTGGGCCGGGCTCGGCAACTACAGCCAGGCCCTGGCCGACCCCGCCGTGCGCCACTCGTTCCTCGTCACGGTGGTCTTCGCGGTGCTGGTCGTGGCCGGCTCCATCGTGCTCGGGCTGGCCCTCGCGCTGGCCATCGACCAGCCGCTCAAGGGCCGGGTGGCCTTCCGGGTGCTGCTGCTGGTGCCGTACCTGACGTCGGTGGCGATCGTCGGGCTGCTGTGGCGCAACATCCTCGACCCCGACCTGGGCGTGCTCAACCGGGTGCTGCTCGCGGCCGGGCTGCCCGGCCAGCAGTGGCTCAACACCGCGCCGCTGCTCACCATCGCCGCCGTCACCCTGTGGCAGAGCGTCGGCTACACGATGGTGCTGTTCCTCGCCGGGCTGCAGGGCATCCCCGAGACCTACCACGAGGCCGCCAAGATCGACGGGGCGGACGCCTGGCGCCGGTTCTGGCGCATCACGCTGCCGCTGCTGGCCCCGACCACGCTGTTCGTCTCGGTGATGGCGGTGATCTCGGGGCTGCAGGCGTTCGGGCAGGCGTACATCATCACCGGCGGCGGGCCGGGCGACGCCACCGACCTGTCGGTCTTCCACATCTTCAACGTCGCCTTCCGCACCAGGGACTTCGGCTACTCCTCCGCGCAGTCGGTGCTGCTGCTGCTCGTGATCGTGGCCTTCACCGTGATCCAGCTCAGGGCCGGGCGGCGGGGGGAGGTGACGTACTGATGAGCCGCAAGGTGCTGCTCTACACCGTGCTCACGCTGGCGAGCATGGTGACGGTGCTGCCGCTGCTCTACATGGTCTCGCTGTCGCTGCAGACCGAGGCGGAGACGCTGGCGGCGAGCGCCGTGCTCTGGCCGGAGACGCCGCAGTGGGGCAACTACGCCGAGCTGTTCGCCCGCGCGCCGTTCGGCGACTTCATCGTCAACAGCCTCGTCGTGGCCGGCGCGATCACGCTGTCGCACCTGCTGTTCGACCCGCTCGTCGGCTACGTGTTCGCCAAGTTCCGCTTCCCGCTGCGCAACACGCTGTTCGTGGCGCTGCTGGCCACGCTCATGGTTCCGTTCTTCGTGCGGATGATCCCGCTGTACGTGCTCATGGCCAACCTCGGGTGGCTGAACACGTACCAGGGGCTCATCACCCCGTTCCTCATGGACGCGTTCGGGATCTTCCTGATGCGGCAGTTCATCCAGCCCATCCCGGACGACCTCATCAGCGCGGCCCGCATCGACGGGGCCTCCGAGCTGCGCATCTACCGCAGCGTCATCCTGCCGCAGACCAGACCCGCGCTGGCCGTGCTCGCGCTGTTCACGTTCGTCTTCCAGTGGAACGAGTTCCTCTGGCCGCTGGTCGCCACCAGCACGCCCGAGATGCGCACCATCCCGGTCGGGCTCACCCTGTTCAACCAGGAGTACTTCACGCTGTGGCACCTCACGGCGGCCGGCTCGGTGATCCTCTTCGTGCCCACCGCCGTCCTGTTCGTCCTCACCCAGAGATATTTCGTGCGGGGCATCGCCCTCACCGGCCTTCGATAGGAGTCTCCCTTTTGCGCCCGAACGTGATCGTCGTCTTCACCGACCAGCAGCGGTGGGACACCGTCGGCCCGCTCACCCCCAACCTCGACCGCATGGCCAGGCACGGCACGCAGGCCACGGTCGCGCTCACGCCGCAGCCGGTGTGCGCGCCGGCCCGCGCGGCGCTGCAGACGGGCCGCTACGCGACCACGACCGGCGTGCACCGCAACGGCCGCGTCCTGCCGCCCGAAGAGCGCACGCTCGCGCACCACTTCGGCGCGGCCGGCTACGCCACCGGCTACATCGGCAAGTGGCACCTGGCCGGCTCAGAGCCGGTGCCCGAGCACCAGCGCGGCGGCTACCAGAGCTGGCTGGCCGCCAACGCGCTCGAGCACACCTCCGACGCCTACCGCACGATCGTCTACGACGAGGCGAACGAGCCCGTCATGCTGCCCGGCTACCGCTCCGACGCGCTCGTGGACGCGGCCGTGCGGTTCGTGGCCGACCACGCCGGCGAGCCGTTCTACCTGTTCCTGTCGCTCCTTGAGCCGCACCACCAGAACGAGGTGGACAACTACCCCGCGCCCGACGGCTACGAGGAGCGCTATCAGGGCACCTGGATGCCGCCCGACCTCGCCGCGCTCGGCGGCACCGCGCACCAGCACATGGGCGGCTATCTCGGCCAGGTCAAGCGCCTCGACGAGGGGCTCGGGCGGCTGCTCGACGCGCTGCGCAGCATGGACCTGCTGGACGACACGATCCTGGCGTACACCTCCGACCACGGCAACCACTTCAAGACCCGCAACGGCGAGTACAAGCGGTCCTGCCACGACGCGTCGCTGCGGGTGCCGCTGGCGCTGCGGGGGCCCGGCTTCGACGGCGGCGGCGCCATCGCGCGGCCCGTCAGCACGCTCGACCTGCCGCCCACCCTGCTGGAGGCGGCCGGGCTGCCGGTGCCCGACGCGATGCAGGGGCGCTCGTTCCTGCCGCTGCTGCGCGACCCCCGGGCCGACTGGCCCGGCGAGGTGTTCTTCCAGGTGAGCGAGTCCGAGGTGGGGCGCGGGATCAGGACGTCGCGGTGGAAGTACTACGCCGTCGCCGAAGGCGCCGACCCCTGGGACGACCCCGCCGCCGCCCGCTACCGGGAGCAGGCCCTGTACGACGTGGTCAACGATCCGTACGAGCTGGTCAACCTGGCCGGCCACCCCTCGCATGAGGCGGTCGCTGCCGAACTGCGCGAACGCCTGATCCGCCGCATCGTCGCGGCCGGGGAGGCCGAGCCGGTCGTGGAGCCCGCCGAGCGGGTGCCCGGCCGCACCCAGGCGATGCCCGACCCGGCGGTCCGCTCAACGGCTCCGAAGCCGGCCCGCTTCGGCCACCAGCCCCGCCCTTAGCGGAGGGTGCAGCGTCCCGGGCCCCGCGGCGTGCTCGCCCAAGCCGAGGTCCTTTCGAGGGGAGGGGTTCGCCACAGGCTGTCCGCGGGGTCTCCCGGGCGACGGCCTGTTGGCTGGGGGCGGGCCTGGTAGGCGGGTCTGGTCGGTGGGTCTTTCCGGCCGGGCAGGCGTGCTCCCCTCCCGGCAGGTGGGCGCCTCCCCACCCCCTTCCTTCGAGGGTGGAGAGGCGCCTGTGGGGTCAGGCCGCCGCGTCGGCGGGCTGGTGGGTGTGCTTCTCGGCGGTGCGGGCCGCACTCGCCGGGGCGGGCGGTGCGGTGCCTATCGTGCCGATGTCGAACGCGTACGTGCCCGCCAGCGTGGCGATGGCGTCGGAGTTCACGTCCAGGGCCTTGTCGTTGATGTTCTTGATCGTGTCGCAGACGCTGTGGTAGCACGGGTCGAGCGGGAGGCCGGCGGTGCCGCCGAAGATGGCCGCCTCCTCCTCGGTCTTGAGCTCCTCGGCCCCGGTGAACAGGCCGCCCGACGCGATGCCGACCGCGATGAACGGCCCGTAGTCGGAGCGCCCGGTGAACGCCGTGGCCGTGAACGGCAGCCGCCGCCCGGCGAAGAACTTCTCGAAGTCCTCCTCGATCTTGTCGGATCCGGGAGGCCCGGCGGTGCCGAACGCGTCGCCGTCACCGTCGTAGATGCCGAACGTGTAGTTGGGCGAGCCGATCATGTCGAAGTTGAGGTACAGCTTGATCCTGGCCCGCTCCTCCTCGCTCAGCGAGGCCACGTAGTGCTCGGAGCCGAGCAGCCCGAACTCCTCGGCGCCCCAGAAGGCGAAGCGCAGCTGGTTCTTGGGCTTGAGCTTGGCCGCCTGCAGCGCCACCTCCAGGACGCCCGCGCTGCCGGAGCCGTTGTCGTTGATGCCCGGCCCTTCCTGCACGCCGTCGAGGTGCGCGCCGAGCATGACGACCTTGTTCGGGTCGCCCTTCCTGCTCTGCGCGATCACGTTGTAGGTGGTCCTGGTCTCGACGATCGGGTCCCAGTTCATGGTGACCGTGGTGCCGGCCGCGGCCAGCTCCTCGCCGACCGAGAAGCTGGTGAAGAACGAGGGGATCGTCACGCCGGGCCCGCCGAGCACCGGGTTGAGGTCCACCTCCGTACGCCCCTCCTGGCCCTCGTTGAAGACGATGGCCCCGATCGCCCCGGCGGCCATCGCGTTGTCCACCTTCACCCGGAAGTTGCAGGTGCCGCGCTGCATGAGCGCGATGTTGCCGGCGGTGAACCCGGCGAAGTCCTCCGGCTCGCACCCCGAGGTCGAGCTGTTCTCGGGCCCTGGCGGCAGCGTCAGGTCGACGGCCTGGACCGTGCCGGTGACCGACCCGGCGGGCGAGTCGCCCATCGCCACGTAGTCGCTGAAGAACCCGTACTGGTACGTCTTGGGCGTCCCACTGGTGGTCTGCAGCACCGGCGGGGTGACGTAGCCGTCGAAGACGAACTCGAAGGGCTGGATCGTCACCTGGTAGCCGGCCTTGCGCAGCTTGCCCGCCACGTAGTCGCGGGAGGCGTCGAAGCCGCGCGTACCGGAGACGCGGGTGCCGTTGTTGGCGTCGGCGATGGCCTGGAACGCCTTGAGGTGCTTCTTGACGTTCTTGCCCGAGACGGCCTTGACGAGCTTCTCGACTTCCTTCTTGTGCGGGTCCTTGGGCCCGTGCCCGTGCCCGTGCCCGTGCCCGCCTTGGGCGGCGGCGGTTCCGGTGAAGGCGAGGGGTGACAAGGCCACGGCCACGGCGGTGATGGCGCCGAGCATGCCTTTACGTAAGCGGTAAGACATGGTGCTCCTCGTACGTGGAGGGGTGAACCGGGTCATTTTGCGCACGTGTTCCGAAACGTATTCATCGGGCGGGTGATAGGGAAGATTTGTCCGCGTATCCGTTGCATCACGGACTTGGAACGTCGCATCCGAGACGAGGAACTGTCATGTCCATATCGCTCCCATCCACCGGCTCCATCACCATCGGCGGCAAGACCGTGCACCGCCTGGGCTTCGGCGCCATGAGCCTGACCGGCCCAGGAGTCTGGGGACCGCCGTCCGACAGGGACGCGGCCGTCAAGGTTTTGCGCCGTGTCGTCGAGCTGGGGGTGAACCTCATCGACACGGCCGACTCCTACGGCCCGTACGTCAGCGAGGAGATCATCCGCGAGGCGCTGCACCCGTACCCCGAGGACCTGCTGATCGCCACCAAGGCCGGTTTCGTGCGCACCGGGCCCGGCCAGTGGCACGCCGTGGGCCGCCCCGAGTACCTCCGCCAGGAGGTCGAGATGAGCCTGCGCCGGCTCGGCCAGGACCGGCTCGACCTGCTCCAGCTGCACCGCATCGACCCGAAGGTGCCGCTTGAGGACCAGATCGGCGAGCTGAAGGCGCTTCAGGACGAGGGCAAGATCGCCGCCATCGGCCTGTCGGAGGTGAGCGTCGAGGAGCTGGAGCAGGCGCGGCGCATCGCCGGCATCGTTTCCGTCCAGAACCGCTACAACCTCACCAACCGCTTCTCCGAGTCCGTGCTCGACCACTGCACCGAGCAGGGCATCGTGTTCATCCCCTACAGCCCCATCGCCAAGGGCGCGCTGGCCGCGCCCGGCGGGCCCGTCGAGCACGTCGCCAAGCTGCTCGGCGCGACGCCCGCGCAGGTCAGCCTGGCCTGGCTGCTGGCCCGCTCGCCGGTGGTCGCGCCGATCCCCGGCACGTCGTCGATCGCCCACCTGGAGGAGAACCTGGGCGCCTCCACGGTGACGCTGACCGCCGAGCAGGTCGCCGAGCTGAGCTGAGACGCGAGGGAGCCGGCCCTCCACACCCGCGTGGAGAGCCGGCTCGCCGACGGTCAGCCCAGGCCGTTCTTCATGGCCGTGAGCAGCTCGGCGTTGGTCGTGTCGCCGCTGAGCTCCCAGAAGAACGCGCCGCCGAGGCCCTGATCCTTCGAGTAGTTCATCTTGCCGCCGATGGTGGCCGGCGTGTCGTAGCTCCACCACTGGTTGCCGCAGTACGCGTACGCCGTGCCCGCGACCGTCCCGGTGGCCGGGCAGCGGGTCTTGAGCACCTTGTAGTCCTCGATGCCCTGCTCGTACGTGCCCGGCGCGGGCCCGGTGGCGGTGCCGCCCGGCGCCGACTGCGTGACCCCGGCCCAGCCGCGCCCGTAGAAGCCGATGCCGAGCAGCAGCTTGCTGGCCGGCACGCCCTTGCTCTTCAGCTTCTGGATGGCCGCGTCGGAGTGGAAGCCCGCCGTCGGGATGCCCGGGTAGGACGTGAGCGGCGAGTGCGGGGCCGTCGGGCCCTGCGCCGCGAAGGCGCCGAAGTAGTCGTAGGTCATGACGTTGTACCAGTCGAGGTACTGCGCGGCGCCGGCGTAGTCGGCCGCGTCGATCTTGCCGCCGTTGGTGCCGTCGGCCGTGATCGCGGCGGTGACCAGGTAGTTCTGGCCGAAGCGGTTGCGCAGCGCCTGCATGAGGTTCCTGAACGCGGCGGGGCCGCTGCTGTCACAGGTCAGGCCGCAGGCGTTCGGGTACTCCCAGTCGATGTCGATGCCGTCGAAGACGTCGGCCCAGCGCGGGTCCTCGACCAGGCGGTAGCAGGACTCGGCGAACGCGGCCGGGTTCTGCGCGGCCTGCGCGAAGCCGCCGGACCAGGTCCAGCCGCCGAAGGAGAACAGCACCTTGATGTGCGGGTGCTTCTGCTTCAGCTTGCGCAGCTGGTTGAAGCTGCCGCGCAGCGCACCCGGGTCCCAGGTGTCGGCGACGCCGTCCACGCTCTCGTTGGCCTGGTAGAAGCGGTCGTAGTCGGCGTGGCTGTCGCCGATCGCGCACTGGCCGTTCGTCACGTTGCCGAAGGCGTAGTTGATGTGCGTCAGCTTGGCCGCCGAGCCGCTGGTGTCGATGTTCTTGACGTGGTAGTTGCGGGTGTAGACGCCCCACTGCACGAAGTAGCCGAGGACCTTCTTGCCCCCGCCTCCGCCGCCGCCCGTGGTCGTCGCCGTGACGCTGTTGCTGGTGCCTGAGCGGTTTCCTGCGGCGTCGCGGGCGCGGACGGTGTAGCTGTAGGAGGTGTTGGCGTTCAGTCCGGTGTCGGTGTACGTCGTGCCGGTCACGGTGGCGACCAGGGTGCCGCCGCGATAGACCTCGTAGCCGGTCACGGCGACGTTGTCGGTCGAGGCGTTCCAGGCCAGCGTGACGGAGCCGCCGGTGACGCCGGTCGAGCGCAGGTTGCCCGGCACGCTCGGCGCGCTCGTGTCACCGCCCCCGCCGCCCGAGGTGGTGGCCGTGAGGCTGTTGCTGGTGCCTGAGCGGTTTCCTGCGGCGTCGCGGGCGCGGACGGTGTAGCTGTAGGAGGTGTTCGCGCTGAGGCCGGTGTCGGTGTGGCTGGTGCCGGTGACGGTGGCGACGAGGGTGCCGCCGCGGTAGATCTCGTAGCCGGTGACGGCGACGTTGTCGGTGGAGGCGTTCCAGGCGAGGGTGACGCTCGTGTTCGTCACGCCGGTCGAGCGCAGGTTGCCGGGGACGCTCGGCGCGCTGGTGTCTCCGCCGCCGCCCGAGACGACCTTCCACAGGGCGGGCACGTTCGGCGGCTCCCAGCCGGGCTGGGAGGTGTGGCTCTGGACGCACTCGTACTGCACGCCGTTGTACGTCACGCGCGTGCCGGCCGTGTACGCCGTCCACGCCGCCCAGTCGGCCTGCAGGGCCTGTAAGGAGGACTGCGCGGCGGCGGCGGTGGCCGTGCCGGGCGCGGCGACGAGGGTGGTCAGCGGCAGCGCCAGGGCCGCCAGACCGGCGAGGACCTTGCTCAGGGTGGGGTTCTTCATCATGCTCCGACATCCGGTCGAGGGTGAACGGGGGGTGGGATGCCTGATCAAACTATTAGGAAAGTTTCCTTTTAGTTATGAGCCGACAGTAACCCCAACCCGAGCAGGCGGTCAAGACGTCCGGTCTAGATCGTGAAATCGCGCAGCAGGCCCGTGTAGCGCTTGGGGAGCGGGCGGGCGTACTCGCCGCGCGTGCTCGTCCGCAGCCCCAGCGCCACCAGCGACTCGGCGAACCGCGTGGCCGCCGCCACCCCGTCGATCACCGGCACGCCGGTCGCCCGCGTCACCTCGGCGCAGAAGTCCGCCATGCCCGCGCAGCCCAGCACGATCACGTCGCTGCCGTCCCGCTCGGCCACCGACGCGCACAGCTCGGTCACCGCCGCCCGGGCCGGCGGCTTCTCCAGGTCCAGCACGGGGATCTCGCAGGCGTGCACGCCCCGGCAGGCGGCGGCGAAGCCGTACCGGTGGGCCAGCTCCCACGCCCTGCCGGTGGTCCTGGCCAGCGTGGTCACCACGCTGAAGGTCCTGCCGACCATCGTGGCGGCGTGCATCGCGGCCTCCGCGATGCCCAGCACGGGGCCCGCCGCCAGCTCGCGCGCCGCGTCCAGGCCAGGGTCGCCGAAACAGGCGATCACGTACGCGTCCACGCCGGCCCGCTCGCCCGCCGCGATCTCGGCCAGCAGCCCCGGCACCGCCAGCGCCTCGTCGTAGTGGCTCTCGATCGACTCCGGCCCCATGGCCGGGCTCACCGCCGTCACCTCGGTCGACGACGACACCACCGCCCTGGCGCACCGGCCGATGGACTCGGTCATCTCCAGGGCGGTGTTCGGGTTGATCACCCGGATATGGGTCATGCCGGCATGATCCGGGGTACGCGCCGCTCCAGCAGCACCATCGCCACGAACCCGATCCCGCAGCCGATGACCCAGCTGAAGTCGGCCAGCCAGGCCAGCTCGACGACCGTGATCCACTTGGGCACCAGCACCGAGGCGATGGCCGGCACGCCCGCCGCCACCGTGGCCCAGACCGCGTTGGGGTTGTAGCCCTTGCTGAACCAGTAGCGCCCGCCCGGGTCCATCGTGAACATCTCGTCCACCGAGACCCGCTGCCGCGCGCACACGTAGTAGCCCGCGATCAGGATGCCGAACAGCGGCCCGATCAGTGCCCCCAGCAGGCCCAGCGTGTAGTGGATGGCGTCGGGGTTGCCGTACCAGTTCCACGGGGTGAGCAGCACCGAGCCGACAGCCGCGATCATCCCGCCGGTACGCCAGCTGATGCGCTGCGGGCTGACGTTGGAGAAGTCGAAGGCCGGGGAGATGAAGTTCGCCACGATGTTGATGCCCACGGTAGCGATCACGAACGTCAGGCCGCCCAGCAGGATCGCGAACGGCGTGTCGATGCGCTGCACGGTGTGGATCGGGTCGGTGATCAGCTCACCGAACACCGGCACCGTGGCCGACGCCGTGATGACCGTCAGCAGGGAGAAGAACAGGAAGTTGATCGGCAGGCCGAGGAAGTTGCCGCGCTTGACCGCGTCGAACGAGCGGCCGTAGCGGGAGAAGTCGCCGAAGTTCAGCATCGGCCCGGAGAAGTACGACACCACCAGCGCGATCGCGCTCAGCATCACCGGGATCGACTCGGCGAAGCCCAGGCTCTCGCCCTGCGACAGGTCCAGGCTGATGTTCTCCCAGCCGGCCCTGCTCACCAGATAGCCGGCCAGGACCAGCATGACCACGTAGACGGCGGGCCCCGCCCAGTCCACGAAGCGGCGGATGGCGTCCATGCCGCGCCAGAACACCGCCGCCTGCGCCACCCACAGGATGGCGTAGCAGATGTAGCCGAGCACGGACAGGCCGAGGAAGGTCGGCTCGTTGAGCGCGGCCGTGGCGGGCCAGAACTTCAGGAAGATGATGATGAGCGACTGCGAGGCGAGGTACGTCTGCACGCCGTACCAGGCGATGGCGATCGAGCCACGCACGATGGCCGGGATGTTCGCGCCCAGCACGCCGAAGACCACCCGGTTGATCACCGGGTACGGCACCCCGGTGACCTGGCTCGGCTTGGCGACCAGGTTGCAGAAGACGTTGACGATGACGATGCCGGCCAGCAGCGCGAACAGCACCTGCCAGCTCGCCAGGCCCAGCGCGAACAGGCTGCCCGCGGTGACGTAGCCGCCGACACTGTGCACGTCGGACATCCAGAAGGCGAAGATGTTGTACGACGACCAGGTCTGCTTGCGCAGCGGGGCCAGGTCCTCATTGGTGAGCCGGGGGTCGTGGGGAGGTGCTTGGGCGACGGTCGGCTGTGTCATGTGCGGCATCCTTGGGGGGTAGGGTCGCCGGACGGTGTTAAGCCATCACTTAACACCCTGCGTGCGGCGGCCCCGATTTCGCAAGTGTTAAAGACGTGTGACGGAGGTCATGGAGGACCTGGAGGCGATCGGCGGCGAGCGGCTCGGGCGGCGGCTGCGCGAGCTGCGCACGGAATCGGGCAAGTCGCTGCGGACGGTGGCGAAGGAGCTCGGCATCTCGCCCAGCGCCGTGTCCCAGATCGAGCGCGGCACCATGCGGCCGTCGGTGAGCCGGTTGATCGCGTACGTGACGGCCATCGGGGCGCCGCTGGCGGCGGTCTTCGACCCGCCCGAGCCTCGGGAGGACGCCGTTCCCGGGCTCGCGGTGGGGCGGGCCGGTGAGGTGGCGCCGATCCGGCTGGGCGGTGGGGTGACGTTCCGCCGGTTGTCGCCGGGGCCCACCCCCGACGTCGAGTTCTTCGAGTCCACGTACCCGCCGCACGCGGTCTCCACCGCGCACGGCCGCTTCCTGCGCCACGAGGGGTACGAGGTCGGCACGGTGACGGCCGGGGAGCTGACGATCGAGTTCGAGTCGGAGACCGTCACGCTGGCGCAGGGCGACTCCATCACGTTCCCGTGCAGCAGGCCGCACATCATCGGCAACCGCTCGGCCACCGTCACCGCCGTCGCGACCTGGCTGATCGTGCACGGCCGCTGACCGGCAGGCGTGAGTCACGGCGCGGCTGGGGAGGCTGTCCGATGGCAGCGAACCCGTCGTTCCCCCTGAGGAGGGTCGGATGGCCGTACTACTGCTGGGCACGCTCGACACCAAGGGCGCGGAGTACGCCCATGTCCGCGACCTCGTCACGGCCGCGGGACAGGAGGTCGTCCTGCTCGACGCAGGCGTCATGGGCGGCGGGACGCTCGCGCCCGACATCCCGGCGGCCGAGGTGGCCGAGGCGGGCGGGGCGAGCCTGGAGGAGCTCAGGAGCGCCGGCGACCGTGGCGCGGCCCTGAGCGCGATGGCCGCCGGAGCCGCGCGCGTCGCCCGCGCGCTGTACGAGCGCGGCGGGCTGAGCGGCGTGCTGGCGCTGGGCGGCAGCGGCGGCTCCTCGATCGCGGCGGCCGCCATGGCGGCGCTGCCCGTGGGCCTGCCCAAGCTGCTCGTCTCGACCATGGCGTCCGGCGACGTGTCGGCGTACGTGGGACAGAGCGACGTGACGCTCATGTACAGCGTCGTCGACGTGGCCGGGGTCAACTCGATCTCCCGGCAGATCCTCGGCAACGCCGCCGCCGCGATCGCCGCCATGGCCGCCGCGTACGACGCCCGCGCCGGTGCCCCGCCCGGCGAGGACCGGCCGCTGGTGGCGGCCACGATGTTCGGTGTCACCACGCCCGCCGTCGACGCCGCCCGCGCCCGCCTCGAGGAGCTGGGCTACGAGGTGATCGTCTTCCACGCCACCGGCTCGGGCGGCCGGGCCATGGAGGCGCTCACCGCGAGCGGCTACTTCGCCGGCGTGCTCGACCTCACCACCACCGAACTCGCGGACGACCTGGTCGGCGGCGTGCTCTCGGCGGGCCCCGACCGGCTGACCGCCGCGGGAGCCGCCGGGGTGCCGCAGGTCGTCAGCCTGGGCGCGCTCGACATGGTCAACTTCGGGCCGATGGACACCGTGCCCGCCCGCTTCCGCGAACGGAACCTGCTCGTGCACAACCCGACCGTGACGCTCATGCGCACCACCCCCGAGGAGAACGCCGAGCTGGGCCGGCGCATCGGCGCCAAGCTGGCCGCCGCCACCGGGCCCGTCGTGCTGTTCGTGCCGCGCGGCGGCGTCTCGGCCGTGGACGTGCCGGGCGGCCCGTTCCACGACCCGGCCGCCGACGCCGCCTGCTTCGACGCCGTGCTGGACGCCGTGGCGGGCACCGGCGTACAGGTGGTGGAGAGCGCCGACGACATCAATCGGCCGGCGTTCGCGGTGGCCGCCGCGGACCGGCTGCACGAGCTCATCCAGAAGGGAACGGCATGAAGCGTGACGAGGCGCTCGGCAGGTTGCGGGCCGAGCGGAAGGCGGGGCGGCTGATCATCGGAGCCGGCGCGGGCACCGGCCTGTCGGCCAAGGCGGCCGAGGCCGGCGGCGTCGATCTGATCATCATCTACAACTCGGGCCGGTTCAGGATGGCCGGGCGCGGCTCGCTCGCGGGGCTGCTGCCGTACGGGGACGCCAACGCGATCGTGGTCGAGATGGCCGGCGAGGTGCTGCCGGTCGTCAAGGACACCCCCGTGCTGGCCGGGGTGTGCGGCACCGACCCGTTCCGGCTCATGCCGCAGTTCCTCGACCAGCTCAGCGCGATGGGCTTCACCGGCGTCCAGAACTTCCCCACCGTCGGCCTCATCGACGGCGTCTTCCGGGCGAACCTGGAGGAGACCGGCATGGGGTTCGACCTGGAGATCGAGATGATCCGGCTGGCCGCCGAGCGCGGCCTGCTCACCGCCCCCTACGTCTTCACCGCCGAGCAGGCCACCGCCATGGCCGAGGCGGGCGCCGACATCCTGGTGCCGCACATGGGCCTGACCACCAAGGGCAGCATCGGCGCCAGGACCGCGCTCAGCCTGGAGGAGTCGGCCGTACGCGTGCAGGAGATGCACGACGCCGCCGTGGCGGTCAACCCCGACGTCATCGTGCTGTGCCACGGCGGACCGATCGCCGAGCCGGACGACGTCCGCTTCATCCAGGAACGCACCACCGGCGTGGCCGGCTTCTTCGGCGCCTCCTCGATGGAACGCCTGCCCGCCGAGCGCGCCATCGCCGACCAGCTCCGGGCCTTCAAGGCCCTCTGACGACCGAGGGAGTCCCTCCATGCACCGCAGGCCAGAAGACGTCCCGACCATGCTCTTCGACTGGGGCTCGATCAAGTGGCACGTCACCCCGGCCACCGTGCCGGGCGCGTCGTCCACGTTCGGCGAGGTGGTGATCAACCCCGACCGGGGGCACGACCGCCACCTGCACCCCGCCTCCGACGAGGTGCTCTACATCATCGAGGGGGAGGGGCGGCAGACGGTCGGCGACGGGCCCGAGTTCGCGGTGAAGGCGGGCGACGCCGTCTACATCCCCATGGGGACGCTGCACTCGACGTTCAACACCGGGTGGCGGCCGCTGCGGATCATCGCGACGTACACGCCTGGCGGGGAGGAGGAGGCGCTGCGCGAGCTGCCCGGCTTCGTCGAGCTGCCGCCGGGCGAGCATCCGAGCTGGGCGGTCAAGCTGGGGTGACCCGCACCGCAGGCCCTGCTCCGAGCCGTCGCTACCGGTCGCGCTCGTACTCGTCGGCCGTGACGTACGTGATGCCCAGCTCGGGCAGGCGGGCGCGCAGGCCGTAGCGGTCGAGGCCCAGCTCGCCCTTCTCGAACGCCTCGCGCGTCGCCGCCTCCTTGGCGGCCCGCGCGGCGGCGGCCTCGATGCCGCGCTCCAGGTCGGCGCGCGGGCACACCAGCACGCCGTCGTCGTCGGCGATCACCGCGTCACCCGGCCTGACGAGCTGCCCGCCGATCGTGACCGGCACGTTCACCGCGCCAGGCGTCGCCTTCACCGTGCCCTGCGCGCTGACGGCGGAGCTCCACGCCGGGAAGCCCATGGCCCGCAGCTCGGCCACGTCGCGCACGCCCGCGTCGATCACCACGCCGCGCACCCCCCTATGCCGCAGCGCGGTCGCGAACAGCTCGCCGAACATGCCGTCCGTGCACGGCGACGTCGTGGTGACCACCAGCAGGTCGCCCTCCTGGCACTGCTCCACCGCCACGTGGATCATCAGGTTGTCGCCCGGCCAGCACACCGCCGTGACCGCGTTGCCGCCCGCCCGCGCTCCCGGCCAGGCGGGGCGCAGACCGGGGCCGAGGTAGCCGGTGCGGCCGAGCGCCTCGTGCACGGTCGCGACGCCGTACGCGGCCAGCGCGTCGACCCTGTCGACCGGCGAGCGCGGGATGCCGGTGACGACCACGTTCCTCATGCGAGCACGTCCGTCACCTGCGGGTACAGCCGCATGTACGCCTCGCCCATCGTCGCGTGCGGCAGCCCCAGGTTGGGGCCGGCGTTGCGCTTGAGCTGCACGCCCCTGCGCTTGGCGAGGTCGGTGTAGTAGTCCCACATGTGCTGCTGGGCCGGCAGGCACTCCATCGCCTTGCGCTTCTTGTCGAACACCGGCGTGATGTCGAGCAGCACGTCCGGCTTGAAGTCGCACTGCTCGGGCTGGTGCGGCTCGAAGAAGAACACCGGCGGCGCGCCCAGCGGCTCGCCCGGCGCGTCGTAGCCGGCGGCCTGGGCGAGCACGCGCGCCTGCAACGCCATGCGCGCCGCGGCCGGGTGGTCGCCGTTGTACGGGTCGGCCGGCGGGTGGGTCAGGACGACGTCGGGCTCGAGGTCGCGGTAGACGCGTACCAGCCGGTCCACCAGCTCGCGGCTCTCCAGCAGGGGGTAGTCGCCGGCGTCGAGGAACTCGATCTCGGCGCCCAGGGCGGCGGCGGCGTTCTGCGCCTCCTCGCGGCGGATCGCCTTGATCTCCTGCAGCGAGTGGCCGGCCCGCCACGCCTTGGCGGACTCGCCGCGCTCACCGAAACTGAGGCAGACCACCTTGGCGCGCTCGCCGCGGCTGGTGGCGAGCGCGATGGCACCGGCCGCCCGCCAGACGAAGTCGCCCGCGTGGGCGCAGATCACCAGAAGGGTACGGGGTGTGGTCACCCGCCGACGCTAAGAGCCCCTGTAACGATTGTCAACACTTATCGAACGAGAACGGCATCAAACGCCGCTTCCACCCTATGAGGCGATGTTCTTCAACAATATTGTCAACATAAGGAGGCTCTATGAACGGACTCAAGGTGGCGGTGCTCGGCTGCGGCGAGGTCGGCCGCATCCTCGCCACCGGCCTCGCCGACAAGACCCACCTCCGCGCCTACGACCCGGCGTACCCAGCGGAACCAGGCAGGGTGGAGCTTGCCGGGGGTAATGCGGAGGCCGTGCGCGGCGCTGATGTCGTCATCGCGGTCACCACGGGGGCCGATGCTCTCGCCGCCGGTGCCGAGTCGCTTCCGCACCTCGCGCCCGGCACGCTCTATGCCGACCTCTCCACCGCAGCCCCCGAGGACAAGCGCCGCCTGGCCGACCTCCTCAGGCCCGCGGGGGCGGAGTTCGTGGACGGGGCGATCATGGCGCCGATCCCGCTGCGCGGCCTCGCGACCCCGATCCTGGCGGCCGGCGACCACGCGGACCGCTTCGCCGCCTTCGCCACCGCCCACGGCATGAACGTCACCCCCATCGGCGGCGCACCGGGCGACGCCGCGGCGCGCAAACTGCTCCGCAGCGTCCTGGTGAAGGGCCTGAGCGCGCTGGTCATCGAGTCACAGCGAGCGGCCGATGCGGCAGGACTGGGGGAGTGGTTCTGGCACCACCTCGTGGAGACGGTCACGGACGCGGACGAGCGGTTCGTCGTACGGCTCCTGCGCGGCGCCGCCCAGCACGGCACCCGCCGCGTCCACGAGATGGAAGCCGCCACCCGCATGCTCGCCTCTTTGGGCGTCCCCCACACGATGACGCTCGCCACCACGACCACCCTCGCCGCAACCGAACGCACCGGCCCCCCACCCCTCCCGGGAGCAGACCGGCCCACCGCTGGTTAGTCGGGGGTGGCTTCCAGGGACTTGGTGACACTGCGGAGGTGTTGTTGCATGGCCGTCTGGGCTGCTTCCGGGTCGCGGGCGACGATGGCGGCCACGATCAGCTCGTGTTGCGGCAACGAGACGGCGGCACGGCCTGGCTGGCGGGCCAGGCGGAATTTGTGGCGGACCACCTGGGCGCCCAGGCGTTCGATGATGGCCGCCGACGTGCGGTGGCCGGCGATCTCGCGGACCTTGGCGTGGAGGGCGGCGTTGAGCTCGGAGTAGCGGTCGAGGTCGTTGGAGTCGACGGCGGCGCGCATCTCGGCCACCAGCCGCCGCAGTTCCCCGGCCTGCTCCGACGTCACCCGCTCCGCCGCCTTGGCCGCCGACAGCCCTTCGAGCACCATCCGCACCTCGGTGATCTCGATGGCCTCGGCCTTCGAGACGGCCCGCACCCTGGCGCCCTTGTTGCGCAGGATCTCCACCAGGCCCTCTCCGGCCAGCTCCTTGAAGCTCTCGCGCACGGCGGCGCGCGGCGCGCCGAACTGCTCGCACACGTCGGCCTCGACCAGCCGCTGGTTGGGCACGAAGCCGCCGTCGAGTATGGCGGCCCTGAGCCGGTCGGTCAGCGTCTCCCCGCGCGGGGGCTCTGGGGTCACGCGATCCTCCGGGCGTCCGTAAGAAACTTGTTCGACAATATTATGAACAATCCCCGGAGTACCGTGGCCACCGACCCCCGGCGGCGCTCCCACCTGCGAGCTTGATCGTTTGACCGTGTTCTGTCGGTGACCTCCGGTAAGTTCCTCGATCAATTGATCAGCCGGCCGCACAGGTCCAGGCATTCCCGCCTGCGCTCGTGAGCCGGCCGGGGTGGGAGGTTACGACATCGTGGACGCGGACGAAACCGCGTGGGAGCAACGCAGCGTGCTACGGGTGGTCCCGCCCGTGCAGCCGCGCAAGCTGGCCAAGGTGCCCTTCGTCGAGCTGGCCGACGGCCGCCTCCAGGGCGTCGTGTCGAGCGGATCCGACATCGAGCGGGTCTACGTCTCGTCGATCACCGCCGGCACCCTCGCGCTGAGCTGCAGCACCAACAACAACCGGCCGTGCGGCGCGCTGCACGGTTACGCGTGCAAGCACATCAAGATGCTGGCCGACGAGGCGGTCGTCCAATACGGGCTCGACCGGGTGGCCCGCTACCTGCGCATCGAGGTGCCCGAGGGCGACTCGCTCATGGCCCACGTCAACGGGCCGGTCGAGCGGACACCGGCGGCCGTGGTGTTCAGCCGGTTCCTGCGCCACCTGGCCTACCTCGAGGTGCCCGACAGCACCGACCCGCTGGTGGAGCTGCACTGGTTCCCCGCGACGGGGGCGGTGGGCTGATGCCGATCGATGACACGGACAGGGCGGTGTGGTGATGCTGGACGTACAGCTCGGTGAGCTGCTCGACGCGGCCCCCGAGGGCGTGGACGCGGCGCTCGGCCTGGTCGACGGCTTCGACGCGGCCCTCACGTACGGCTTCGCGCGCCTCGGCGACGAGCGCGCCGAGGCGCTGACCGCCTTCGCGGGCGCGCTGGCCGGCACCCCCGTCGGCGACCGGCTGGGCGAGGCCGTGGCGAAGGTGGCGGCGGGCTCGGTGGCCGACGAGCATCTGGCGGCGCTGGCCGGCGGCCGGGCAGCGCTGCTCGGCGCGGCCCACGACGCGCTGCTCGCCCGCCTCGACGCGGCCCTGGGCCGCACCCGCGACACCGGCGACACCGGCGACACGGCGGGAGCGCACGCCGAGGTGGCCGACAACCTGCTGGCCGGCTGCCGTGGGTGGCTGCGCGAGCTGGCCATCGCCGGCTGGCGCGGGGTCGATCACGGCCTCGTCTCCTCCGCCGACCAGACGATCGAGGCGCTGCTCGCTGAGCCGGCGCTGCGCGGCCTCGCGGTGCTGCTCGACGGGCTGGCCACGGAGCTGCGCGCGTCGTCGCCGGTCGCCACGATGGAGCGGCTGCCCGCGCGCCGGTGGGCCGACCTGTGGACCCGCGCGACGCTGCTGGCGCAGCGCGGCCCGTGGCCGGGCGAGGCTGATGAGGTGTCGGGGCGGCTGCTGATCCTGGGCGCCGACGTCCACGAGCACGCCACCGCCGTACGCGTGCAGGTGCACGCCGTCCTGGAGCCCTCGGGCGGCGGGCCGGCCAGGCTCATCCGTACGAGCGTGGCCGCCGCCAAGGTCGACACCATCGTCGGCCCGACCGTGTGGCGGCTGTTCGGCGGCCATCCCACCCTGCTGGCCGCGCTGGCCGGCCACCGGAGCCTCGACGTCACCGGCATGCCGCTGCTGCCCGGCGGCGACCTGATCTGGCACGACGACCGGGCGAGCGCGGGCGACGAGGCCGATCCGCTCGCGGTGGCCAGGCTCCAGCTCGGGGTGGCGACGGCGCCCGCGGTGCCGCCGCTCGACCGGCATCCCGTACGCATCGGCGAGCCCGTCTTCGTCGAGGGCTACAAGACCGACGGCCGCGCGCTCACGCTGGGCGGCCACACGATCGCGTTCGACCTCGACCGGCTGCCCTCGTGCGGCCCGCTCACCCCCGCGCTGCTCAAGGCGTCCACCGCCTGCGTCGGGCTGCTGCACTGGGACGCCGGCCGCTGGACGCTGCAGCCGCTGGGCGTGCAGGCCACGGTGAAGAAGCAGCCGGTCGCGGCGCACACCGGCGACTGGGCGCAGGGCCCCACCGACCCCAAGGTGGTCAAGGCCGAGGCCAAGGCCGGCGACGTGGTCGCGGTGCTGCGCGAACGAGCGGGACGGTTGCTGCGCAAATGACCGATCCCACCGACCTCACCCCCGACACGCCGGCGGTCGACGACGGCTCACAGAGCGCCGATCAGACGCGGCGGCAGGTGCTCTACTGGCGGTTGCTGTCGCGGCTGTTCAGCCCTGACGAGGAGCCCGCGCTCGAGACGGCCAGCGTCGGCATCGTCGGCGACCTCGGCCTGCCGCCGGCGCTGCTCGACCCGGGCGTCTCGGTCGACAACCTGGTGCAGCGATTCCCCGACCTGGCCGCCGAGTTCCAGGACCTCATGGCCGAGAAGGAGCACGGCGACGGCGACGAGGTGCGCCGGGCCGCGCTGGTGTCGAAGCTGCTGCTCAACGTCTTCGCCACGGGCTCGGGCAACGTCACCGCGACGCAGCTGGAGAGCTGGAAGTCCGACGCCGGCTGGTTCGAGAAGGGCATGGGCTGCGAGCCGGGCGGCCTGCGCCACCGCGTCGGCGACGAAGAGCTGGCCAAGGTGCTCGCCGGCATCGAGGGCGACCTGGTCAGGCGCATGCACCTGCGCGAGGTGCTGGCCGACCCCGCGCTGGCCAGGCAGCTCACGCCCAGCATGTCGCTCATCGAGCAGCTGCTGCACGACAAGTCCAACCTGTCGGGCGTCGCGCTGGCCAACGCCAAGGCGCTGATCCGCAGGTTCGTGGACGAGGTGGCGCAGGTGCTGCGCACCCAGGTCGAGAAGTCCAGCGTGGGCACCATCGACCGGTCGGTGCCGCCGAAGCGGGTCTTCCGCAACCTCGACGTCGAGCGCACGATCTGGAAGAACCTCACCAACTGGAACGAGGAAGACCAGCGCCTCTACGTCGACCGCCTCTACTACAAGCAGACCGCCAGGCGCACCACCCCGGCCCGCATGATCGTGGTGGTCGACCAGTCGGGCTCGATGGTCGACGCGATGGTCAACTGCACCATCCTCGCCTCCATCTTCGCCGGGCTGCCGAAGGTCGACGTACACCTGGTCGCCTACGACACCAGGGCGCTCGACCTGACCCCGTGGGTGCACGACCCGTTCGAGGTGCTGCTGCGCACCACGCTCGGCGGCGGCACCGACGGCACGGTCGCGATGGCGCTGGCCAGGCCGAAGATCACCGATCCGCGCAACACCGTGATGGTGTGGATCTCCGACTTCTACGACAACCGTTCCCTGATCAACGACTTCGAGGCGATCCACCGGTCGGGGGTCAAGTTCATCCCCGTCGGCTCGGTCAACAGCTCAGGCCACGCGAGCGTCGACCCGTGGTATCGCCAGAAGCTCAAGGCCATGGGCACCCCCGTGCTCTCCGGCCACATCCGCAAGCTCGTGTCCGAGCTCAAGAACTTCCTCACCTAGGAGACCCCGACAACCATGAGTGACATGCTGCGCGCACCCGCAGAGGTCAAGTACGCCGAAGAGCTCGACTACCTCGAGTCCATCGACACCGCGCCGAAGCCGTTCTCGTGGCGGCTCAGCCCCCGCATGATCCGGATCTTCATCCTGGGCTCCGAGCGGGCCGACGGCATCGACAGGGAGATCCCGCAGAAGTGGTTCGGCGACCGCAGCTTCGTCGAACGCAGCGTCGTGACCCTGGCCTCCGACCGCGGCCTGCTGCTGATCGGCGACCCCGGCACCGGCAAGAGCTGGCTGGCCGAGCTGCTGTCGGCGGCGATCTGCCGTAACTCCACGCTGGTCGTGCAGGGCACCGCGGGCACCACGGAAGACCACATCAAATACTCGTGGAACGTCTCCATGGTCATCGCCAAGGGGCAGTCCCGCCAGTCGATGATCCCCTCGCCGATCATGACGGCGATGGAGCGCGGCGTGATCGGCCGGTTCGAGGAGCTGACCCGCTCGACGAGCGACGTCCAGGACGCGCTCATCTCGATCCTGTCGGAGAAGTACGTCTCCATCCCCGAGCTCGACGACGACAACATCGTCTTCGCCCAGCCCGGCTTCTCCATCATCGCCACCGCCAACAGCCGTGACCGCGGGGTCAACGACCTGTCGTCGGCGCTCAAGCGGCGCTTCAACTTCGTGCGCATCCCGGTGGTGACGAACAAGAAGAGCGAGGCGGAGATCGTCCGCTTCCGTACCGAAGAGCTGCTGCGCCGGCACCAGATCGAGCTGGACCTGCCGCCCACGCTGCTCGACATCCTGCTGCAGAGCTTCGCCGACCTGCGCTCGGCGGCGGCCTCGGCCACCAGCGACGACGACAAGCTGGAGTCGGCGCTGTCGACGGCCGAGCAGATCGGCGTGCTGGAGGACGCGATCCTGCACAGCCACTTCTTCGGCGACCGGACGCTGCGCGCGCAGACGCTGGCGAGCTCGCTGGTCGGGTCGCTGGCCCGGCGCAGCCCCGAGGACCTGGCGATACTCAACAAGTACTGGCACGGCGTGGTCGAGCCGCGCAGCAAGAAGGACGGCGGCGAGTGGCCGGAGTTCCTCGAGGGCGGCCGCGAGGCCATCTCCACGCTCTCATGAGCGATCAGCCCATGACCGGCCGGCAGGGCACCTTCGGTTCGCTCCGCGAGCAGCTCCTCGACGCCGCAGAGACGTTCGCCGGCGGCCCCGTCGAGGTCTCCGGCATCCTGTCCGGCCTGGTGGACGACGTCGATCGGGCGCTGCGCGAGGAGCTGGAGATCTTCCCGGTCTGCCACCACTCGCCGGCCTCGGCGCTGGCGATGGTGCGCAGGCTGCGCGAGAAGCAGCCGAAGGTCATCTATCTGGAGCTGTGCGAGGACCTGCAGCCGCTGCTCACCGAGCTGCGCAACTGCCGGCTGCCGGTGGCGGTGCAGGCGTTCGCGACCGACCTCGACGGGTTCCCGAAGACGTGGGCGCCGCTCAGCGTGGTGGCGCCCATCACCGAGGCGTCCGCCGAATACCAGGCCATCGCCTACGCGCTCGACACCCCCGGCGTCGAGCTGGTGCTGGTCGACCGCTCCACCGACCACGTCTTCCAGTGGGCGCCAGGCGAGGAGCCCAGGCCGAAGGCCGAGGAGGGCGCGGGCCTGCACGGCGACGCGGTCGGCGTGGAGATCGGCGACCTGCGGCCGCGCTTCGCCGAGCTGGAGGAGCACCTGCTGCACCACGGCAAGGTGCGCCACTGGTCGGAGTGGTGGGACCAATACGTCGAGCAGCCCCTGTCCGGCGCGGACTACGACACCTACCGCCAGGTCATGGTGCTGGTCGGCAGCCTGTTCCGTCGGCTGCGCCCCGAGGGCGACGCCCGCCTGACCGTGGACGAGGACCGCGAGCGCCACATGTGGACCAGGATGCGCGAGCACCTGGCCGCCTCCGGCGCCGACCCGGCCGACTGCCTCTACGTCTGCGGCGCCTTCCACGCCGCGAGCCGGGTCGAGGAGTTCGGGCTGCGATCCACGGCCACGTTCGAGATCAGCCCCCGCACCGGCACGAAATGGCTGTACGGGCTCATCCCGTCCAGCCACTCGGCCATCGAGGCCCAGTTCGGGCTGGCGCCTGGCTCGGTGTCGATCGCGGCGGCGACCTGGACCAAGGCGCTGACGCGGAGCAAGCTGACCCCGTTCCAGCTCGCCGGGCAGAAGGGCGCGCGCAGGCGCCAGGTCAAGCTGCCGCCGCCCGCGCCGCAGGGCGAGGTGGCCGACAAGCTGACCGGGTTCCTGTCCAGGCCGCCGGCGCTCGACCCGCTCGACGAGGCCGAGCTGCTCGGCTGGTCGGTCGACATCGTCCGGCTGGCCCGCCGCAACGGCTACCTCGCCAGCACCGCCGACGCGATCGCGGTCTACGAGACCTCGATCCTGCTGGCCGGCATGCGCAACCGCGCCAGGCCGACGCCGTACGACTTCCAGGACGCCGCCGTCACCTGCATCGAGAAGGACGTCGTGCCGGGCCGGCGCGACGTGCGGCGGCTCTGCGAGATCCTGCTCGGCGGCGACAAGCTCGGCGAGGTCGGCTACGACGCGCTGCCGCCGCTGGCCAGAGACGTCTACGACCGGCTCGCGCCGCTCGGGCTCGACCTGGAGAAGCGGACGATCCAGCGGGCGCTGCTCGACCTCAACGCGGAGCCCGAGCTGCGGCCCTGCTCCGATCTGCTGTGGATGCTGCGCTACCTGCTGCCGTCCGACGCGGTGCGGCCCATCATGGGGGAGCGGCGCCTCGGCGAGCGTTCGATCCAGGAGAGCTGGGACCTCGCGTTCGGCAAGCACCAGCGCTCGATCATCGAGCTCGGCTACGAGGGCGTCACCGTCGAGCAGGTGGTGGAGCAGCGGCTGCGGCGCTCGGTCTGGGACCAGAAGGCCACCGCCGCCGTCGCGCTCGCGGCCGTCGAGGACGCCATCCTGTTCCTCGGCAGCCGCCGCTTCGCCGACGAGCTGGGGGCGCGGGCGGTGGAGCTGCTCGCGTCCGAGCGGACCGTGGACGACGCGCCCGACGTGCTGCGCCGCATCCGGCGGCTGCTCGCCCACTACCGCGCCACCGAGCCCGAGCTGCCCGCGTGGTGCGAGGCGTTCGTGACGGCCGGCTACGCCCACTACTGCACGCTGCTGCCCACGGCGTTCGTCGACGACGACACCGGCGTGCGGCAGGTGGGGGCCATGCTGGGCTTCCTGTTCGGCATGGAGAGCCTGGCGCTCTCGCTCGGCTGCGAGCGGGCCCAGCTGGAGCTCGCCGTGCAGCAGTCGCACCCCGGGTCGCCGGCCAAGGTGGCGCTGCTGTGGGCCGCCCAGCACCAGCTCGGCCTGCTGCCGTTGGCCGCGCTGCGGTCGCGGTGTGACGAGCTGCTGGCCAACCCGCTGGTGATCCCGTCGTTCCCGCAGTACATCATCGGGTTCGTCCAGGCTCTTGAGCCGGTGCCGGCGTTGTCGGGGTTCGTGGTGGAGGTGATCTCCAAGGCGTTCGGGCGGCTGCCGGACAACGTCCTGCTGCCGTGGCTGCCGAAGCTCATCACCGCTCTGCGCGCCGGTGCCGCCGAGCTGGTGCCGCTGCTGGTCCGCGAGGCGGGGCGCACGTTCCCCGGCTCGCTGACGGCGGTCGACTCCTGGGTGCCGCCGTGGACCGCCCGCCCCAAGCCGGCCGTGACCGCCGCTCCGGTGGCGGCCGGGCCGGTGGCCGAGCTGCTGCGGGCCCATCCCGCGGCCTGCGACGCCGTGGCCGGGGTGCTGGGCTGCTCGGGCGAGTGGGCCGCGCCCGGCGAGCCCGCCGGTGACCCGCGCGTGGCGGCCCTGCTCGCCGCGCACCCGGAGCCCGCGCTGGCGGTGGCCGGGCTGCTGGGCTGACGATCAGGAGGCGGGGCGGCAGGTGGTGCCGGGCGGGGGCAGGCGCAGGTCCGTCAGGTACGCGTTCGCGTGCGCGATCGTGCACGCGAACGCGTACCCCGTCAGGTAGAGCCCGTGCCCGGGGCCGTCGAAGCGGACGGTCACCGAGCCGGGCACCCGCCTTACGAGGTCGGCCGTGTCCGCGTAGTAGGTCCACGTGCCCGCGCCGAGGAACGCCGCCGTACGAGGTGGCGAGGAAGCTCAGCCGTTCCTCGCCGAGCGCCGCCCGCATCGCCTCGATGTCGCGCGCCTGGCCACCTTCAGCGTGATCGCCCGGCCGCGCGGGGCGTCCCGGTCCAGCGGCACCCCGACGGACGAACACCGCAGATCGCTCGGCCGCCCCTCGCCGTCGCAGGGTCCCCAGCACTACCGTCAGCCGAAGAGGCGGGCGAGGGGCTTGATCCGGCGCAGGACCAGCCAGTCGATGAGCAGGACCGCCGCCATCGTGATCCCCGCCAGCGGGAACAGCAGCCCGAGCACCGCCATCACGGCGATCAGCCGGTACGCCGTCCTGCGGTCGGTGGGCCGGGCCGGTGCGCCCAAGCGGCCACGGGGGCGGCGCTTCCACCACATCCAGGCGCCGGTGACGATCAGCGTGACGAGGGTCAGGCAGGCGCCCAGCATGAGCAGCAGGTTGGCCGTCCCGTAGCGGCGGCCCTCGTGCAGGGCGACCCCCTGTTCGACGGCCTTGGCGATGACGCCGTACTCGTTCCAGCCGTACGACACCAGGACCCGCCCGCTGTACTGGTCCACGTGCAGCGTCTGCGCGTCGGACGGGTCGCGGCGCGGGTCCGTCACCACCGTGTAGACGCCCTTCGGGCCGTCCGGCAGCAGGATCTTCAGGTCGCACTCGTCCGGCGGGCACGACCTGATCGCGGGCCGCGCCGCCGCCAGGGCGTCCTCGAGGGGCAGGGCGCCGTCCCGCAGCACGCCGTGCGTGGTGCCGTGGCCGGCGTGCCCGTCCTCGGACGGCGGGACGGGCAGCCGTTCCGCCGCCCACGGGACCTTGGCGTCCGGGTTGGCGGACAGGTCGCCCGAGGTGTGCGGGTAGTCCTCGGCGCTGGGGTACGTGGAGCCCGTACGGTCCTGCAGCCGTTGCAGGCCGTCACCCCACACGCCCGACCACGGCAGCCCGGACAGGACGAGGAACGCGACCACCGCGCCCCCGCCGGCCCCCGCCCACGTGTGAACCCTGCGCAGCCCGCCCCGGCCCTTCCTGGGTCTGCGCGGGCCTGGCTTCCTGCGGCGGGTGCTCCACCACAGGTACGTGCCGGTCGCGACCAGGATCAGCGACCAGCAGGCGGCGGTCTCCACGACCCGGTCGCCGACGGTGCCGGCCATCAGCTCGCCGTGGATCGTACGGACGACGCGCATGAACGTCCTGCCGTCGTCCACCTCGCCCAGCACCGCCGCCGTGGCCGGATGCACGTAGACGGAGACGCCCTCGGCGAAGGGGCCCGTCTCGGTGCCCTGGAGGATGACGCGGGTGCTCCGGTCGGGTGACATGGGCGGGATGACGGACATGACCGGCGCACCGGGATGCGCCCGCTGAGCCGCCGCGATCTGCTCCGACAGCGGCCGGGCCCGGGTGACGGGCTCGCTGAGCGTGCGCACGTCCTGATATCGCCATTCCTCGAACGGCTCCTTGAACAGATAGATCGACCCGGTGACGGCCAGGACGAGCAGTACGGGCGCAACGAAGATCCCGGCGTAGAAGTGCCACCGCCAGACGGCCCGGTAGCGCTGCGACGCGACCGGCCGCGCCGGCTCGGGCCCTTCTCGGGCCGGTGTGGGACGAGTCTCGATCGATGTCATGGGGGCTCCCTTCCGGGGGCGCTTTCGTGGGGTACGGCGACGGCACGCCAGGGCGCGAGGCGGCCACAGCGTGGAGGCCGGGTGACGATCGGCCTGGTGCGCGGGGCGAGCAGGGCACCGGCGAGATGCGGGGAGGCAGGGTCACCTGCGGTCATGGGTGTCCGTGGCGCCTTGCGATCGCCATGGCCTCAAGGTGCTGCGCACCGCGATGGGGTCGCAGGTCACGCGGCGCGGCGGACGGCGGCACCGCGAGTCGGCGCCGTTCACAGGTGGTGTGGTGAGCGCGCGACGCGGTGCGCGTGTGGGCAAGGCCGCCGGGCGACGCGGTGGGCGCTCGGCGTGTGGGGCGATGCGGTGGGCGCGCGGTGTGCGGGGCGATGCCGTGAGCGTCCGGCGTAGGGCGCGCCGAGTGCGGAAACGGTGCCGGCGACCGGCGGTGCGGGAGCGCGGTGCTCAGGAAGCTCGCGTCACGACAACGCGGTCAGGGCGGGGTGGTCCTCGGCGGCACAGCGTCCAGATCAGAGCCTGGGGTGTGAGGGGGCCGAGGGGAGCTGCGGCGAGGAGGGCCGGGCGGCGGGTGGGGGCCGGGGGTGCGGGGTCCCAGGTGGTCAGGAGGGCCCAGAGGTCGCGGAGAGAGGTGGCCAGGAGGTGGAGGATCGTGGCCAGGGTCGTCTCGCCCCGGTCCAGCCACCACGCCGACAGCACCGCCACCACCACGTGGGCCAGCAGCATCCCGACGCTCGCGCTGAGGCCGCCCCCGTGGTGGGCGCCGAGCGCGGAGGCGTCCGTGGCGTGCGCGGCATGGAGGGCTGGTGGGGTGGTGGTGAGGAGATCTTGTACGGCGTGGGGGGTGGTGGTGAAGAGCTGGTGCATGCCGTACTGGGCGGCGAAGGAGGCGGCCAGCAAGGTGCGGCGGGAGCGGCGGCGGGTGAGGAGGAAGGCCCCCGCGCCGGTGATCACCGTGGCGGCCGGCACCGTGCCGAATCCCGCTACCGGACCTCCGGCCAGGACGTGCATGGCGAGGGCGGTGAGCACGCAGACGACCGCGAACACCGTCGTACGCAGCCCGCGCAGGCCGGTCCCCCCGGCCTGCGCGGTGTCCCCGCTGCCGATGCCGCATCCTCTCTCGTCGGGGTTCATGCGCGATCACCGCTCACATGACGAGATACGGCGGCCGCCCGGCCCCGGTTCAGCCGGATGCGACGAACTCTCGCGTCGTCAGGTCAGCCCGGCGCTGTAGACGGTTCTGGGCGGGTGCCCGTTGAAGAGACGGGTGACGGTGACGAAGCGGTAGCCGCGCTTGGACAGGGCCTTCAGGATGCGGGGCATCGCCCGCACCGTCGACGGGTGGATGTCGTGGAAGAGGATGACGCTCCCCGGGCGTACGGACCTGACGGCCTTGCGGGCCACCTTGGCGCTGTCGCGGTGCCGCCAGTCCAGGGTGTCCACGCTCCACAACACCATCGGCCGCCCGGTCAGCCGGCTCACCGCCGCGTTGACCGCCCCGTACGGCGGCCGGACGAGCCTGGGCACCACCCCGATGGCCGCCTTCACCACCCGGTCCGTACGCGCGAGCTGCGCCCGCACCCCGGCGGCCGGCAGCTTCGTCAGGTCGGGGTGCGACCAGGTGTGGCTGCCGATTTCGTGCCCCGCCGCGTACGTCCTGCGCACGATCCCCGGGTTCGCCGCCACGTTCTGCCCGACGACGAAGAACGTCGCCTTGGCCCGGTACGCGGCCAGGTGCCGCAGCAGCGCGTCCGTGTACGCCCCCGGCCCGTCGTCGAAGGTAAGCGCCACGCATTTCGCCCGCCGGCAGTCCACCGGCCTGGCCCTGGCCGCCACCTTCACCACTTTCACCACCCTCACCGCCGAGGCGGGTAAACCGGCCACGCGGGACGCCGCGGCAGTGCCGGCGGAAAGGCCGGACGTGATGGTGCCGGATGCCGGGACCGCGGATGCGGGCGACGCCGTGCCGGGATCGACGTTCCTGTCCGTGGTGCAGGCCGTCGTCAGCAGCGTCGTCAGTAGAGTCGTCAGTAGAGCGGTCAAGGTGAGTGCCCCCGCCGTCCCCCGTAGCGCGCCGATCTTCATGCCGTATCCCCCTAAGCGCACCGCCCCCGGTGCGTCCCCCATGAGCGCGGGACCGTTCCAAAGGTTGGACTCCCGCCGTCCGCTCATGGTTCGCGCGAAGGCCGTCCCCGCCGTCACCGTTCCTTGAGCCGCCGGAAAAACCGCCCCGGAAAAACCGCCCCGGAAAAACCGCCCCGGAGAGGCCGCCCCGGAGAGGCCGGGGCGGCGGGTCAGTTGAGCCAGGAGCGTTGGAGTGCGCGGCGGACGCGTTCACCGGCCGGCGGTGGCACGTCGCCGCCGGCCGGTGGGGCGGGTGGTAGCGCGGGTGGGGAGCCGGGTTCCAGGACGGCCTGCTCCTCCTCGGTCACCGGGCGCTCGATCTCGGTGAAGCCGCCGTCGGGCCCGCGTACGATCACCCCGGTCTCCACCCCGTGCGCGAGCGTGTGCCGGTCGCGTAGCTGCAGGCCCAGGCAGATCCGGTGGGTGACGACGTACCCCAGCACGGGCCCGGCGACGATGGCGACGCGGAAGATCCAGGTGGTCGCGTTGAGCGAGATGTGGAAGGTCGAGGCGATCAGGTCGTTGCCGCCGGCCAGCCACAGCACGCCGTAGTAGACGATGCCCGCGACCCCGAGCGCCGTCCGCACGGGCACGTCGCGCGGCCGGTCGAGCAGGTGGTGCACGGCACGGTCACGGGTGACCCACCGCTCGGCGAACGGATAGAGCGCGAGCGCGGTGAACAGCAGGCCGGGCGCGCCGAGCGCCGGGATCAGCACGCTCATCGTCACCGTGGAGCCGAAGACGGTGAACTCCCACGGCGGCATGATCCGCAGCGCGCCCTCCAGGAAGCCCATGTACCAGTCGGGCTGGGAGCCGGCGCTGACCGTGCTGGGCAGGTAAGGACCGTACAGCCAGATGGGGTTGATCTGGAACATCGTGGCGAGCAGCGTGATCACCCCGGTCACCCACAGGAAGAACACCGTCGTCTTCGCCAGGAACGCGGGGAAGAACGGCGCGCCGCGCACCTGATCGTTGCGCAGCCCCTTGGCGCGGAACTGGGTGTGCGTCTGCCGCCACGTCAGCACCACCGCGTGCAGCGGGAGCAGCACGAGCAGCAGCGCGGGGATCAGCAGCACGTGCAGGCTGAAGAGGCGGGCGATGATGTCCTCGCCGGGGAACTCCCCGCCGAACAGGAACATCGCCAGGTACGTCCCCACCAGCGGCACCGAGATGATCACCCCGTGCAGGATGCGCAGCCCGGCACCGGACAGCAGGTCGTCCGGCAGCGAGTAGCCGAACAGCCCGTTGATCAGCACCAGGGCGAACAGCGTGACGCCGATCAGCCAGTTGAGGTCGCGCGGCTTGCGGAAGGCGCCGGTGAAGAAGTTGCGCAGCAGGTGGATGACGATGGCGCCGAGGAAGATGAGTGTGGCCCAGTGGTGCATCTGCCGCATCAGCAGGCCGCCGCGCACCTCGAAGGTGATCTCCAGCGACGACGCGTACGCCTCGCTCATCGTGACGCCGTGCAGCGGCACGTAGCTGCCGTCGTAGACGACCTCCTGCATGGACGGCTTGAAGAAGAACGTCAGGAAGACGCCGGTGAGCAGGATGACCACGAAGGCGTATAACGCGATCTCGCCCAGCAGGAACGTCCAGTGGTCGGGGAAGACCTTCCGCATCGCCTTCTTCAGAAACCCGGCCCCGCCGAGCCGGTCGTCCAGCGCCCCGGCCAGTGAGCTGCCCTTCATCGCCACTCCGCATGCGTCTTGTCCGGATCCTTATGGACAAGACGGAGTAGGGGCCGCGAATGTGACACTCACCGGCCGGCGAATGTCGTTCTCTCAGGCGAAGCGTTCGACGGTGACGGGGATGAGGCCCTGCTCGCGCACCGCCTGGCGGTGGTGGTGCAGCAGCGCGCCGAGTGCGGTCACCGGGCCAGAGCCGAGCCGTGCGGTGACGTCCACGCACCAGGCGATGCCCGCGCCGATTCGGCGCAGCTCCCAGGTGAAGCCGTGGCCGCCCGCGTCGGCCGAGGCGGCGCCGATCACGCGCGGGTCGCCGGTCGGCTCGAGCCTCAGCGCCGTGCGCGCGTTCTCCAGGCCGTCGGCGCCCAGCTCGCCGGCGAACAGGATGCGGTAACGGCGCGCTCTGGAGCCGCCGAGGTTGAGCGGGGCGGTGGTGGGCAGCGTGCGGCGCTCCTGGAAGAGCGTGCGCAGCCCGGCCTCCTCCGGCAGCACGCCGCCGCCCATGCGGGCGAAGGCGTCGTACGCCTCCTGCCTGCTGACCGGCGTCACCCGGCCGCGCAGCGCGCGGTCGGCGCGGATGGCGCGGCTCAGCTCGGCGGAGGAGGACCAGGCCCCGTTCTCCGGCCTCCACTCGGCGCCGTCGATTCCGGCCGCCGTGTAGTCCTCACACAGGACGAACTCCTCCACCAGGAGCCCTGCGGGCGTGCGATCGCCCGCGGTCGAGGAGATCAGGTAGTAATCCACCGGCCCATGATTGTGCCCGGCGGATCGTCAGATCAAGATCATTCACTCGCGCCGCGCGTGCCGTGGCCGCATGTCCGAGCTCAATCCGGGCAGGAGTCCGCCTGATCTCCGTAAACGGTCTAATGTGAATAATTGCCTTATGTCAGGCACGGGAGGCATCGACGATGCGGAACGGCCGGACCGCGACCCTCGCCCCATCACTCACCGCCGCCGCCATGGCAGCGCTGCTCACCGTCGCAGGCTGTACGTCGTCCGGCGGCGGCCCCGGCCCTCAGAGCGGCCCTCAGAGCGGACCCCAGCAGCAGGGCCCCGTGGCCAAGCTGGCGATCACCCCCGCCGACGGCACCAAGAAGGTCGCCCCCGACACCGGCATCGCGGTCAAGGTGAGCGCCGGCAAGGTCACGAAGGTGGCCGTGGCCGACGCCAAGGGCCGCGCCGTCAAGGGCGCCATGGGTGACGACGGCACGTGGCGGCCGGCCTGGCCGCTGCGGCCCTCGACCACGTACACGGTCAGCGCCCAGGCCACCGGCACCGACGGCAAGCAGGTCAGCGGCACCTCGACGTTCACCACGCTCAAGCCGAAACGGGTGCTGGAGAGCGGCATGGCGCCGCTCGACGGCGAGAAGGTCGGCGTGGGCATGCCCGTGCAGCTCCTGCTCTCGCAGCCGATCACCTCGCAGAAGGCCAGGGCGGCGATCGAGCGGTCGCTGGTCGTGCGCATGTCCAAGCCGGTCGAGGGCGCGTGGAGCTGGGTGAGCGACCGCGAGGTGCAGTTCAGGCCGCGGGAGTACTGGCCGGCCGGGCAGAAGGTGACCGTCGTCGCGCACCTCGCCGGGCTGCGCGCCGGCTCCGGGCTGTGGGGCACCAAGGACCGCAGCCTGACGTTCACCGTCGGGCCCGAGCACATCACCAAGGTCAGCGCCAAGGCCCACAAGGCGGTCGTCCGCGAGAACGGGAAGGTCGTCAAGACCATTCCGGTCAGCCTCGGGCGGCCGGGCGACGACAGTTATTCCGGCGTCATGATCGCGCAGGAGAAGGCGGCCGACATCGTCATGGACTCCGCCACGATCGGCGAGCCCGGCGAATATCGCATCAAGACCAAGTGGAACGTGCGCATGACGTACAGCGGCACTTTCTTCCACGCCGCCCCCTGGTCCACCGGCGCGCAGGGCAGCTCGAACGTCAGCCACGGCTGCGTGAACGCCAGCCCCGCCAACGCCCGCTGGTTCTACGACTTCACCCAGCGCGGCGACATCATCGAGGTGACGGGCACGTCCAGGAAACTCCAGTTCGGCAACGGGCCGACGCCGTGGGCCAAGTCGTGGGAAGACTGGCTGGCGGGCAGCGCGCTCGGCAAGCCGGTGAACGGATAGGCCGAGGCTTTCAGTACGCGGTTTCCGTACGCGTTTCAGTAAAGGACACAATCAGGAATCCTTTGTCGGCCTATACCGCTTTCGCGCAGAGCGGCGAATTACCATGAGGGCACAAGCAGGAACGCCGTCCCGTTCACGGGAGCTGGTATCGGGTGCCTGAAGACGGAACCGGCCGGGGGCTGATCCGGCTCCCGACCCTCGCGCTGTGGCTGCTCGTCTGGCTGCTCAACTGCTACGAGTTCCTGGTGACGTTCTGATCTCCTGGGACCACCAGGCCCGACTCGTACGCGAAGACGACCAGCTGGGCCCGGTCGCGGACGCCCAGCTTGACCATCGACCTGCTCACGTGGGTCTTCGCGGTGGCGCCGCTGATCACCAGGTGCTCGGCGATCTCCTCGTTCGACAGGCCCCTGCCGACCAGGGCGACGATCTCGCGTTCGCGGACGGTCAGCCGGTCGAGCTCCGGCCCTGAGGCCGCCGGGCGGGGCGGGGTGCTGACGTACTCCTCGATCAGGCGGCGGGTCACCGACGGCGACAGCAGCGCCTCGCCCTTCGCCGCCACCCGCACCGACTGCAGCAGGTCGCCGGGCTCGATGTCCTTCAGCAGGAAGCCGGTGGCGCCAGCTCTGAGGGCGGCGAAGACGTACTCGTCGAGGGCGTAGTTGGTGAGGATCACCACGCGGACGTCGTTCAGCTCGGGGCTCGCGCCGATCCTGCGGGTGGCCTGGATGCCGTCCATCAGCGGCATGCGGACGTCGAACAGCGCGACGTCCGGGCGCAGCCGCTCGGCCAGCTCCACCGCCTGCGCGCCGTCGCCCGCCTCGCCGACCACGGTGATGTCGTCGGTGAGCTCCAGCAGTGCCTTGAAGCCGGCCCTGATCAGCGGCTGGTCGTCGGCCAGCAGCACCCGGATCACGACCGCCCCCCGGCCCCCGTCGGCAGTTCGGCGCGTACCGTGAAGCCGCCGTGCTCGCCCGGGCCCGCCGTCAGCGAGCCGCCGACGGCGACCGCGCGCTCCCGCATCCCGATCAACCCCATTCCAGGCCCGGCCACGCCGGGCTCGCCGTCGTTCTCCACCCGCAGCACGATCGCCGAGGGAGCGTACTGGAGGCTCACCGTGACCGCCGCGGACGCGCCCGCGTGCCGCAGCACGTTGGTCAGCGCCTCCTGGGCGATCCGGTACGCGGCCCGATCGACCTCAGGCGCCGCCGTGTACGGGACGCCCGACACGGTGTGCCTCACCCGCAGCCCTGCACCCTCGGCCCTGGCGACCAGGCGCGGCAGCCCGGACAGCCCCGCCTCCACCCCCTCGGGACTACGCAGCACGCCGAGGGTGGCACGCAGCTCGTTCATCGCCTCGTGCCCCGACTCCTTGATCGCCAGCAGCGCCTCCCTGACCCGCTCGGGACGGCGTTCCAGCAGCTCAAGCGCCAGCGCGGTCTGGACGTTGACCACGGAGATGCTGTGCGTGAGCGAGTCGTGCAGCTCCTGCGCGATCCACAGCCGCTCCTCGCTCGCCTGCCGCAGCGCCGCCTCCTCCCGCGTGCGCTCGGCCTCCAGCGCCCGCTGCTCCACGGCCTCGGCCCGCTGCTCCATCGCCTCGGCGCGCTGCTCCACCGCCCGCAGGTACGCCCTGCCGCTCCTGGTCACCTCGCCCACCAGCACCATGGCCATCAGCCAGCCGCTCAGCAGCGCCATCCAGCTGCCCGGCGGCGGATCCTCGGGCGCGAGCGCCATGAGGCCGTACATCGTCACGGCCAGCACCGCCGCCAGCCAGATCGCCGCCTTGCGGTGGCCGAGCACGGCGAGGGTGTAGATCGAGGCCAGCGCGGGCGCGGTGGCGAACACGCCGGGGTAGTGGGCGGCGTAGTAGGCGACCGCGCAGGCCGCCGCGACGATGCCGGCCGCCAGCGGGGCGGTGCGCCGGAAGGCCAGCGACAGCGCCGCGACCGTGATCAGCGCCAGGCCCGCCGGGTCGAGCGGGCGTTCCTGGGGACCCGACCACGACAGGTTCGCGTACGTGCCCGCCGTGATCGCCGCCAGCGCGCCCGCCGCGACCAGCGCGTCCTTCCCGCGGGTGTCCATGCACCCAAGGTAGGGGAGCGGCGCCGGCGGGGCGTCAGCCCGCGGGCGTACGTTTCCGGCGCCGGGCGGCTCGCGTACGCCCCCGGGAGTACGGGCCAGAGCCCCCCGTCGCGGGATGTGACCGCGATGGCGTTCGGTGGAGCATTCCTGGCATGACCTCCTCCGACCCCGGCTCCTCCGACCCCGGCTCCTCCGACCCCGGCTCCTCCGAGGCCGTTCCGCGTCCGCCCGGCTGGATCGTCTGGTCGTTGCGCGTGACGGCCACCGGGCACCTGACCGGGGTGCTCGTGCAGGCGGCGCTCGCCGGGCTGTTCGTCACCGGCGACGTCGATCTGCTGGCCTGGCACCGCGACAACGCCGGCTACACCCACGCGCTGCTCTACGCGCAGGTGGTGACCGCCGTGCTGCTGTGGCGGCCGGGGCGCGGCCCAGGATGGCCGGCGCTGGCCGGGCTGGGGCTCGTGGTGCTGGAGACGGCGCAGGTCGGGCTGGGGCAGGCGCGGATCATCGCGGGGCACTTCCCGCTCGGCATGGCCGTTTTCGGGCTGTCCGCCGTCTTCACCGCGTGGACGTGGCGCACGCTGCGCGGTGCCGCATGAGGCTCTCCAGGCGGGCGTTCGTGGGGATGCTGGGCGGGGCCGGGCTGGGCATCGCGGGCTGCGGGGCCGAGGTGGCGGGGCAGTTGCTGCGGAGCAGGGCGCGGCTGCCGGAGCCTTTCACGGCGCCGCTGCCGATCCCGGACGTGGCCAGGCCGGTCGGCCCCGGCCGGTACGAGGTGACGCAGCGGGTGGCGGCGGCCGAGATCCTGCCGGGGCTGCGGACCGAGGTGTGGGGGTACGGCGGCACCTTCCCGGGGCCCACGTTCGAGCTGCGGCGCGGGGAACCAGTCACGGTCGCGGTGCGCAACGAGCTGCCCGTGCCCACCTCCACCCACCTGCACGGCGGCGTCACCCCGCCGGGCTCCGACGGCTACCCGACCGACCTCGTCGTGCCCGCCGGCGCCCCGCCGCACCCCGCTCACCCAGGGGAGGTGCACCACCCGCTGGTCAAGGAGTACCGCTATCCGGTGGGCCAGCGGGCCGCCACGCTCTGGTACCACGACCACCGGATGGACTTCACCGCCCCGCAGGTGTGGCGCGGGCTGGCCGGGATGGCGCTGGTCCGCGACGAGGAGGAGGACGCGCTGCCGCTGCCGCGCGGCGAGCGGGAGCTGCCGCTGATGATCTGCGACCGGGCCTTCGAGGAGGACGGCTCGTTCCGCTACCCGCGGGCCCACCGGAGCGGGCACGGTGAGCACGGCGGCCGGGGGAGGCTGGACGGCGACTACATGGAGGGCGTCGAAGGGGACGTGATCCTGGTGAACGGCGCTCCCTGGCCGGTCGCCGAGGTGACCGCCACCCGCTACCGGCTGCGCCTGCTCAACGCGTCCAACGCGCGCAGATACCTGCTCAGGCTGGCCCCCGGCGGCCGGTTCACGCAGATCGGCAGCGACTCGGGGCTGCTCGCCGCGCCGGTGACGCACGACGCGATCCCGATCTCTCCAGGCGAGCGGTACGACGTCGTCGTCGACTTCTCCGGCTACCCCGTCGGCACCGCCGTCACCCTGGTCAACGCCCTGGCCGACGGGCCGGCCGGGAACGTCATGGGCTTCGTCGTCACCCGGCGGGCGCCGGACGACAGCGCCGTGCCCGCCGTCCTGTCCCGCCCGCCTGGACGGCCGCGTCCCGTGGCCACCCGCCGCTTCGACTTCCGCGCGACGGACGGCGCCTGGACGATCAACGGTCATCGCTACCGGCCCGGCGTGCCGCTGGCCCGTCCCCGCGTGGGCACCGCCGAGGTGTGGCGGCTGACCGGTGACTTCCGTCATCCCGTGCACGTGCACCTGGCCCACTTCCAGGTGCTGGCCAGGAACGGCCGCCCGCCCGCCGCCACGGACGCGGGCTGGAAGGACACCGTGGACGTGGGGCCGTACGAGGTCGTGGACGTGCTGGCCCGCTTCGACGGGCACCGCGGCACGTACATGCTGCACTGCCACAACCTCGAACACGAGGACATGGCGATGATGGCCGACTTCGAGGTGATATGAGCAGATGCCCCCTCCCGATCGACCCGTCGAACTATTAAGTTGATCCCATAGGCGACCATTCATCGGATGACTCGGTTGACGGAGCTAGGAGCAGGCATGCAGATCGTACGGTTCACCAGCCCACTGACCAGCGCCGCCGCAGTAGGAATCGACGACGGCGAGCAGGTGGTGGAGCTGGCCGGAATCACCACCGTCGGTGAGCTGCTCCGACTTTCCTCCGATGAACTCAAGGAGCGGTGCGCGTCCGCCGACGGCCCCCGCCACCCCTCGGGCTCCGTCGCCCTGCTCCCGCCCGTGGACGGGCGCATGGAGGTGTGGGCCGCGGGCGTCACCTACCGGCGCTCCCGCGAGGCCAGGGTGCTGGAGAGCGAGCGCGCCGCCGACGTGTACGAGCTGGTCTACGACGCCGAGCGGCCCGAGCTGTTCTTCAAGTCGGTGGCGTGGAAGGTGTCGGGCGACGGCGGCCGCATCTCCGTCCGCGAGGACTCCGGGATCGACGTGCCGGAGCCCGAGCTGGGTCTCGTGCTGAACGCGGGCGGCGAGATCGTCGGCTACACGGTCGTCGACGACGTCAGCTCCCGCACCATCGAGGGGGTCAACCCGCTCTACCTGCCGCAGGCCAAGATCTACCTCGGCGCCTGCGCGGTCGGCCCCGGCATCAGGCCCGCGTGGGAGGTGGCGGACCCGTACACGCTGGACATCACGCTCACCATCGCCAGGGGCGGCGAGACCGTCTGGGACGGCAAGGCCAGCACCTCCCAGCTCAACCGGCGGCTCGACGACCTGGCCGGTTACCTCTACCGCGCCGACGCCTTCCCCGACGGCGCCGTGCTGGCGACCGGCACGTGCCTGGTGCCCGACCTGCCGTTCACGCTCCAGGACGGCGACACCGTCACGATCGGCATCTCCGAGATCGGCACGCTCACCACCAGCGTGGTGCGCGGCCTGGACGCGATGCGTTAGCCCCTGGGCTCAGGGGTCGGCGACGATGGCCGCGGCGGCGGCGCGCAGGCTCGCCGCGCGGCGGCGCAGGTTGTCGGCGGTGGCCAGGCAGGAGTCCTCCAGGTCGGCCACCTCGCGCCTGACCTTGACCACCTGCGTCAGGTACCGCTGCGCGGCCGGCCCCGTCCAGTACGACTCGCAGTCGCCAGGCCGCGCCGGGATGCCGTCGAACGCGCCCGCGAGCCCCCTGGCGTACCGCATGAACGCGGCGGCCAGCGACTCCTTGTCGGCAGCCTCGCGGAGGAGCTGGTGCTTCGTCGCCATCGCGGGTCAGCCGCCCTCGGCGGCGGTCCTGCCGCCCGGGGTGCCGATGACGGTGGCCCAGGCGCGCTCGCGCAGCCCGTCGGCCCCGACCCCGGGCTTGAGCGCCTCGTGCAACGCGGTCGCGAGCGCCTGGGCGGCGGCCGGGTCGGCGGTGGCGGCGCTCAGCAGGGCGCGCGCCTCGCGGGGATGCTCGGCCAGCAGCTGCTGGAAGGCCAGCGGGTTGCCCGCGTACGGCCGGAGCAGGTCGCCGGGGCTCCAGCCGGTGTCCTGCGGGCGGTTCAGCAGCGTGGTCGCGACCCGGTTGAGCACCGTGCCCGACTGCTCGGCGCCCGTGACCAGGGCCGTCAGCGCCTCGGCCGGGGCGGTCGCCACCAGCTCGTGCCAGGCGTCGCCGAGCCGCCCGGTGCGCTCGGCACTCGCGTACGCCTGCGCCAGCGGCCCGCCGTGCCCTTCGAGCAGCCGGGTGAACGTCTCGATGCCGAGCGTGGAAAGCAGCGCCGTCGCGTACGCGGGGTCGCGGACCTCGCCCTCGACGGCCGCGACCGCCGCCGCCACGTCCCCACCCTCCCGCTCACCCTCCCGCTCGGCGGCCAGGATGGCGTGGGCCGCGCTCTCCGCGGCCAGCCGTGCCTCGTGCTCGGCCGTGAAAGGGAAGGTCGCGGACAGCATGCCGCGCTCCCGCACCGGTACGAGCTGCTCGATCGTGTCGATGCGCCACCGCAGGTCCTGCTGGGAGTCGTGGAACAACACCCAGGCGCGGTGCAGGGCCGTGGTGCCCTGGCGGCCGGCCCAGTCCTGCTCCGCCTCGGCGATCGCCGTCTCGAGACCCGGCCGGGTCGCGCTGACATAAGCCTTGCCCGCCTCCATACGGCGGATCAGTTCGTGCGCGCCACGGGGGTCGATCCCCACGAACTCCGCCATGAACTCTCCCCATCGGTGCGGTAGTGCCAAGGCGGGAGTCAAGCACACGAACCGGGCCGGGCGACACGCGTTTGCCAGAACGGGAATCGGTCCGGCCGATGCCGGTCAGGCGGGGGAGTCCTCCTTCTCGCCCTCCTTCTCGCCCTCCTTCTCGAAGGAGCTGAGCGTGGGGTCGTAGTCGAGGGCGCCGATGTCGTACATCGGGGTCATCCAGTGGTAGAAGTTGTCGCCCCGCTCGCGCAGCAGGTCGTACAGCCGGCGCATCAGCCGGCGGCGCACGGGGGCCAGCTCGTGGTGGGTGTAGCGGTTGCTCAGCTCGTGCGGGTCGGCGTGCAGGTCGTACAGCTCGTTGACCGACTCGGGGTTGACGATCAGCTTGTAGCGGTCGTCGCGGATCATCCGTTGCGGATACGGGAAGTGGTGGCCGTGGAACTCGGCCAGCAGCTCGCCGGGCCACTCCGGGTGCTCGCCGCGGACGAGCGGGAGCAGGCTGCGGCTGTCCACGGCCGGCCCGGTGTCGCAGCCGGCCAGGTCGAGGATGGTCGCCGTGCAGTCGGTCAGCGTGACGAACTCGTCCCTGACCTGCGGCTGCTGCCCGGGGACGCGGATGATGCCGGGGATGCGGTAGATGTCCTCGTACATGGCCGGGCCCTTGTCGTGCAGGCGGTGGGCGCCGGTGAACTCGCCGTGGTCGGCGGTGAAGAAGACGGACGTGCTGTCGCTCAGCCCCAGCTCGTCCATGCGGTCGAGGATGCGGCCGATCTGCTCGTCGATCAGCGTCACGTAACCCCAGTAGACGGCGATCAGCTTGCGGGTGACCTCGATCGGGATCGTGTCGAACGTCCAGTGCGCGCTGTAGTTGCGCTGCACCGGCGGCTTGCCCTCGAACGTCTCGGCGATCGACGGCGGCAGCTCCACCAGGCTCGGGTCGTACATGTCGAAGTACTCGTCGGGCAGCAGGTACGGCAGGTGCGGCCCGAAGAAGTGGGTGGCGAGGAAGAACGGCCGGCCGTCGGCGGCGTAGCGCTCCATGTGCTCGATCGCCCTGGTCGCCAGGTAGTGCTCGAACGTGGCCTCCACCGGCTGGTGCAGCCGCGCGGCCAGCAGGTTGCCCTGGTTGCCGTTCGGCGTCGTCCCTCGGACGAGGTCCGAGATCCGGTACGGCGGCAGCCCGCGCTCCTCCAGGTAGGCGAGGTAGTCGGGATGGTCGACCGGGTTGTGCCAGCCGGGCAGGTCGGGGCCGTCGAAGCCGTAGGAGGCGGCGTTGCGGCTGGTGCCGCCGTGCCACTTGCCGATGAGCCCGAGCTGGTAGCCGCGCTCCTTGAGCGCCTCGGGGAAGGTGAAGGCGTCCTCCCGCAGGTCCTCCAGGTAACCGACGTTGCGCTCGTAGTTCGCCAGCAGCCGGTGACGGAACGGGGCCTGCCCGGTGAGCAGGCTGGCCCGCGCCGGCGTGCAGATGGCCGTCGGCGTGTAGAACCGGTCGAACCGGGTGCCGCTCGCGGCCAGCCTGTCGAGGTTGGGCGTGGCGACGTGCGGGTTGCCGTAGCAGCCCAGGGTGTCGACGCGGTGCTGGTCGGTCATCAGGAACAGCAGGTTCACTTGGTGAAGGCCTTCGTGTAGAGATCGCCGGTGTAGTACGTGGAGGGGTCGGGCCTGGACTTGAGCTGGCCGGTGCCGACGAAGAAGTCGCCGAGGCTGTTCAGCCACTTGGCCACCGTGCCGTCCTTGGTCTTGTTCACCAGGTCCTCGGTGGTCATCGTCTGGACGTTCGCCGCGTCCGCCTTGACCTTGGCCGGGTCGAGCTTGAGCAGCGCGGCGGACTCGGTGATGGCCTCCTCTGGGTGTGCGGCCCGCCAGTCGTTGGCCTCCTGCAGCACCTTGATCACCTTGTTGGTGAGCGCCTCGTCCACCTCCGTGCCGCCGACGAACGCGGTCGGGAACGAGCTGTCCGGCCACTCCTTCGTACTGGCGATCTCCACCATGTCCGGCACCTGCTGCTTGATGTTGTCGATCAGCGGATACCAGATGCCGGCCCCGTCGATCTGCCCGGAGGCGAACGCCGACACCACCGTGGCCGGGTCCATCGGCACCTTCTCGATGTCCTTGACCGACATGCCGGCCTTCTGCAGCGCCAGGTTGAGCACCATGTCGCCGGACGTGCCCTCCGGCACGCCGACCTTCTTGCCCTTGAGGTCCTGGATCGTCTTGATGCCGGGCCGGCCGATCACGCGGTCGGCGTACGCCAGCGTGTTGATCGCGACGACCTTGGCCTTGCCCGTGGCGGGCAGCCACATCGCGCCGGGGCCGATGTAGCCGAAGTCGAGGTCGCCCGCGCCGAGCGCCTGGATCTGCAGCGGCCCGTTCGTGAACACCTTGATCTCGGGGGTGAGCCCCTGCTTGTCCCACAGGCCCTGCTTCTCGGCGATGGCGAGCAGGCTGGCGCCGTTGTAGTCGCTGATGTAGCCGAACCTGACGGTGGAGCCGTCGTCGGAGCAGGCGGTCACGGAGAGTGCCAGCAGGCTCACCGCCGAGGCGGCCGTCAGGGCGCGGCGAAGGGAACGCATGGCCATCGGGTCCTTCTTTCTGTACGGGAAACTCAGGCGGCGGACGCCTGGTGGTAGACGGCGTGCCAGACTTCGTTGCGGATCCGCCCGAACTCGGGCGAGAGCCGCATCTCCTCGGTCCTCGGGTACGGCAGGTCGACGTCGATGATCTGCTGGATGCGGCCGGGCCGCGCGGCCATGACGATGACCCGCCTGGCCAGGTAGACGGCCTCGTCCACGTCGTGGGTGATGAACATGACCGTGCGCTGCTCCCTGCTCCACGTGGCGAGGAGCTGGTCCTGCAGCTGCACCCTGGTCAGCGCGTCGAGCGCGCCGAACGGCTCGTCCATGAGCAGGACCTGCGGGTCCACCGCGTACGCGCGGGCGATCGCGCAGCGCTGCCGCATGCCGCCCGACAGCGCCTTCGGCAGCGCGTCGGCGAAGTCGGACAGGCCCACCAGCTCGATCGCCTGCTCGGCCCGCCGCCTGCGCTCGTCGGCCGGCAGCCCCTTGAGCTTCAGCCCGAACTCGACGTTCCTGCGCACGGTCAGCCACGGGAACAGCGCGTACTGCTGGAAGATCACCCCGCGCTCGGGTCCTGGACCGTCGACCGGCCGGCCGTCCACCAGCACCTCGCCGCCGGTCGGCTCGACCAGCCCGGCCGCCATGCTCATCAGCGTGCTCTTGCCGCACCCCGAAGGGCCGACGACGGTGACGAACTCGCGGTCGGCGATGTCCAGCGACACGTGGTCGAGCGCGGTGAAGGTGCCGTCCTTCATCGGGTACGTCTTGACGACGTCCCTGAACGAGATCTTGTTGTTCATCGGCGCTCCTGCCAGTTGGTGAGGCGGCGTTCGGCCAGCAGCAGCAGGCGGTCCATCAGCAGGCCGAGCACGCCGATGGTGATCAGGCCCACGAAGATCGTGGACAGGTCGTAGTAGAGCTGGGCCTGCTGCATCCGGAAGCCCAGGCCCTCCTGCGCGGCGATCAGCTCGGCCGCGACCAGCGTGCCCCAGGCCGCGCCCAGCCCCACCCGCATCCCGACCAGGATGAACGGCGTCGAGGCCGGCACCACGACCCGCAGGAAGATCGTCCGGTCGGACGCGCCGAGCACCCGGGCGGCGTTGATCAGCGTCTTGTCCACGTCCACGACGCCCTGGAACGTGGAGACCACGCTCGACAGGAACGCCGCCAGGAAGATGACGAAGATCTTCGGCCGCTCGTCGATGCCCATGAGCACGATGGCCAGCGGGATGATCGCCAGCGGCGGGATCGTCCTGAAGAACTGCACGTACGGCTCCAGCAGGCCGCGCGCGGTGGCGTACCAGCCCATGAGGAAGCCGACGGGGATCGCCAGCAGCGTGCCGAGCAGGAAGCCGATCAGGACGCGGCGCAGGCTGGCCAGGGCGTCGGTCACCAGCGTGCCGTCGCCGATCAGCTCGGCCGCGCGGCCGGCCACCTCCAGCGGGTTCGGCAGCCCCTGCACGCCTATGGTGGCCAGCGCCGTCCAGACGAGCAGGCCGACGACGACGGCGACGAGGTTGAGTACGAGGGCGCGCCGCGAGCGCCTGGGCCCGCGCCGCACGGCCGGAGCCGCCTGCGCCTTGCCCGTCGCGGTGAGCTGAGTCATCAGATACCTCCGTGGAGACCCCTCGCCTTCAGGCGGGGAGGAATCGGACTCCTGGGGAGCAGGACAGGGGCGGCCGGTTCGCCGATCGAGAAGAGATCACCTGCACAAGGTCACGACACGGCTTGTTCACGAAAACCAAGTGATCGCCGTGGAAGACCTGACCGTCCGCACCATGGTCCAGAACCGGAGTCTGGCCCGCGCCGTCTCCGACGCCTCGTGGCGGGAGTTCCGCTCCATGCTGGAGTACAAGGCGCAGTGGTACGGGCGGAGCGTGGTGGCGGTCGACCGCTGGTTCCCCTCCTCCAAGCTGTGCTCGCAGTGCGGGGCCCTGCGGGAGAAGATGCCGCTGAACGTCCGGGAGTGGACTTGTGCCTGCGGCGCGGTCCATGATCGGGACGTCAACGCGGCCAGGAACGTGCTCGCCGCCGGGCCGGCGGAGAGCTGAAACGCCTGTGGAGCGGGTGTAAGACCTCAACGAGAGTCCTCTCGGACGGGCGACCGGCTGTGAAACAGGAACCCTCACGGGCGACCGTGGGAACCCCCCTCGTTCACCAAGGGGGGATGTCAAGGTGATGTGAGGTCCTCAGCGAGATCCGGGCCTGCCGGATAGCGGGACAGCAAGGGGGATTCGTGCAGCACCAGGGCGATGCCGCCGAGCGCGCCCGCGACCTCGCCGAGCGTCGCCCTGCGCAGGCTCACCCGGTGCCGCGAGACCGGCATGACGTGGTCGTGCAGCGTGCGCTCGATCGGCTCGACCAGCGCCTGGCCGGTCTCGACCAGCTCGCCGCCGACCACGATGACGCTGGGGCCGATCGCGTTGCAGACGGCGGCCAGCACCTCGCCGATCCTGCCGCCCACCCGCTCCAGCACGTCCAGCGCGCTCGGCTCGCCCGCCCTGACCGCCTTGACCAGCTCCGGCACGTCGGCGGCCCTTCCGCCGGTGGCTCGGTAGGCGTCCAGCACGGCCCTTATGGAGGCGACGGTCTCCAGGCAGCCGGTGCCGCCGCAGTCGCAGCGCGCGCCGCCCGGCTCGACCGTGATGTGGCCGAACTCGCCCGACAGCCCGTACGCGCCTCTGTGCAACGACCCGCCGACCACCAGCCCGCCGCCGACACCGTGGGACAGCCGCAGATAGAGCACGTCCTGCCCGCCTGCCGCCGCCCCCCAGATCGCCTCGCCGAGCGCGGCCAGCCTGGTGTTGTTGTCGAGCATCACCGGCACGCCGAACCGCTCCCGCAGCAGCACCTGCACGGGGTGGGGCGGGGTTTCGCCGGATTCCGGCCCGGGTCCTTCGCCTTCGCGGCCCTTGGTTCGTTCCTCACTCAGGCCCTCAGCTGGAAGGCCTTCGACCTGGGCGCCGACGACGCCGACGCCGATCGCGTCTAGCGCGCCCAGCCGCAGCGCGCCCGAGCCGGTGCCGGTGAGGGAGCCGATGAGCCGTTCGGCCAGCTCGACCCGCTGCTCCCACGGCAGGTCGGCGTCGTGCGGCTCGCTGGCCGAGCCGACGATCTCGTGCGCCAGGTTGACGGCCGCGACGTGCAGGCCGCGCCGGGCGAAGTCGATGCCGATGGCCTGGCCGGCGTCGGGGTTGAGGGTCAGCGTCTCGGCCGGTCTGCCCCGGCCGCGCGGGGTCTCCTGCGGGGACGCGGTGACCACGGCGCCGCTCGCCACCAGCTCGGCGAGGATGTCGTAGAGGGTCGTCCTGGACAGGCCGCAACGCTTGCCCAGCTCGCCCCGGCTCAGGGGGCCGTGCTTGCGCAACAGGCCGAGCACGAGCTCTTCGTGCCCGCGCCGGAGTTGCGAAAGGGGGCCACGGGGTGGTGCCATGCGGAGAGTCTGCCGAGGTCCATGGTTTTTCGTCAATAACCCGGAAAAAAACGCGCCCGCGCCGCGATGTGCACTGTGACCTGCGATGACGCGCCTGTAAGGGGTTCCGGCACGCTCGTAACGTTCGCGTAACGGCCGCCGTGAGGCGTCACGCTCGCTCGGCTGCGATGCGGTCCGCCGCCACGCGCCCTGGTGCCGTGGCCCCGGGCCGCCGTGTGGGCGGCCCGGGGAGGTGGGTCAGGCGTTCTTGACGGCCATTTCCCCCAGTTCGGACCAGTCGTCCTGGGCGATGGTGGTGTTGACGATGCGCGGCGTCTCCGCCAGGTGCGGCGGGAGGGTCTGCTGGGCCTGCTTGAAGTGGTCGGACTGGACGTGGGCGGCGCCCGCCTCGTCGTCTCTGAAGGCCTCCACCAGTACGTACTCGTTCGGATCGTCGAGGCTGCGCGACCAGTCGAACCACAGGCAGCCGGGCTCGGCGCGGGTGGCGGCGGTGAAGTCGCGGGTGATGGCCGGCCAGTCGTCGGCGTGCTCGGGCAGGACGCGGAACTTCGCGGTGATGAAGATCATCGAAACCCCTCGATGTGAATCGTCAGGCGGCGTTACGGCACGACGATATCGAGGGAGCATTGTCTTCATCTCATGTAGGAAATGTTGACTTTGCGGGCGGTGCCTCGTAGCTTCGTACGCATGAGTCAGGCCCCGCATCTCACCCTCAGGAACGTGACGCTGGAGGCCGGCGATCCCGCCGCCCCCGTCACGGTGCTGTCGGGCGTCGACCTCGACGTGCCGGGAGGCGAGCTGCTCACGATCGTCGGCCCGAGCGGATGCGGCAAGTCCAGCGTGTTCGCGCTGGTCGCCGGGCTCGTCCGGCCGACCCGCGGGCAGGTGCTCATCGGCGGCGCGCCCGTCACGGGGCCGGCGCTGGAGCGGGGCGTGGTCGTGCAGCAGCACGCGTTGTTCCCGTGGCGCAGCGCGCGGGCCAACGTGGCGTTCGGGCTGGAGGCCGGCGCGGCGCCCAGGCCGGAGCGCGACCGGCGGACACGCGAGCTGCTCGCGCTCGTGGGGCTGGACGGGGTCGCCGGCAAGTATCCATACGAGCTGTCGCCCGCCGACCGGCAGCTCGTCGCGCTCGCCCGCAGCCTCGCCTTCGACCCGGGCGTGCTGCTGCTGGACGAGCCGTTCGCCGGGCTGGACGCGCCGAGCAGGGCCAGGCTGGGCGACGAGCTCGTCCGCGTCTGGCGGGAGACCGGCAAGACCGTGCTGTTCATCACCCATGACCTCGGCGTGGCCGTCCGGCTGGGGCGGCGGGTCGCGGTGATGACGGCGGCGCCCGGCCGGATCAAGGAGATCGTCGACGTGGGCCCGCCGGGAGTCCTCCCGCCGGGCCGGCCGGCGGCGCGGAGCCGGCGGCGCGTATGGAGCCTGCTGCGCGGCGAGGTCGCGGCGGCCAGGGAACGAAGGGTGGCGGCCGCGCATGGCTGACACGGCACGGCTGGACGGGCTGAACGGGCTGGAGGGCGACGTCCACTGGTACGACCTGCCCGACGACGAGGCTGAGGAGGACTGGGTGAGTGAACGACGGGTGCCCGGCGGCCGGCTCCGGGTGATCGCCGCGGTGGTGGGCCGATGAGCGTCGTCGCCCTGGTGGGCAACCCGCGCTCCGGGTCAAGGACGCTGACCGTGGCCGCCGAGGCCGCCAAGGCCGTCGGGCAGCGGCTCGACCGGCTGGGGGCGGCGGACTCGTACGAGGTGATCGACCTGTCGGCGCTCGGCCCGCACCTGCTCAGCCCCGGCGTCTCCACCGGCGTGGAGGTCGCGCTCGAACTGGTCGCCGAGGCGAGCGTGCTGGTCGTGGCCGGCCCCACCTACAAGGGCACCTACACCGGGCTGCTCAAGGCGTTCCTGGACCGGCTGCCGCCGCAGGCGCTGGCCGGCAAGGCGGCGCTGCCGCTGCTGGTCATGGGCGACGCCCGGCACGCGCTCGCGGTCGAGGTGCACCTGCGGCCGCTGCTGGTGGAGCTGGGCGCGACCGTCCCCACGCCGGGCCTCGCCGTCGTCGAGGCGGACCTGCCCCGGCTGGACGAGGTGCTCACCACCTGGTCGGAACGCGTCGCCCCGCAGATCAACGCCACCCTCTGACCGCCCACTTGACGGCCCCGCTTGACGGCCCCGCTTGACGGCCCCGCTTGACGGCGTCGTCCGGCCCGTTCCGGTGGCACGTGGGCTGCTGGGGCGGGCGTTATCTGCCGCTTATACGCTGATATTTGCGCCTTTACAAGATCTTGTCAGCTTAGTTGGCCGGTGATTTCCTCTTGCGAGATGCGCGACGCTGCGCATCCTCAGGCACGCAGGAGGGAAACGTGTCGACCAGGTCCTGGTTACGCAGCTCACTCGTCGTCGTCGCGATGACCGCGGCGACCCTTCCCCTCACCGGAGCGGCACGGGGCGAACCCGCCGCGCAGGCTCCGGAGATCCACGACTTCCAGGCGGAGCTCCACGGCGAACCCGATGTGGACAACCGCCAGGGTCAGGTGCCGCCCCCGGCGTCGGCGGAGCGGCGCGTCGCGGGGTCCGCCGCCGAGGTCCGCTGGAACGCTCTCGGCACCCCCGCCACCATCACCGGCGCGCAGCCCCTGGCGGAAGGGCTCGGCGGCGACCCGGAGAAGGCGGCGCGCGACTACCTCAAGGCCAACGAGCAGCTCTTCGGCCTGTCCGCCGCCTCGATCGACGCGCTGGAGACGGTCGCGGTCAACCCCATCGAGCCCGGCCACGCGGTGCTGCTGCGCCAGCGCTTCGGCGATTTGCCCGCCGGGGTGGACGGGCTGGTCGCGATCGGCGTGACGGACGGCCAGGTCAGGCACGTCACGTCGTCGCTGTCGCGCGAGACGGGCACGCCGCCGGCCGCCGCGATCACCGCGCAGCGGGCCATGGAGATCGCGGCCGAGGACGGCGGCATCGACCTCGCCACGGCCGTCACCAAGCAGGCCACGGAGGTGGCGGTGCCGGCGCCCGGCGGGGTGCACAGCGCGTACCAGGTGGTGCTGATCGGCGGCGCGCAGGGCGCGGAGGCGGCGTACACGACGCACGTGGACGCGGTCACCGGCGCGATCCTGACCCGCGAGAACCTGGTCGACCACCACGCCGACCCGGGAAACCCCGAGTGGTCGGTCTTCCCGTCGAACCCGCGCGACGACTACTCCTCCAAGGACACCCGCCAGAAGTGGTGCGCCGCGCCAGGACCCGGCTGTGACCGGGTGATCGGCGGCGACCCGGCGGCCGGCAAGCCGTGGGACGTCGACCACCTCACGAACGAGCCCACGAACACCAGCGTCGGCAACGCGGCCAGGACGTACGAGAACCGCGCCAGCGGCGACCCGTTCTCCGTCGGCACCCGTACCAACGTGCTCACCCCGGCCAGGGACTACCGCTACCCGTGGAAGAACACCTGGCACAGGGCCAAGTGCGACCCGGCCGTGTTCGACCAGCCGGGCGAGGCCGACCTCGAAGCGGCCATCTCCAACCTGCACGTCGCGCACAACCGCATGCACGACTGGTCCTACCGGCTCGGCTTCACCGAGACGGCCTGGAACATGCAGGCGGACAACGGCGGTCGCGGCGGGCTCGGCGGCGACCCCGAGCAGGGCAACGCGCAGGCGGGCGCGCGGGTGCTGTCCGTACGGGACAACGCCAACCAGATCACCGGCCCCGACGGGGTGGCGCCGATCACCAACATGTACCTGTGGCAGCCGATCGCCGGGTCGTTCTACTCGCCGTGCGTGGACGGCGACTACGACATGTCGGTCATCGCCCACGAGTACACGCACGCCATCTCCGGCCGCATGATCGCCGGCCCGAACTCCGGCTGGAGCGGCGCCCAGGCCGGAGCCATGAACGAGAGCACGTCCGACCTGTTCTCCATGGAGTACCTCAACGAGTACGGCTTCCGCCCCGCCGGCCGCACCCCGTACGTCACGGGCGGCTACGTGACCGGCGACAAGGAACGCGGCATCCGCAACTACGACATGTCGAAGTCGCCGCTCAACTACAGCGACGTGGCGTACGACATCGTCGGCGCGCAGGTGCACGCGGACGGGGAGATCTGGTCGGCGACGCAGTTCGACGTGCGGGCGGCCTTCGTCAAGCGGTACGGCGCGGGCACGGCCAAGCAGCAGCAGGCGTGCGCCGACGGTAAGACGCCGGTCGAGAAGTGCCCGGGCAACCGGCGCTGGGCGCAGCTGTCGTTCGACGCGCTGCTGCTGATGGCCTCGGGCGCGGTCAGCTACGTCGACCACCGTGACGCGCTGCTCGCGGCCGACGCGATCCGGTTCGGCGGCAGGAACCAGGACATCATGTGGCGCGCGTTCGCCGAGCACGGCCTGGGCGAGGGCGCGTCCAGCCGCGGCGCGGGCGACGCCGACCCGACGCCGAGCTTCGTCGACCCGAGGGGCAAGAACGGCTCGCTGAAGCTCAAGCCGCTCGGCGAGGCGAAGGGCGCGGCGCTGCGGCTGTACGTGGGCGACTACGAGGCCCGCGCGGTGCCGGTGGCCGACACCGACCCGGCGACCGAGCTCGGCGACACGGTCACGATGACGCCCGGCGTGTACGACTTCGTCGTCGCGGGCCCCGGCTTCGGTCACCGGCGGCTGACGTACGCGGTCGTGCCCGGCGTCGAGCTGCCGCTCCCGCTGGCCCTGCCGCGCAACCACGCGTCGGCGGCGAGCGGCGCGACGGCCACGGGCGACGGCGTCAACCAGGACAAGCTCATCGACGAGACCGAGGCCACGAACTGGGCCTCGCTCACCGGCGCGCCGGCCGGCAGGTCGGTGGTGGTGGACCTGGCGGGCGACAAGCCGGTCAAGATCAGCCGGGTGCAGGTCAGCGCCATGCTGCGGCCGAACGTCGGCGACCCGGCCGACCCCGGCGCGCAGAACCGCTTCTCCAGCCTGCGCTCCTTCGAGGTGCTGGCGTGCGGCAGGGACTGCGCCGACCCGGCGAGCTTCAAGAAGATCTACACCAGCTCGAAGAGCGCCTTCGACGCCTCGCTGCCGCGCCCGCGCGGCGCCGACATGCTGATCAAGTCGTTCGACGTGCGCGACACCAGCGCGACGCACCTCATGTTGCGCGCCCTCACCACCCAGTGCACCGGCAACCCGCTGTACGCCGGTGAGCAGGACAACGACCCGAACTCCGCGACGGACTGCGCCACGGCCAGCCCGCAGCGGGACCAGGTCAGGGCGGCCGAGCTGCAGGCGTTCTCGCACTGACAGGAAAAGGCCCGCGGTCCCGGCTTCGGGACCGCGGGCCTCGATCTCCTAGTAGATGCGGTACTTCTTGCCGCAGTTGTCGAACTTCCCGGCCCAGCAGGTGAAGGTGTAGACCTTCTTGATGCCCCGGCCGCTCCACGTGCCGACGACCTTGCCGTCCCACGCCTTGTTGAACTTGGTCCAGTGGCCGTTCTGGTAGACCTCGAACCAGACCCAGCCCTTCTTGCCGCCGCGCTTGTCCACGCCGTACCACTTCGTGTAGACCTTGCCGTGCGACTTCCAGGTCTTGCCGAACGTGTACGCCTTGTGGTCGCTGGAGAAGAACTTGCCCCAGGACGTCCCGGTCGAGTGCGCGGTCTGAGTGGCGGCCTGGGCCGGAGCGCTCATCGCGAGGCCGGTGACGGCCATCGAACCGGCGAGAGCGGCGATCGCAAAGGTCTTACGCATTTCGGGTTCCTCCCCCTGGTCGGTGCTGCCGGGGTGCTTCCGGCAAGAGGGACATTACGGAGGACGCACCGCAACAACTGCGCAGGAATCCACACAACGAACGTGATCGGCGTCACACCCCTCAGCGCTTCACCCGCACCCCATCCGCGGCGAACGGGACGTACCCCTGCTTGGCCGTCCTGGCCTGCACGTCCCCGCACGCGCCGAGCACCACGAACCGCGCGCTGGCGTAGTCGATGTCGTGCGGGACGACCTGGCCGTTCTCGTCGATGGTCTGGTACTTCGTCCTGTTGACGCCCATCGAGATCTGGCGCTCGCCGTCCTCGCTGGTCGCCGACTCCGTCGCCATGCCGAACACGCTGCCGCTGTGCCCCCAGAACCGGCCGCACGGCAGGTCGTAGGCGTAGATGCCGAGCCCGTAGTCGAGCAGCCCGCCGGCCACGACCGGCACCGTCTTCTTCATCTCCGCCAGCTCGGCCGGGCCGATCAGCTCGCCGCGCAGCAGCGCGCGGTAGAAGCGGTTGAGGTCGTCCATCGTGGACGTCAGCGCGCCCGCCGTGGTGACCCACGACATGTCGTACACGCTGTAGTCGCGCGGCGGATCGATGAGGCCGAGCATCGACTCGTACGCCTTCGAGTGCGGGCCGGGGATGTGCGGGGTGCGCGGGAACGCCGTGTGCCGCAGGCCCGCCTCGCGGATCACGTGACGGGTGATGTAGTCCTCGGCCTTGGTGCCCGTCACCTTCTCCAGCAGCAGACCGGCCAGCACGTAGTTGGTGTTGGAGTAGACGCCGGGGGTGGCGCCCGGCTCGCCCGTCGGCGGGGCGTCGAGGCCGAACTTCGCCGTCTGCAGCCGGGTCAGCTTCCGGAAGCGGTGGTCGTCGAGGCTCTGCGTCGAGTTCTCGTACAGGGAGGGGAACGCCGGGCCGACCAGGTCGGCGATGTGGCTGGTGTGGTTGAGCAGCATCCGTACGGTGATCTTCTGGCCGCGCTCGCCCGGCACGACGTCCGGCAGGTAGCGGCCGATCGGGGCGTCCAGCTCGATCGTGCCGCGGGCGACCTGCTGCAGCACGGCCACCGCCGTGAACGTCTTGGTGATGCTGCCCACCCGGTGCACCATGTCCGGCTTGACCGGGCGGTTCGTCCGCACGTCGGCCACCCCCGAGGCGCCCCGCCAGCTCTTCGCCCCGTCGCGTACCTCGCCGTACAGGCCGTACATGCCCGCCTCGTGCACGGCGTCGAGCGCCTCGCGCAGCGCCCGCCGGTCGAGCCCCTCGCCCGTGGCGGCCTGCGCCGGGCTCGCGGCGAACAGCACACCGAGCGTCGCCGCCACGGCGGCGGCGCGGCGTCCGGTCTTCTTGGCAAACTGTCGCTTCGTCATGCCGCCAGCATGATCGATTACGCCCCGTCCCGGGCAGATGCCGCTGTCACGACCTCCATATGACAGCCGTCATAGGGGTACGCTGCAATCCCCCACGAGAGGACGAGAGCGGATGCCCCACGCGGCGCGGCCCACGGTCACGCTGCGCGACGTGGCCGCCGCCGCCGGGGTGTCGGTCGCCACCGCCTCCCGCGTGCTCGCAGGCAGCGCCAGGAAGGTCGCCCCCGAGTACGCGGCCCGCGTCCTCGCCGCCGCCGCCGACCTGCGCTACACCGCCGACGCCGCCGCCAGGGCCATGCGCACGGCGAGCGACTCCATCGCGCTCGTGGCCGACGATCTGACCACGCCGTCGATGGGCATGGTGGTGGCCGCGATGGAGCGGGAGGCCAGCACGGCGGGGGCGTTCGTCACGGTGTCCGCCACGATGGGGGACGCCGCGCGGCAGGCGGAGACCGTGCGCGTGCTGCGGTCGCTGCGGCCCCGTGCGCTCGTCGTCACCTCCAACCGGTTCCTCGCGGGGGCGTCCGGCGACCGGCTGGCCGAGGAGCTGCGGTCGTACGAGCGGGACGGCGGCCGGGCCGTCATCTTCGGCGACACCGACTTGCCCTTCGACACGATCGGCTTCGACAACCACGGCTGCGGGCGGCTCGTGGGGGCGTACGCGGCCGGGCTCGGGCACCGGCGGGTGGCGATCCTCGCCGGGTCGCCCGGCCTGCGCAACCTCGCCGACCGTACGGCGGGATGTGTCGCCGGGCTGACCGCCGGCGGCGTCCGCGACATCCTCGTCCTGCCGTGCCAGGTCAGCCGGGACGGCGGCTACGCGGCGGCCCGCGACCTGGTCGCCCGTGGCCTGGACGGGCGGCAGGCCGTGCTGGCGGTCAACGACACCATCGCCATCGGCGCCCTGTCCGGCTTCCGGGCCGCCGGCGTGGACGTCCCCGGGGAGGTGTGCGTGACGGGCGTGGACGACATCCCCCTGGCCCGCGACGTCACCCCGCCCTTGACGACGGTCGCCCTCCCGCTCGCCGAGGCGGGCGCCCAGGCCATCCGCTACGCCCTGACCCCTTCGGACACGGCTAGGCACCTCCGCATGACGGGTCACCTGATCCCTCGCCACTCCACCCGTTCGTGAGGTCCTGTTCAGGTATGGGTGCTCTTGACGCTCATGTGACAGGCGGGGCAGACTGCGGAATACGTTTTCCCACGCGGCGCCGCGCGACCTGACCATCGGACGAAGGAACCCATGTCTCGACAGCAGTACCGGGCCGCGATCATCGGCACCGGAGGGATCGCCCATGCCCACGCCAGGGCCGTGCAGAGCTCCGGAGGACGGGCGGAGCTGGTCGCCGTGGCCGACGTGGACGCAGGCCGGGCCCGCGAGTTCGCCGACAAGTACGGAATCCCCCACGCCTACGCCGGCGCCGACGAGCTGCTGCGCGAGCAGGAGCTGGACGTCGCCCACCTGTGCACCCCGCCCCAGCTGCACGCCCCCATCGCGCTGGCCTGCCTGGAAGCAGGAGTCACGGCCCTGGTGGAGAAGCCGCCGACCCTCTCGCTGGCCGAGTTCGACGCGCTGATCGAGGCGGAGCAGCGTACCGGCGCCCGCGTCGCGACCGTCCTGCAGCACCGCTTCGGCGCCGGAGCGGCCCGGCTGCGCCGCCTGGCCGGGACGGGCGAGCTGGGCCGCCCGCTCGTGGCCACCTGCCTGACCCAGTGGTACCGGGGCGAGGACTACTACGCGGTCCCGTGGCGCGGCACCTGGGAGTCCGAGGGCGGCGGCCCCACCATGGGGCACGGCATCCACCAGTTCGACCTGCTGCTGTCGGTGCTCGGCCCGTGGACCGAGGTCACCGCCATGGCCGCCCGCCAGGCACGTCCCGTCGAGACCGAGGACGTGTCGATGGCGCTGGTGAGGTTCGAGAGCGGCGCCATGGCCACCGTCGTCAACTCGGTGCTGTCGCCGCGCGAGACGTCCGTGCTGCGCTTCGACTACGAGCGCGCCACGATCGAGGTCGAGCACCTCTACGGCTACACCGACGACGACTGGACGGTCACCCCGGCCCCCGCCCACGAGGACGTCAAGTCGCTGTGGGGCGCCGACCGCACCGAGGGATCGAGCGGGCACACCGGCTGGTTCGCGGCCGTGCTCGACGCGCTCGACCAGGGCGAGCAGCCGCCGGTGAGCACCAAGGAAGCCCGCCGCACGATGGAGTTCATCGCCGCGCTCTACGCCTCCGCCTTCACCGGCGAGCGCGTACGGGCCGGGCAGATCACCGCGGACAGCCCGTTCGCCCGCCGCATGGACGGCACCGGCGCCCCCTGGAGGAACCAGTGACTCTGCAGGCCACTCACACCGTCGGAAAGTCGGTCACGGTCGCCGCGGGCGACGCCGAGCTGTTCACCTACGTCTACCGCCCCGACACGCCGGTGCTGGAGTCGCCCAAGCCGTACCTCCACCCGATCCGCACCCTCGGCGGCGCGCTCGTGTCGCTCTACCGGCCGCACGACCACGTGTGGCACAAGGGCATCGCCTGGTCGCTGCCGCACGTCGGCGAGCACAACTTCTGGGGCGGGCCGACGTTCACCGACGGCCGTTACCGCCAGCTCGACAACAACGGCAGCGCCGTCCACCGCGAGATGACGAACCTCACCGCCGACGGCGGCCGGGTCGCGATCGGGCACGCGCTCGACTGGACGTCCCAGGCCGGCGCGCCCGTCATCGAGGAGCGGCGCGCGCTCGGCGCGTCCGTCGTGGACGACGGCGCGTGGGCGCTGGTCTTCGAGACCGTCATGACGAACGTGTCGGGCGCCACCCTCGACTTCGGCTCCCCGACCACCAAGGGCCGCGAGAACGCCGGCTACGGCGGCCTGTTCTGGCGCGGGCCCCGCTCGTTCACCGGCGGCCTCATCCAGTCGCCCGCCGGGGCGGGCGGCGACGAACTGCGCGGCATGCGCGCCGAGTGGTTCGGCTTCCGCGGCCGGCACGACGAGACCGGCGAGCACTCCACGATCGTCATGGTCGACGACACCGCCAACCCGCAGCACCCGCCGCAGTGGTTCGCCCGCACCGAGATGTTCGCGTGCCTGTGCCCCGCGCCGTTCTTCAGCGAGGAGGTGCCGCTGCCCGACGGGCAGAGCCTGAGCTTCCGGTACGCGGTCGTCATCGCCGACGGTGACCGGGGCGAGGACGGCACGGCCAAGCTCGCCGAGCTGGGGAGGGAGGCGCTGCGATGACCGCCGTTCCCGGGGCGTTCCCCGGCGGCACGTCCGTCAGCCGGCTGTCGGTCTACTCGGGCAACGCCTGCGCCGACGGCCTGGAGGGCGGCACGCCGCACCTGCACACGGCCTCGACGGAGGCGTACGTGGTGATCGGCGGGCAGGGCGCCCTCCAGACGCTCGACGCCGGCGGGCTGCGCGAGACCGAGCTGCTGCCCGGCACCACCGTGTGGTTCACGCCCGGCACCATCCACCGCGCCGTCAACAGGGGCGGGCTCGAGGTGGTGGTCGTCATGTCCAACGCGGGGCTGCCCGAGGCGGGGGACGCGGTCATGACGTTCCCGCCGGACGTCGTCGCCGACCCCGCCCGCTACCGCGCCGCCGCCACCCTCCCCTCCGCCGATGTGGAGGAAGCGGTGCGGCGGCGCAGGGAGCTGGCCGTCGAAGGCTTCTCGCGGCTCGTGGACGGCGGGCCGGGCGCGCTGCGCGCCTTCTACGACAGCGCGGTCGCGCTCGTACGTGACCGGGTGGGGGAGTGGCGGGGCATCTGGGAGCGTACGGTCGCCGAGGAGACCCGCCGCACCTCCGCCGTGCTCGACGCCCTCGAACGCGGCGACGGCGGCCACCTGCTGGACGCGGCGCTCATGGAGTCGCCCACCGAGGAGCGCTGGGGCATGTGCGGCCACCTCCGCGCCCACGACGTCACCAACCCCATCCTCCACACCCCGACCTGACCAGGGACGATGACCGGCACGGGCGGACCGCCTGACGGGGCGCGGGGAGCAGGCGGGCCGGCGACCCTGCACGATGTCGCGCGGGAGGCGGGCGTGTCCGTGGCCACCGCCTCCCGGGCGCTCAACGGCAGCGCCCGCCACGTCAGGGCGGAGAACGTCGCCCGCGTGCGCGCCGCCGCCGACCGGCTCGGCTACCGGCCGCACCTGTCGGCCCAGGCCATCGCGAAGGGCTCGACCGGGACCGTCGCGCTGGTGGTGCGCGACGTGGCCGACCCGTACTTCTCCGCCATCGCCGCGGGCGTGGCCGCCGAGGCCGAGGCCGCGGGGCTGATCCTCACGATGGCGGTGGCCGGCGGCTCACCGGAACGCGAGCTGCAGATCGTCAGGACGCTCAGGGGCCGCCGCCCGCGCGTCGTCATCGTGACCGGCAGCCGCATCGACGGGGCGGGCACCAGGGACGCGCTGGTGGAGGAGCTGGAGGCGTACCGGACGGCGGGCGGCGGGGTCGTCATGATCAGCCAGCGCGACCTGCCGTACCCGACCGTGACCATCGACAACGGGGGCGGCGCGGCGGACCTCGCCCGCGCCCTGCTCGGCGCCGGCTACCGCCGCTTCGCCGTCCTGCACGCCCCCGCCGCGCTGCGCACCTCCCGCGAGCGGCACGAGGGCTTCCTGGCCGGGCTGGCGGGCTCAGGCGTGCCCGAGCCGCTCGCCGTCGAGACCGGCTTCACCAGGGACGGCGGCTACGCGGCGGCACGACGGCTGGCCGAGCGGGCGGGGGACGTGGACGCGGTGTTCGCGGTCAACGACGTGATGGCGATCGGCGCGATGACCGGGCTGCGCGACGCCGGGCTGCGGCCGGGGACGGACATCGGGGTGGCCGGCTTCGACGACATCGCACCCGCCGTGGACGTCGTCCCCGCCCTGACCTCGGTCGCGGTCCCGCTCCGCGAGGCAGGCGCCGCCGCCGTCCGCCTCGCCCTGTCGAACGACGCCACCCCTCCCAGCCTCACCACGACCGTCATCCTCCGCGCCAGCACCCCACCCCGACGGCGTCCGGCAGAATCGCGCCCATGGGCTACGACGAGCTGATCGACGAGGCACTGACCACCGACTTCGAAGGCTGGGACTTCAGCGCGCTGAAAGGCCGGATCACGTACGAGGGCACCTTGCCCTGGGACTACGAGCAACTCGTCCGCGACCGCCTCCCCACCACGAAGGCCCTGCTCGACCTGGGCACCGGCGGCGGCGAACTGCTCGCCTCCCTGGCCCCGCTCCCGCACGGAACCGCCGCGACCGAGCGCCACGCCCCCAACCTCCCGGTCGCGAGGAGAAGGCTGGCACCCCTGGGCGTAGAGGTCACGGACACCACGGCGACCTTCCCTGACGCCTCGTTCGACCTGATCACCAGCCGCCACGAGGCGTACGACCCGCACGAGATCCGCCGCCTCCTGACCCCGGGCGGCACCTTCCTCACCCAGCAGGTGGCCGGCCGCGACCTGGAGGAGCTCAACACAGCACTGAAAGCCCCACCTCACGACAACGCCACCTGGAGCCTGCCCGAAGCGACGAACGGCCTGCGGGACGCGGGCCTGGACGTCATCTGGAGCGCCGAAGCCACCTCCACCACCACGTTCCACGACATAGGCGCCCTCGTCCTGTTCCTCCGCATGGTCCCGTGGCAGATCCCCGCCTTCGACGTCCAGACGTACGCCCCGCACCTCCGCACCCTCCACGAGTCCCGAGCCCCCCTGAAAGCCACCGCCCACCGCTTCGCCCTCCTCGCTAGCACCGGCCCATAAGATCGGCACCATCCACTGATGCGGGCCGGGGAGGGAGGGCGCGGTGGCTGCGGTGACCCGGCCGAAGGTCTGCCGACTCTCGCTGAGCGAACTGGTGGACCTCGCGCGGCGCGGCCGGATCCGGATCCCCGCCTCCCCGGCTTCCCGCCAGGGCGGAGCAGGTCGTCGAGACCGGGCGTGACCACCGGATCCCCCTGTACGTCGTGACGGGCCAGGACGACCGCCCCGTCCGGGAGATCTACGCCCGGATCAACACCCCGGGGACGAGGCCATCACGTCCGGCGACTTCCGCAGCCTCGCGCGGCGGGCGGGGCTCGACGGGTGGCGGGCGTCGTACGGGACACCGTGATCGCGCCGGCCGAGTCGTGGTCGCAGACCAAGGCAGAGGCGGACGTTCCCGCGTTCGTGGCCTCCCACATCGAGGGGCGGCTGCGGACGCTGCCCCTCGTGGCTGAGACGCGGCAGGGTTCCTGAGCCGGACGTTTCCACATTCTTTGAAGGGAGGTCGGCGGCCCCGGGGCGTGGCCTAGTGTGTCCGCGGATACGTATGCGGACGAAGCTCGCGGGATGTGAATCGGTGGCCGTTCGGTGGGGGAGCGCGGCGGGGCGGCGGGCGGCGGGGATCGTCGCGGCCGTGCTGGCAGCCGCGCTGGTGGGAGTGGGCCTGTTCCTGGGCACGGGCGTCTCGAGCGCCCGCCCGAAGCTGGCCGACGTGGGCGCCTGGCTGGCCAGCGCGCTCAACGGTGAGGTGGTGCACGCCAACGGCCTGTCCGGGCAGCTGGACGGCCGGGTGGACCTGGCCTCCGCCGAGGGGCAGGCGCTGAAGGTCGTGCAGGACGGCGACAACGTGCTGGTCATGGACGAGTCCACCGGCCAGGTCAGCCGCATCGACCCCACCCAGCTCGAAGTGGCGCAGACGGGCAAGCTGGGCGCGGGCGGCATGCAGATCGTGATGGGCGCCGGCAAGGCGTACGGGATCGACCCGCGCGGCGGCACCGTGCAGCAGCTCGACCCGCTGACCGTGGACACCGTCGGCGCCCCGATCACGCTGCAGCCGCCGCTCGGGCAGGCCGGGCTGGACAAGAACGGCACACTGTGGGTGCCCGTGCCAGAAGAGGGCACGCTCGTGCAGATCAACGGCGCCCAGCAGGGCAAGGCGGTGACGGTCGGAGAGCCGGGCGACCCGCTCACGCTGACGATCGCGAACGGCGTCCCGCTGGTCACCAACTCCGCCGCCGCCACCGCCATGGTGATCGGCGGCACCGGCACCCGGCTGCAGGTCAGCCTGCCCAGCACGGTCACCGGCGCGGGCAGCGCCGGCCTGCTGGTGCCCGCCGTCGCCGAGAGCCAGGTGGTGCCGATCCTCGCGCCGAAGCAGGGCGCGCTCGTCCTCGTGGACACCGCCACCGGCGCCCTCACCACCGTCGCCGTCAAGGGCGGCAAGCTGGGCGCGCCGCAGGCGCTCGGGCGGCGCGTCTACATCGCCGACGAGAGCGCGGGCAAGCTCATCGTGTACGACACGGTGGCCAAGCGGTTCGAGGCCGACAAGGTCGTGACGGGCAAGGCGGGGCCGCTTGAGGTGTTCGTCAAGGACGGGCTGCTCTGGGTGAACGACCAGTTCAGCGAGGCCGCCCTGGTCATCGAGGAGGACGGCAGGGGACACCGGGTCGGCAAGTACGACGAGGCGCTCGGCCAGAAGGACAGCCCGACGCCGCTGCCGATCCCGACGTACACGCCGACCGTGGTGCAGCCGACGACCGTGACCAGGCCGACCGCCACCACGACGGTGCCGGCGAAGACGAAGACGGCCGTGCCGACGGTGACGGTCACCGCGACCCCCACGCCCACCCCCACTCCCACTCCCACGAAGACTCCCACCCCGACCCCGACCCCGACCCCGACGCCGACCGTCACCCCCGACCCGCCCGGCGCGGTCACCGCGAACTCCGGCCCCGGCTGGATGGAGGTCGTCTTCACGCCGTCGGCCAAGGGCGACGTGACGGGGTACACGCTCAAGGGCGCCCCCGGCGGCGCCGACGTCACGCCGTCGAAGGTGCGGCCGGACGGGCCGTTCCAGTTCCGGGTGACGGGCGGGCGGTGCGACCAGGAGTACTCGTTCCGCGTCGTCGCCGAGTACGCCGGCGGCGAGGTGGAGTCGGCCCCGTCCATCCCGGTACGTCCCTGCGTCGCCCCCGGCAAGCCCGCGTCGTTCACCGCCAAGGGCAAGAACCACGGGGCCGACCTCACCTGGGCGGCTCCCGACAACGCGGCGGACGGCGTCACGTACACGCTGGAAGGCCCCGGTCAGCACCCCGCCCAGCCCGAGGGCACGAGCGCCGAGGTGACCGGGCTCAAGAACGGCCAGTCCTACACCTGGACGCTGCGCGCCAGGAACGAGGCGGGCGAGAGCCAGGAACGCGCCGAGGCCACCGCCGAGCTGCGCCCGCCGTCCGCGCAGTTCAAGAACGCCAACAACAACGACACCAACACGCTCATCCGCTCGGCGCCCGGCGGCGGCGAGGCGGGCAAGATCCCCAAGGGGGAGTACATCACGCTCACCGTGCTCTGCCAGCAGAAGGGCCCGGCCTACACCGACCAGTACACGGGCCAGAGCAGCGACGTCTGGAACAAGATCGAATCGCCCCGGGGCAACGGCTGGCTCAACGACGTGCTCGTCGACACCCCGAAGGGGGGCTTCCCGGCCGCCCCGCTCTGGGAGTGCGAATGATCACTCGCGCGGGGTGGGGGCTGGCCGTGGCGTCCGTGCTGGTCTATGCGGCCGGGGCGTCGCTCGGCTACTCCCAGGCGGCGGTGCTGGCCGTGGCCGGGCTGGCCGCCGTCGGCGCCGGCGCGCTGTGGACGCTCAGAGGCGCCCGGCTGGAGGTGCGGCGCGAGGTGACGCCGGTCAAGGTGGCGCGCGGTGAGCCGGCCGTGGCCGTCCTGCACGTGCGCAACGCCGGGCGGTGGCGGCACTCCGGGCTGGTGGCGCGCGACACGTGCCGCGAGACCACGGTGACGGTCGAGGTGCCGTCGGTGGGCAGGCGGGCGGCGCGGACGGTGTCGTACCGGCTGCCCACCCGCCGGCGCGGGCGCACACCGGTGGGGCCGCTGCTGCTCGACCGGGCCGACCCGTTCGGGCTGGCGCGGCGCTCCATCGCGTACGGGCGGGCCGACCTGCTGCTCGTCCGGCCCCGCACCGTGCCGCTCGGGCCGCTGCGCTCCGGGCGGCAACGGCACCTCGACGGGCTCGCCTCCCGCTCCGCGCCGTCCGGCGCGAGCAGCTTCAACGGCCTGCGCGAGTACGTCGTCGGCGACGACCTGCGGCACGTCCACTGGCGCTCGACCGCCAGGACCGGCGTGCTCATGGTCAAGGAGCTGACCGACGTCAACCTGCCGGACACCGTGGTCGTCCTCGACACCCGGAGCTCGTCGTACGAGGGGGACGACGAGTTCGAGCTGGCCGTGGACGTCGCGGCGTCGGCGGCCTGCGCCGTCACCCGGGACCGGTTCCCCGTGCGGGTGCTCACCGGGGAGGGCGAGCTGGTGCACGCCAAGGGCGGTCCTGGCGAGGACGAGGAGGTCCTGGACCGGCTCGCGCTCGTCGAACGCTCGGACCGGGCCGAACCGCCGCTGCACGCGCTCCGCCACGCGGGGGCGGGCGGAGCGCTGGTGCTGATCAGCGGCGGCTATGGGGCCCTGGCCGACGCGGCAGCCGTCCGCCGCCGCTTCGGCCAGGCCCTGTTCGTTCACGTCGGCCCACCAGAGGCCGGCGCGCCACGGGCCGCGGGGGTCACCGTCATCGAAGCGACGGACTTGGACGAACTGGCGGCAGCATGGCCACGCTGACCCCCCACGGCACACCCCCAAGCGACCCACCCCACAACGCCTCAACCCCCGGCCACCCCGCCGCCCCGCCCCCCGCACGAGCGCCGGGCCAGGCCACCGGGCCCGCGACCACCGGGCCCGCGACCACCCACAGTGGGGCGGCGGCCGGGCAAGATCCCGGCCTCTTGGCCGGTCACGGCGGCGTGGCGCCGGGTCACTCTGCCGGCCCGGCTGTGGGCCACTCTGCTGGGTCGGCTCTGGGCCACCCGGGTGGTCCGAGGGTTGGCCACCCCGCCGGCTCGGGTCCCGAGCCCGCCTCCGGCCTCACCCCCACCCCTGCTCAAGGGACCCCCACCCCTGCTCAAGGGACCCCCACCCCTGCTCAAGGGACGCGGCGCGTCGGGGGGCGTGCGCACGGTCGGGGTGGTGCGGCATCCCAGGCCGTTGACAGTTCTCGGGTGCTGGCGCGGGATCAGCAGCAGGAGCCGTTGGGGCGGCGGGTGGCCGCCGTGGTCGTGGCCGGGTTGCTGGTGGCGTGTGCGGGGTTGGCGTTCGACGGGGTGTTCGCCTTGGAGGCGTTGCTGCCCGTCGTCGGGTTGGCCGTCGCAGGGCCTTGTGTGCTGGCGCTCGCGTTGTCGGGCCGGCTGCCGTTGTGGGGGACGGTGCCGGTCGGCGTGCTGGGGTGGCTGACGGTGGTGTCGGCCACGGTGTTCAGGGAGCAGGCGTGGCTCGGGTTCCTCCCCGGCCCCGGAGCCGTAAGGGCGGCGCTGCTGGGCGTGCGCGACGCGGGCGGGTGGCTGTTGACCACCATCCTGCCCGCCGCCCCGGGCAGCCCCGCGATCGTGCTGGTCAGCTTCCTGGTCTGGACGGCGACCACCGTGGCGGCCGAGCTGGCGCTGCGCCGCCGTACCCCGATGCTGCCCGCCGTGGCGGCGCTGCCGGTGTTCGGGGCGGCCGTCGTGCTCGGGGTGGCGGGGGGCGGGACGGTGCTGCCTTACGCGGCCGCGTTCGCCGGGCTCGTGCTGCTGCTCGGGCTGGTCAGGACCGGCAGGTCGCCGCTCGCGGTGGCGGCCGGGGTGCCGCTGCTGGCCGGGCTGGTGGCAGCCGCGGCAGTCGTCGCGCCGGTGCTGCCCCTCGCCGGGAGGCCCTTCGACGTACGGACCCTCGTCGAGCAGCCCCCACCCCAGCCGATCAAAGGCGTGAGCGCCCTCGACCAGGTGTCGGCCTGGCTGCAGAATCCGCGGCGCGAGCTGTTCACGGTCCGCACCACGTCCGAGGCGAACCTGCGCCTGGCTGTCCTCGACCGGTTCGACGGCGTGAACTGGACGTCCAGCGCCGGTTTCCTCCCCACCGGCGGACGCGTCCCCGGCGCGGACGACGCCGCGCGCGACACCGTGGAGCAGCGGTTCACCGTGCAGAAGCTGCCGGGGCCCTGGCTGCCCGCCGCCGACCGGCCACTCGCGGCGACCGGTACGGGCCTCGTGGTCGACCCCGGCACCGGCATGCTGGCCAGCACGCGGGCGCGGGAGGGGCTGACGTACCAGGTGACATCAGGAGTCCGGACATATCCGGCGGCGGAGCTGCGACAGGCGTCACCCGCCGACGACCCCGAACAGCGGCGGCTGCCCGACGGCCCCGACGGCCGCACCCCGCCCCAGCGCGCCCGCCTCGGCGAGATCGCCCGCCGCGCCACCGCCGGCGCCCGCAGCCCGAGCCAGCAGGCCGCCAAACTGGCCGCCTACCTGCGCAAACTCGCCGTGAATGACGTCAACGCGCCACCCGGGCACGGCTACCGCAGCATCGAGTTCTTCCTGACCGAGTCGAAGCGGGGGACGACCGAGCAGTTCGCGGCGTCGTTCGCGCTGCTGGGGCGGGCGATCGGGCTGCCGACCAGGATCGTCGTCGGGTTCCGTCCGGGGAAGGAGCGGGGCGGCGTCCGGCAGGTGCGCGGCGGGGACGTGCTGGCGTGGGCCGAGGTCGAGTTCGACGGCATCGGGTGGGTGCCGTTCTATCCGACGCCGTCCCGTACGCGCTCCGGCGAGGGCGGGGACGTCGCCGAGGGCGCGCCCAAGCAGGCGAAGGAGATCGAGCAGGCCATCAACGAGGACGCCACCCCGCCCAAGCCCACCAAGACCCCCACCAAGCGCCCCACCCCACCTTCGACCTCCGACAAGGACGCCTCGATCGGACCGTGGGTGTGGGCTACGGTGGCCGGCGGCTTGGCGGCGGCCTATGTGCTCGCCGCCGCCCTCGTCCCTCTGGTACGCCGGACGCGCCGCCGCCGCGCCGTCGCACCGGCCGCCCGCGTCATCGGAGCCTGGCAGCAGACCCTGACCCGCCTCCGCACCGCCGGCCTCCCCGTCACGTCGGGGACGCTGACGGCGGGCGAGGTGGCCTCCCTGGCCGAACGCTCCCTGGACCCCGCCGCCCGCGCGCCCCTCACGTCCCTCGTCGCCCTCGCCAATGCGGCCACCTTCGGCGACACCCCCGTGAACGCGGACGACGCCGACCTCGCCTGGCAGCACCACACGACGGTGGACACCCTGGTCAGGCAGAGGGTGAGCCTCCTGCGCCGGGCCGCCGGCCGGCTGTCACCCCTGTCACTGATCGGCTGAGGCCGGCCCCGGCGGCCGGGCCGGTCGGTTGGAGGCGGCGACCAGGCTCCGCCAGCGGGGTCGGCGGCCTGGCCGGGGCTCGTCGGCGTGACGGGTGGGGTCAGCCGGTCGGTGGGGTGACCAGGGGAAGCACGATCGGGGGCTGGACGTCGTCTTCCGCGCCGGTCTCCGCGGCGCCTCTGACGCACAGCGCCGACGACCAGGCCACCGATGACGGCCGGCCGAGCGCGACCACCGCGCCGACCTTGAAGCAGTAGCCGGTGCCCGGGTCGAGCTTCCCCACCGTGTACGTGGTACTGCCGGCCGGGGCCGACATCAGGCGATCGTCGGGGGCCTGCTGGACGATCACCGGGTACTCGGTCTTGCGTGCCGTCTTCCAGGACAGCGTCACCGTGGTGCCGTTGTCGGCGACCAGCTTGAGGCTCTTGGGGCGGTAGGCGGTGAGGGTGGCAGGGTCGGGGGTGCTGAGCGTGGCCGGTGGTGAGGTGGCGGGGCCGGCCGTGCTCTGCTCGGGGGCCGGCGACGGCTCGGGCTGCGAACGGTCACCGGTGGCCTGCGCGTCAGGCTGAAAGGGCTGAGGCCGCCCGTCCTGGACCTGCCCGTTCTCAGGGTTGTTCTGCGTGTCACCCTCGCCAGGCTGTCCGTCCTGCACCCCCGTGTCCGGGGGCTGGGTGGCGGCCGCCTGGTGGTCGGCGGTCAGCGTGACGCCCTGGTCACCGCTCATCGCCAGCGCCACACTGCCCGCGCCGGCCAGCACGGCCAGCACTGACACGCCCGCCACGACCAGCGGCATCCGCCCCCGCCGCCCGCCTTCCGCGGTGGCCGGCGCCTGGGCAGCCGGCGCCTGGGCGGACGAGCCGGGCTCGGGCGGCGGCGGCAGGAACGGCTGAGGCCCCGCCGGCGGCCTGACCCGAGACCGCTCGGAGTCCACGGTCCACACCAGCTCCCTGGGCCCCGACAGCTCCTGGTTGCCCGGTGATCCGCACGCGGGCAGGCGCGGGGTGCCGACACGCTGGTCGGCGGCAGAGCCGGCGGGGGCGGCCTGCTGGGGGTCGCGGCCGGTCGTGGCGCCCTTCCCGGCGGCGGGAGTGCCGGTGGTGTGAGGTCGCGGAGGGCCGCCGGCGAAACGGTGGGCGGTGGTGGCAAGGGTGGTGGCTGTGGGGCGGGTGGTGGGGTCCTTGGAGAGGGCTTGCGTGAGGAGGGTGGCCAGGGCCTCAGGGACTGTGGGAGGTAGGGGTGGGGGTGGTTCGGTCAGGACGGCCAGGGTGAATCTGGCGGTGTTGGTGGCGCCTTCCAGGGGGAAGGCGGGGTGGCCGGTCAGGAGTTCGTAGGTGGTTGAGGCCAGGGAGTAGATGTCGGAGGCGGCTACCGGCGGGCGGCCCTCCAACTCCTCGGGGGAGGCGTGGACGGACGGTGGGGTGCCGTCGGGGAGTTCGGCGATCGACATCAGGGCTGACATCGCGAAGCCGGTCAGCATCACGCCGTTCGGGGTCATGACCACGTTCGAGGGCGTGACGCGTCCGTGTACGCCGCCCGCCGCATGAGTCGCCGCGACGGCGCGCGCCACCGCGGCCAGCAGGCCGGCGACCTGCTCCACCGGCATGGGACGGTCGCGGTCCGGGCGTTCGGCGAGGGTGAGGCCGTCGTGGGGAGGCGTCACCAGGTACGGCCGCCCATCTCCCGTCGCACCCACCTCCAGGACGGGGATCACCCCGTCGTGCGCGGCCAGCTCGTCAGGGAAGGCGAACCCGCGGATGATCCGCTTGAGCGCCCGCTTGTCCACGCGGTGGCAGGCCAGCGTCTTGACCAGGACGTCCGCCATGGTGGCCACCGAGCGCGCCCGATACACGGTCCAGGGGCCGTCCTCGCCGGCAGGCCCGACCAGGTGGTAACCGCGAACCCGTTCGGCGGATCTGAACAAGTGCGGGCCGCGGGCCTGGTGGACGGCTCCGGGCGTGTGCGGGCCGCGCGCCTGTTGGGCGGGTGCGGGCGGCTGGAGGTCACCGGCTTGTCGGGCGGGTCCAGGTGGGTGGGTGTCGTGGACCTGTCCGGGGTGGCCGGGGGGCCGGTCGGTGGGTGGGGTCATGTGATCAGGGGCGGGCCGCCCAGGTCATCGCTGTCGAACGGGTCGTGCTCGGTGAGCGGCATCTTCATGCGTTCCCGCTCGCGTTCCTGCCCGGCACCCCCGGCGCCGCCCATCGGCGGGATCATGCCCATCGGCCCGCCCGGCATGCCGCCCGCGCCCGGCGCGCCAGGACCCCCCGGCGTGCCGCCGAGCTGGGTGGCGGCGGCGCTGCCGGGGAGCATCGAGGGGCCTGCGCCGGTGGGCATCCCGGGGACGATCGACTGGGTGGTCGGCACCTGAGGGTTGGGATAGCTGGACAGGTGCGTGGCCGGGTTCCGCAGGTCGGGCTGGTGGAGCGACGGGTTCTCCAGGGACGGGTTCCGCAGTGACGGGTCCTGCAGGGAGGGGTTCTGGAGTGAGGGGTTCTGGAGTGAGGGGTTCTGCAGCGACGGGTTCTGCAGGGACGGGTTCTGGAGTGAGGGGTCCTGCAGTGAGGGGTCCTGCGCCGACGGGTCCGGGGCGGAGGGGTCGCGCAGGGACGGGTCCTGGAGGGACGGGTCGTCGAGGCGCGGCAGGTCCGGGCCGCCGGACCCGGGCAGTCCTGGGCCGTCGAAGCCGGGAGTCGAGCCGAGGTTTCCGTACGGGTTCGCCGTCAGCCCACTCGGCAGCCCCAGCCGCGGGTCGAACGACGGGTCGGTGAGCGAGGTCTGCGGCGCCGTGGTCCGCTGCTCCACGTGGTCGTCGATGGAGTGGTAGACGGCCTGGATGAAGCGGTTGAGCTGCTGGAGGTGGTGCCGGGCGAGCGCGTGGGCGTTGGTGTCGGTGCCCACGGCGTCGCCCAGTGAGTCGTCGAGGTCCACGCTGCCCGTCCTGGGCACGTTGTGGTGGAACCAGGGCAGCACCTCGGCCCCGTACCAGACGAGGGGCTGACCCACGGACCTGGCGGCGAAGCTGAGGCGGGCGAGGTCGCGCTGGAGCTCCCCGATCGTGCCGAAGATGCCCTCGAGCGACTCCCCGCCCAGCGTCTGGGCGATGCGCGCGGCCTCGGTGTGCAGCAGCTCCACCGACGTGGCGCACATCTCGGCGATCTCGGTGTACCGGCGTCCCGCCTCGGCCACCTTCTCCGGCTTGGTGGACTGGATGAGGTCGGAGATGCCGTCGCTGCTCTCGGCGTCGCCGCCCAGCGGCTGGGTGCCGTCGATCTGCGGCTCCCGGCTGTCCTTCAGCGTTCCGACCCAGTAGTCGGTCATCGGACCTCCGTCACTTCCTGACGCCGCCCGCGATGGACCGGTCGGCGTTCTTCGCGGTCTTGACGGTCTCGTCGAGTGCCTGCACCACGGCCTCGTACACCTGCGTGACGCGGGTGATGACCTGGTCGAGGGTGGTCTGTGCCTGGTCGGTGGTGTGTTTGAGGTCGGTGGCGGCCTGCCAGGTGCCGAGGTCCTGTTCGCTGAGTTTGGCCCGCAGGAGGCGGACCTTGAGGCTCTCGCCGGCCGCGCCCTGGAGGCGTTCGAGGTCCTGGCGCAGCCGCTCGACCGGCGACGACGGCAGCGGTCTGCCGGACGCGGGGTCCTCGTACTCGCCGATCTTGACGAACATCGTCCTGCTCGTCGTCCCAGGGTCCACGCGGTTGGCCGCGAGCAGCTCGTCGAGCTGCGCCTGCGTCGGGGCGGGCGGCGGCTCCGGCGGGTAGTCGCCGTTGCGGTGGTCGTGGATGTGGTCGGCGTAGGCGTCCTCGACGCCGCGCGCCTCTATGTGCTCCTCGTGGGAGGAGATGGCGTCCTCATGGCCGACGGTCCTCGTCGGCCGCTGCAGCCGCGACAGCCCGATGCCCGGCCTGGGGTCGCCGTGCGCGTCGCCACCCTCGGCGGCAGGTACCGTCATGCTCACTCTCCGCGGGCCGTAGCGCTGGACATGCCAGCACATGCCTACCTGTCGTTCCGCCGGGCGCAGCGCCATTTCAAGATATTTCTAAGAGAGCGGCGGAGGCCGGAAATGTCGGCGAGACTCCGTTTTTGTGCCTTTCCTTTGGTACGGCGCCGCCCTCCTCCTGGCGCTGACCCCCGCCCCGGTGACTCCGACGCCGACGACCGACACGGCCCGTACGGTCACCTGTGACCCCGAGCCCGGCGTCGCCGAGGTCACCGGCACGCCCTGGCCGCAGGAACGCCTGCGGTTCACCCAGGTGTGGCGGCTCACCAGAGGAGAAGGCGTGCGGGTCGCGGTCGTGGACAGCGGCGTGGACGCCACCCACCCGCAGCTCAGAGGCGTGGTCACCGGCCAGGTGGACCTCACGGGAACGGACGCGCGCGACTGCGTCGGTCACGGCACCGCCGTCGCCGGCATCATCGCCGGCCAGGACCTCACCGGGCGTGGCGTCCCGATCATGGGCGTGGCCCCGGCCGCGCGGATCCTGTCGATCAAACAGACCGAGGGCCGGTCGGGAGACGTGTCGCGGCTCGCGGCCGGCATCCGGCGGGCCGCCGACCTGGGCGCCGACGTGATCAACGTGTCCGTGCAGGCCCACGACGCGCCCGAGCTGAAGGCGGCGGTGGCGTACGCGCAGGAGAAGGACGCGGTGATCGTGGCCGCCGCCGGCAACGTCGAGCAGGACGGCGGCGCGGCCGCGCCGGCGTACCCGGCCGAGTATCCGGGCGTGATCGCGGTCGGCGCGGCGGCGCCCGACGGCGAGAAGCCGGGCTTCTCCAACGGCGCCACCCGCATCTCCGTCACCGCGCCGGGCGCCGGGATCACCAGCGCGTGGACGGGCGGCGGCTACCGTACGGGGCTCGACGGCACCAGCTTCGCCGCCCCCTTCGTCTCCGGCGTCGCCGCCCTGGTCAGAGCCCGGCACCCGGACCTCGACCACTGGCAGGTCAAGCGCCGCCTGGAGCAGACCGCCGAGGGCGGAGGCGCGGCGGGGACCGGCGCCGGACTGGTCAACCCGCTGCAGGCGGTCACCTCGGTGCTGCCCGCGGCCACCATGAGCGCCGCCGGCGCGCCACCCGTCGTGCTGGCCAGGGCGCCCGTCCCGGACGAGCGGACGCGGGCGATCGCCGTCGGCATCACCGCGGGGGCGGCCGGGGTGACGGCGCTGGTGGTGTTCGCGGCGCTCATGCTGCCCAGGGCCAGACGCCGGCGCCAGGCCGGCGCCAGGGCGGCGCCAGGGCGGCGCCAGGGCGGCGCCAGGGCGGCGCCAGGGCGGCGCCAGGACATTTACAGGAAAGTTGAAATCGTAGCCTCGCCCGCCGGGGCCGCCTACGTTGATGCGGGAAAAGCCCGCCGGAAGGAGCAGCGTGGTCAATCAACCGACGACTTATACCGAGGGCAGCCAGCATAGTGCCGCAGAACGCGCACAGCTCGCCGTCGCCAACATCGAGCAGATCTACAACCGGCTCACGCAGATCCCCGAGACGCTCGGGAGCGCCTGGCAGGGCGAGGCGGCCACCGTTTACCGGCAGGTGCTCACGGAGTGGACCCCGCAGTTCAGAAAGGTCATCGACGCGCTCAACACGATCGGCGAGAACCTGAAGGCCACCGGCATCCAGTACAACGACGCCAACACCCAGGCGAGCGACGTCGCGGTGAAACTCCGGGCCGCGCTCGCCGGCGGTGAATACTCCGGGCCCGTCTCCTGAAAGGAGCCGATATGAATGACATCATCGTCGCCAATTTCGACGAGATGGAAGAGATCGCGGCCGAGCTGGGCCGCGCGTACACCAATCTCGTCGGCGAACTGACGGACCTGGAGGCCGATTTCAAGGTGCTGGAGACCTGGGACGGCGCCGCGAAGGGGGTCTACCTCGAGGCCAAGCGCCAGTGGAACGAGGCCGTCGTCACCATGGGCGACACCATGCAGCGCTTCGGGCCGTCGCTCCAGGAGGCCACCGGCATCATGCGCGAGGCCGAGCACGTCAACATCCGCCGCTGGACCACCTGACCTCGGGTGAACGAGCCGCTCATCGACCCGGCCGCCGCCGGGGACCAGGTCACCTGCCGGCCCGACGCGCTCCTCGACGTGGCAGGCAAGCTGCAGCGGGAGCTGCTGCCGCGCCTGGAGGCGGCGCGGTTCCAGGTGCCCGACCTCACCCCGGGCGCCGCCGGGACGTGGGACGTCGCCCAGGGGTACGCGGGCACCGTGCGCAGCGCCCGCGAGGCCACGGGGGAGTCGCTGCAGTTCGTGCTGGAGCAGGTCCAGCGGGTCATCGGCGACCTGGCCGACACCGCGGCCACCCTGCGCGACGCCGACCAGCGGGCCGCGGGCATGGCGGGACGTACGGACAGATAGAGGAACGCGTGCCGGAACCGAAACCGATCAAGACCGGCTGCCTCCAGGGCGGCGACCCGCAGGGGTATGGCGGCCGTGACGCGATCAGGACGTTGATCATGTCCACCAGGCCAGAGGAGTTCGGGCCGGTCGCGGCGGCGTACCGGCAGACGGCCGAACTGCTCACCACCACGATCACCACGCTCGGCGACGGCGCGGCCCGCCTGGTGGCCGACGGGAACTGGGGCGGGGAGTCGGCCCGCGCCATGCTCACCCGGATGAACCGGCTCCAGACCTACCTCCAGGCGCTGCGGGACCGGCTGGAGGACGTCCCGCCCTCGCTGGAGGGCGTCGCCAAGGAGCTGACCACGGCCAAGGAACGTTTCGAGCAGGCCACCAAGCCGCAGACCCACTACGCGATGGGCTCGGGCTCGACCGACCCCGCCCATCCCACCAACGACCCCGACGGCGCGGCGCGGGCGTTCATCGCCCGGCTCAACACCGCCTTCCACACCGGGCACTCGGCCCTGCCCGACCGCCTGCCGTGGGACGCGGAGCTGGCCTCGCCCGCACCGTACCTGCCGCCGCCCGGCGAACCGGGCACGACCCCGGCACGGCCCGGCACGTCGCTGTCCGGCACGCTGGACCCCACGGCCGGCACACCGGGCACCACGGCCGGCACCGCGCCGGGGACGCCGACGTCACCCGGGACCGCGCCGGGGACTGCGACCTCGCCCGGCACCGCGCCGGGGACTGCGACCTCGCCCGGCTCCACGACGGGACCCGGAGGAACGGCCCTGCCAGGGACCGTCCCGCAGCCCGGCACCGCCGGCTTCACGGGCACCGGCCTGGCGAGCACCACCCCCCACCCCAGCGCTACCGGCTCCCCAGGCAGCCCCGGCTCATCGGCCATGACCGGTTCGTCGGGGTTGACGGGTACATCCGGCTTGACGGGCATGCCAGGCGCGATGGGCGCCACGGCGCAGCCGGGCACGACGGAGCGCGGCCGCCCCACAGACCTCGTCCACCCCACAGACGCGGGCCGCTCGACAGACTCCGGGTTCTCGACAGACCCCGGGTTCTCGACAGACTCCGGCAGACCGGGAGACCCCGGCCCCGTCCCGTACGGCCGGGACACCGCCACCGCCCAGGGCCCCTCCGTGCGGCCGGGCAGTGTCCCGGTGGTGGGAGGGCCGGCGGCGGCGACGGGTCCGCCGGGCGGCCTCGGCGGTGAGCCCGGCGCGGCCGGGATGGCCGGGATGGCCGGGATGGCCGGGGCGGGCGGCGTGCCGTTCATGCCGATGGCCGCGGGAGCGGCGGCGGACCGCCAGGGCACCCGCCGCCCCGGCGCCGGCCCCGCCGACGACGACTTCTTCCGCCCGTCCGTGGACACCCCACCACCGGTGGTGAGCTGATGACTATGAGAGGGACACCGGGCATGGATGCCGACGCCGTCGCCGTGGTGGCGGACTCCGTCAGGGATATGGGCCGCGACCTGGCCGACACGCCCATGCGGGATCTGGAGGAGATGACCAGGGCCGTCGCCCGGGTACGGCTCTCCTCCGGCGCGTACGGCGCCTTCGGCATGCTGGGCGGCGCCCTGGGACGCTCGTTCGACGAGGTCAACGAGGCCGCGCAGCGGTACCTGCTGGCCAAGCGCGACCAGGTCGCCGAGCTGCACGACCGGGCGTACGACACCGCCAACGGCTACGTGGACGGCAACGCCGCCTCCGCCTCCGTCGCCGCGACCATGGGGGCGCCGCGATGATGGAGCAGCCGCAGTCCGTCATCGAGGGCTCGGCCATGGCGGCGACCGGCTCCCTGCTGCTCGGCTTCCGCCGCGCCCATTACGCGATGCTGATCCTGCCCCTCATGTACGGCGACACCGCCGAGCAGCGGCGGGCCGCCGAGGGCTACGAGACGCTCTCGGCCGGCCTGCGCCGCCACCCGGAGGTCGTGGACACCGCGACCAAGGGCGTCACCTGGACCGCCGCCAGCGCCGAGCTGGCCATGGGCGCCGTGGCGGACTACGCGTCCGACGCCGAGGAGAAGGCCGCGCTGCCTGCGGCGTCCGCCCGCACGCTCAACGTCACCGCCGACGTGTACGACGCCGCGGGCAAGGCCGTCCTCCTCACCGGCGCGAGCATCCTCACGGCCGGCGTGATGCACAAGGTCGCCCAGCTCAACCCGTTCACCAGGGTCGCCTCGGAGGTGGCTGCCACGCAGTTCGGCATCAGGGCCGACCGGCAGGCCGGGGCGATCGCGTCCCGGGTGCGGCAGTTCGTGGCGGGCGGGCAGGGCGTGCTCGGCAAGGTGGCGGGGCGGCTCGCCCAGGTCTCGCCGGGCAAGCTGGCGCTCGGCGGGGGAGCGGCGGCGGCAGGCGGCGGGATGCTGGGCCAGCAGGCGGTGGCCGACCGCTTCAGCGCCACGAAGCTGCAACAGACCCCGCCGGGGCAGGCGCCGCCCGGCCTGGCGCCGCCCGGCCTGGCGCCGCAGGGCTCGACACCGCAGGGCCTGTCACCGTTCGACGCCCAGCTGCCCACGACCCGCAACCCGAGCACGGAGACGGAGACATGACGGCTAGGTCCGACGAAGGCGCCCTGGACCGGCTGATCGCCCGTTCCCAGCACCCCGCCGACGGGCTGGACGACCTCTACCAGCAGGTCCTGGCCGCCAAGGGCACCGCGAGCGACCCCGACGGCCTGGTCAGGGTCGAGTGCTCTGCGGAGGGCGTGACCGGCCTGGACATCGACCCCAGGGCCATGCGGTGGGGCTCGCAGCGCCTGTCGGAGACGATCCTCGGCCTGATCGCCGAGGCGCTCGCCGACCTGCAGACCCGCTCGGCGGAGCTGCTGCGCGACGCGGTGGGCGACGTGGTGGGCGACGGCCCGCTGGACCTGTCCGCCCAGGACAACCCGGCCGACCTCCGGATGCGCGAGGCACGCGAGGCGTACGAGTCCGCGATGGACCAGGCGATGGCCGAGCTGTCCCGGATAGAACGCGACCTGTAGAAAGCAACGCGCAAGGGGGCATGAAGGGCGGCCGACGGACGGCCGACGGACGGCCGACGGGGGCAGCCGGCAGGGCGGGCGGAGACTCAGGACGGCAGGTAGGCGGTCTGGATGAGTTTCTCGCCCGCGCGCCGATCCACGTGAACACCTCGCCCAACAGGCAGCACACGAGGCCGGACGTTCCCGAACAGCTGGCCTTCGTCGCGCGGCCCCGACAGCAGCACGGCGGGCGTGTTCATCTCCTTGAGCCGCCGCACCACGGGATCCAGCATCGCCCGCCCCGCCCCGCCCATCGCGCGCGCCAGCACGAGGTGCAGGCCGATGTCGCGAGCCTGAGGGAGCAGCTCGCCGAGCACGGACAGGGGGTTGGCGGAGGTGGCGACGAGGTCGTAGTCGTCCACGATGACGTACAGGTCCTGCCCGGTCCACCAGCTCCGGGTGCGGAGCTGCTCGGAGGTGAGGTCGGGCGGCGGCAGCCGGTCCTGGAGCACCTCCTGCACGCCCTTGAGCAGGGTCGCGGCGGCGGTGCTCGAAGCGGCGTACCCGATGCGGTGCTCGGTGTCGGTGGCGTCGAGCAGCGTACGGCGGTAGTCGATGACGATGAAGCGGGCCTGCAGCGGCGTGCGCGCGGCGGCGATGCCGCGCGCGATCACCTTCAGCAGGTTGCTCTTGCCGCTCTCGGTGTCGCCGAACACCACGAAGTGCGGGTCGGTGTCGAAGTCCAGCAGGACGGGCGCGAGCGCGGCCTCGTCGATGCCGACCGGCACGCGGGTGCCGTCGCCGGGCGGCACGGGCAGCGTGTGGGCGGGCAGCAGGGCGGGCAGCAACCGTACGGGCGGCGCCCCCTGCTCGGGCCAGGCCGCGGTGGCCGCCTCGACCAGGGCGGACACGCCGTCGGCGAGGTCGTCCACGGTGCTGCGGCCGTCGATGCGCGGCAGCGCGGCGAGGAAGTGCAGCGCCTCGCGGGTGAGGCCGCGGCCCGGGGCGCGTTCCGGCACGTTGGCGGCGGCCCGCCGGTCGATCTCGGAGTCGAAGGCGTCGCCGAGCCGCAGTTCGAGCCGGGTGCCGAGCAGGTCGCGCACGCCGGCGCGGAACTCCAGCCACCGGTTCGCGGTGCCGACGACGTGCACGCCGAAGCCGAGCCCGCGCGTGACGAGGTCGCCGAGGTCGGGTTCGAGCTGCTCGTACTCCTGGCGCAGCGTCGCCCAGCCGTCCACGACGAGGAACACGTCACCCCAGCCGTCGCCCTCGTACGCGCCTGAGGCGACCATGCGCCGGTAGGTGGCCATGGAGTCGATGCCCCGCTCCACGAACAGCCGCTCGCGCCGCTCCAGCACGCCCCGCACCTCGGCGACGGTCCTGCGGACCGCGTCGGCGTCCAGCCGGGTGGCCACGCCGCCGACGTGCGGCAGCCCGGCCAGTGCCGACAGGGTGCCGCCGCCGAAGTCCAGGCAGTAGAACTGCACCTCCCGAGGCGTGTGGGTGAGCGCGAGCGAGGCGATGAGCGTGCGCAGCAGCGTGCTCTTGCCGGTCTGCGGCGCCCCGACGATCGCGACGTTGCCCGCCGCGCCGGAAAGATCCAGCCAGTACGGATCCCGCCGCTGGTCGAACGGGCTGTCCACGATCCCCGCGACGGCGTGCAGCCGCCCGGGGCGCTCCTGCGCGGTCCCCGCGGCGGTGAGCCCGTGGCGGGGCGTGGCCTCGATGCGGGGCAGCAGCCGGTCGAGCGAGGCGGGCTCCTTCAGCGGCGGCAGCCAGATCCGGTGCGCCGCGGGCCCCTTGCCGGCCAGCCGGGAGACCACGATGTCGAGCAGGCTGTCCTGCTTGCCCTTGTCCTCGACGACCGGCGGCGTGTCGGCCACGGGCGGCAGCGGCACGCGTTCTGGGCCGTACCAGACGATCTTCCCCCGATGGCCTGAGCGGGCCGCCGTGGCAGGGCTCTGCGCCGCCACCTGGTAGGGCCCCGACACGTACGCCGCCTTGAACCGCGTCATCCCGGTCGTCTCGAACATCAGGTACGCGTTGCCAGGCTCCGGCGGCAGCGAGTACGCGTCCGCCACCCCCAGCACGGCCCGGCTCTCGGCGGCGGAGAAGGTGCGCAGCCCGATCCGGTACGACAGGTGCGTGTCCAGCCCGCGCAGCCGCCCCGCCTCCAGCCGCTGGGAGGCCAGCAGCAGGTGCACCCCGAGCGAACGGCCGAGCCGCCCGATCATCACGAACAGCTCGACGAACTCGGGCTTGGCCGACAGCAGCTCGCTGAACTCGTCGAGCACGATGAACAGCGTCGGCAGCGGGCTCAGCCGCGCGCCCTGCTCGCGGGCCTGCTCGTAGTCGCGCAGCGAGGCGAAGTTCCCGGCCGCGCGCAGCAGCTCCTGGCGGCGTACCAGCTCGCCGTGCAGCGCGTCGTGCATGCGGTCGACCAGCGGCAGCTCGTCCTCCAGGTTGGTGATGACGGCGGAGACGTGCGGCAGCGTGTCGAGCCCGAGGAAGGTGGCGCCGCCCTTGAAGTCGACCAGCACGAAGTTCAGCGTCTCGGACGAGTGGGTGATCGCCAGCGCGAGGACGAGCGTGCGCAGCAGCTCCGACTTGCCCGAGCCGGTCGCGCCGACCACGAGCCCGTGCGGGCCCATGCCGCCCTGCGCGGCCTCCTTGATGTCCAGCTCGACGGGCCTGCCGTCGGCGCCGAGCCCGATCGGCACCCGCAGCCGGTTGCGCACCGGGCGCGGCTGCCAGGTGACGGCGGTGGACAGGCGGCGGGCGTCGCCGAGCCGGAGCAGGTCGGTGAGCGTGGTGTTCGTGGCGAACACGTCACGCTCCTCCTCGGCCCCGCCGGTGCCGGTCCGCATCGGCGCGAGCTGCCTGGCCAGCGCGGCGAACGCGGGCGGCGCCAGCCGGTCGGGCCGGCCCAGCGGCGTTCTGACCTCCTTGCCCAGCTCGTCCTCCGCGACCCTGACCACCTCGTCGGCGGTGACCTCCAGGCGCAGCGTGAGCTGGGCGGGCGCCTGCGGCACCCCGCCGCCCAGGTCGATCACGGTGACGCCCTCGATGACGTCGAGGCCGAGCTGGCTGCCCGACGGCACCGTCCCGCCGTCCACCACGACCACGTGGTACGGCACCGCGTCCGCCGACATGCCCTTGCTGAAGCGCGGCCGGTCCTTCAGCTCGAACCCCAGCAGGTCGTCCAGCTCGCCCAGGTCGCCCGCCACCAGCCGCACCGGCCCCGCGCCGTCCTCCTCGGCCGGGTGCAGGGCGTGCGGCAGCCACTTGACCGGCTCCCACTCGCCGGCCCGCTCGCGGCCCGCGCACACCGAGATCCGCAGGTCGTCGGGCGCGTGCAGGGCCGCGGCCTGGGCCAGCGCGGCGCGTACGAGGTCGCGGGCGGCCACCGGATCCCCCGACACCACGATCCTGGCGAACGAGTGCAGCGCCAGCGCCACCGGCAGCCCCGGCACGGTCGCGTGCGTGCGGACGAACCGGCGCAGCGCCCCCGCCGTCAGCGGGTCGAGGTCCTCGACGGGACGGGTCTCCGGCGGGATGAGCGGCAGCGCCAGCCGCTGCGCCGAGGTGGCGATCCTGACCTGCGCGAAGTCGTCGTCGCGGGGCCTGCGCTCCCAGAGCCTGCTGGTCATCACCAGCGACCACAGCGCGGCCGGGTCGGGGTGGCTCCAGGTCATGGCGCGCCGCTGCTGCGCGGCGGCCGTACGGACGCGCTTCCTGACCTGCTCCAGGTAGCGGTAGTAGTCGCGGCGCAGGCCGTTGAGCTGGTTGCGGCGCTCGCCGGCGTTGCGCATGATCTGGCCGACGCTCATGCCGATCATGGAGACCGCGAACAGGCCGCCGGAGACCAGCATGATCGGGTTGCTCGCCGACCCGCCGGTGAACATCAGCGCCATCGCGCCCGCCCCGGCGATCATCGGCAGGTACGTCAGCAGCTGCGTCAGCCCGCCGCCCGTGACCGTCTCGGGGATCTCCGGCGGCGGCTCCAGGAGCACCTCGCCCCCCGGCGGCTCCGGCGGCCTGCGCCGCTCGGGCCTGCGTACCACGATCAGGCTCCCGCTCACCGGTCCCATGAAAGCCCCTGACGTAGGGATATGCCGGATATTTCAAAATTCCTAGACGTGTCACGGGCGCCGCCGGAGAAGTCCGCTCCCTACACTCGTCCGGGTGAGCGCCACCGGAACCGACCTGTGCCGGGTCACCGTCGTGACCCCGCGCGGCTTCCTGGACCTCGGCCTGCCGCCGGACATCCCGCTCGGCAACCTGCTGCCGACCGTGCTGCGCATCGCCGGCGACGGGCTGGCCGAGGCGGGCCTCGCGCACGGCGGCTGGGCGCTGCAGCGGCTCGGCGGGCCGCCGTTCGACCCCGGCGTCACCCTCGCGGAGCTGCAGGTCCACGACGGCGAGCTGCTGCACCTGCGCCCGCGCGGCCACGAACTTCCCGAGCCCGTCTTCGACGACGTGGCCGACGCCGTCGCCACCGGCGTCATCGAGCGCACCGGGCGCTGGCAGCCCGCCGTCACCAGGACCTACGGCCTGCGCGCCGCCGCCTGCCTGCTCGCGCTCGGCGCCGCCGCGCCGCCGCTCGCGGGGCCGCCGTGGCCGCCCGCCGCCCTGGTCGCGGGCGTCGTCGCGGTGCTGCTGCTGGTGGTGGCCGTGGCGTTGTCCCGCGCGCTGGGCGACGACCGCTCAGGGGCCGTCATCGGGTACGCCGCGCTGCCCTACGGCTTCGTCGCCGGCCTGGTCGCGCCCGGCTCGGGCCCGTCCGTGCTGCAGCCGGACAACCTGCTGGCCGCCTGCGGAGTGACGCTCATGCTGGCCACCGCCACCGGGTTCGCGGTGGCGCAGGCGCTGCCCGGCTTCCTCGGCATCGCCGCCGCCGCGCTCTGCGGGCTGCTCGGCTGCGGGGCCGTCATGGCGTTCGGACTGCCCGCGGCGGGGGTGGCGGCGGTGCTGGCCGCGCTCGCCGTGGGGCTCACCACGGTCATCCCCTCGCTGTCGTTCCGGCTGGCCGGCATGCCGCTGCCCGCGCTGCCCACCACGGCGGAGGAGCTGCGGCGGGAGAGCGGCGACCTCGACGGTGCGCTCGTCATCGACAAGACCGTGGTCGCCGACCGCTTCTGCGCCGGCCTGCTCGGCACGGTCGCGCTGGTCGTGCTCGGCGCGCAGGCGCTGCTGGTGCTGGAGGGCACCTGGGCGGCGCTGGTGATGAGCGGCGCGCTGTCGCTGTCGCTGCTCATGCGGGCCCGCGTCTTCGAGGGACGCGGCCAGCGGGCCTGGCTGCTCTCGGCGACCCTGGCCGGCGTCGCACTGCCCGCCGCAGGAGCCGTGCTGACCGCCGGTGACGCCCTGCTGCTCTACGGGATCGTCCCCGGCCTGGTGGTACTGGCGCTGGGGGTGACCGGCACGGCGCTGTGGCTGGCCACCGCGCGGCCGTCCCCGTTCTGGGGCCGGGTGGGCGACATCTTCGACATCCTGCTGATGATCGCCCTCATCCCGCTCGCGCTGGCCGTCATGGACCTGTACGAGACCATCCGCGGCCTGGTCAGCTGACCCCCGCCGAACGATCAGAGGAGCGTCTGGAACATGTACCGGCAGTGCGCGCTCCTAGTCCGGGTGCGGCGCCCGGACACCGGGAAGCAGTTCGAGCCGCAGGTCGTCACCCGGGGTGAGGACGAAGGTGCGGCTCTCCCCGTTCCGCACCTGCTCCTTGGTCACGCTGATCGTGAGCAGCATGGTGATCAGGCTGATGACGTCGACGGGGCGCGGTCCGGGGCCGCTCCCTTCCACCGGTTCCGGCATGCGCGACCGTCACGGGCCGGAGGTCTCGGGCGGCGGTTCGGGCGCCGGACAACCATGAGTATGCGAACCACCACAGCACGTTCGTGCGGCACTGTTCACCTGGTAATCGGCCGATTCAAGCTGCTGTGGGGGGCGTAGGTGCACAGCCAGCGTGACCTTTACCAGGCGTATCGCCTCACCGTGCAGCGCATCGGCCTGGCGCTGCTGCGCGCCCAGCCCAATCAGCCGGAGTGGCCGCTGCGCCGCCAGACCATCGGGTTCCTCGCCGGGATCATGGTGGCGGTGCTGCTCTGCGTCGGCTTCGCCGTGTACGGGCTGCTGCGGCCCGGGGGCACCAAGTCCCTGGAGGAGCCCGGCACGCTGATCATCGAGCGCGAGACCGGCGCCCGCTACGTCTACAGCCACGACCAGCGCCGCCTCGTCCCCGTCGCCAACTACGCCTCCGCCCGGCTCGTCCTGGCGTCCGGGCAGGTCAAGGAGCGGGTCGTGGCGCGCGAGGCGCTCACCGCGTACGAGCGGGGCGTGCCCATCGGCATCCCCGGCGCGCCCGACTCGCTGCCCGACCCCGCGCACCTGGCCCGCGGCCCCTGGTCGGCCTGCGTGCAGGAGCGGGCCGAGCCGACCGGGCGCAAGCCGTACGTGACGCTCGTCGCCGGGCGTGACGTCGGCGGCACGCCGGTCGCCGAGGGGAGCGCGCTGCTGGTGGACGTCGGCGGGCAGCGGTGGGCCGTCTGGCGCGGCACCCGCATGCGCGTGCCCGCCGGCATCGCCCGCGGGCTCACCGCCGCCGACCCCGCGCCCGTCCCGGTGGCCTGGCTGAACGCGCTGCCCGAAGGTCCCGACCTGGCCGCCCCGGCGATCAGCGGGCGTGGCCGGCCGGTCACCGGGCCCGGCGGTGAGGCCGCCGCCGTGGGGCAGGTGTTCCGGGCGGGTGCCGTCGCGGGCGGCCAGGCCCGCTGGTACGTCCAGCTCGGCGACGGCCTCGCCCCCATCACCCAGGCCCAGGCGGCGCTGCTGCTCAGCGACCCGGCCAGCAGGGCCGCGTACGGGGGCGGCGCGGTCAGGGAGATCCCCGTGGACGCCGCCACCGCCAACGCCGCGCCCCGCTCCCGCACCGCCCTGCCCGCCGACGGGCTGCCCGCCGCGATGCCGGAGATGACGGCGTACGACCCCGCCCGCCCGCTCTGCGTGGTCTACGCAGAGACGGCCAACGGCTCCACCCGCGTCCGCCTCACCACCGGCGCCCGGCTCCCCGCGCCGCGCGGCGACGCCACCGACCTCGTCCGCCTCCCGCCAGGCCGCGCCGTGCTGGCCGGCGTGCTGCCCGGCGACGGCCAGCTCGGGGCCGTGCGCTCCTACTACCTGATCACCCAGGAGGGCCGCCGCTACGCCGTGCCGGGCAAGGAGGCGCTGAGCAAGCTCGGTTACACCACCACGCAGGCCACCCCGGTGCCCCTGAACCTGCTCCAGCTCATCCCGGAGGGCCCGGTCCTGGACCCGGCCCGCGCCGCCAGACCGGCCCTCGAAGAGCCCCGGTAGCCACCGCGGCTCGCCGCCCCCAACGGCCTGGTGGGTCAGTAACCGAGGTAGCCGGTGCCGGTCTTCATGCCGACGACGCCGGGGACGTTCGAGACCGAGCCGTAGCGGGCGATGGCGTAGCGGACGCCGGCGATGATGTTGTCCACCGGGTGGTAGATGTCGTCGTGGCCGGGCAGCTTGTAGCTTTTGAACGTCGGGTCGATCGTCTGCATGAGCCCCTTCGACGGGGTGCCCTTGGCGGCGTTGGAGTCCCAGTTGTTGATGGCGTGGGGGTTCCCGCCCGACTCGTGCTTGATGATCATGTAGATGTCGTTCGGATGCATCTTGTCGGCCGGGTAGCCGTGCGCCTTGAGGATCTCGATGGCCTGGTTGATCCAGCCGGCCACCTGTTCCGGGGGCGCGGGCCCGCCGCCGGGCGGTGGCGGGCCGCTGGGGCCGTAGCCGCCGAAGCCGCCCGTGGTGCCGCCGTGCCCGGCTGCGCCGGTGCCGTGTCCGGCGAGCGAGGTGCCGCCGCCATCGCCGCGCGATGCCGGTGACCAGCCGAGCGGCTGCCCGGCGCGGGGCGCGAACGGCTGGGCGTCCGGCTCCGGCACGGTCGCGGCAACGTCGGGGATCCCCGCGGCGGCGGTGGTGATCTTGCCCGCCAGGCTCGACAGCGTGGAGCCGGTCTCGGTGACCAGCCGCTGCAGGATGCCGCGGGCCTCGTTCAGCGCGGGGGCGGCGCTCTGCGTCAGCTGCTCCTCCGTGGGCGGCGGGGTGGCGGCGCGCAGCTCCCGTACGGCGGAGGCGTACCCCTGGCACACCTCCAGCGCCTGCGACTCGGCCGCGCGCAGCGTCTCGGCGGCCGCGTCCAGGTGACCGGCGGCCTCCTCCAGCGCCTGCGCCACCCGGCCACCGGCGCCCGTCAGCGTGCCCATATACCCGGCGAACGCCTCCGCGCTGCCGCCCTGCCAGGCCGTCCGCACGTCACCGGCGGCGGTGACCAAGGCACCGGTGTGCTGCCGCGCCGTACTCGCCGCCGCCCGCCACGCACCGGCCGCCGCGGAAACAGCCCCCGGATCTCCGATGAGCCGCTCCGCCAGCCCGGCCAGCTCAGCCCCGCCCGGCACCGACCTGACCTCGTCGAGCACGCTCACCTTCTGACCGCCTGGGCGTCGGCGGCGGTGTAGGTGCGGTCGACGGCGTCCAGGGTGCGGTCCACCGCCTCCAGGCGGCTGCCCAGCGTCCTGCTCGCCTGCTCGGCCGCGCCGCGCAGGCCGGCGGTCGCCGTCGCGAGCGCCTCCGAGCCGGAGACGGCGCCGAAGGCCGCCGCCCCGGGGACGGCCGCGCCGATCAGGCCGGAGAAGGCCCCCGAGGCCGACTTCGCCGCCGCGCCGCAGCCCTCCAGCGCCTCGCGGTGGAACGTGAGCGCCATCGGCTCCCTCCTTCCTCAGCGCCGGAACAGCTCCAGCAGCTCCTCGGCCCGGTGGGTGCGGGCGATCCACACCTCGCGCCCCCGGCGCTCTCTCGTGATCAGCCGTCCGGCGCGCAGCCGGTCGCAGTGGTACGTCAGCCCGCTGGGCGCGATCTTCATGTCGGTCGCCAGCATGGACATGGTCATTGGCTGGTCCAGCGCGCAGAGCAGGTCGGCGCGGACCGGCCCGACCAGCGCGGACAGCTCGTCTACCGCGGGCGCGACGGGCCGCCGCCACAGCGAGTCCGCCCCGGGCACCGGGTAGGCGATCCAGATGGCGTCGGGGTCGTCCAGGCCGATGATGAGCGCGTCCCGTCCGGCCAGCATCGGCACCAGCACGATCCGCCGGTCGCCCAGCTCGTACGTGCCGCCGCCCACGTCGGAGACGACCAGCCCGCGCTCGCCGTACACCATGCGGTCACTGATCGCGCCGAGCAGCAGTTCGGGGCCGCCGCGCACGGTCGTCACGCCGACCCGCTCGACCTCCCTGTCCAGCAGCGGGCGGGCCCGCTTCCACAGGGGTTCCGTGGCGTTCCAGACGTCGGCCAGGGCGCTGGCGTACCCGCGCAGCCAGTGGGCCGGCCGGTCGGCCGCCGCGCGCCAGTGCGGGGGCGGCGCGCCGGGCCCGTACGTGCGCTCCAGGTCCTTGACCAGGGCGTCGGGCGGCAGGTCCTGCAGGGCGGTGATCTGGGCCTGCACGGAGACGTCGCCGCCGGCGGGGGAGCGCGGCACCAGGCTGTCGGGCGCGAGCGTGGTCCCGGGAGCGGACAGGGGACGTACGGCCTCGTGACCGAGCGGGCCGACCCGCGCGCCGACCGCCCGCCGCCAGAGCTCGGGCAGGCCGCGGCGGCGGCCGGCGAGCGCGTCGGCGAGCATGGCGAGCGCGGTGAGGTTGGTCGAGATCGAGATGGAGAGCTGCGGTGCGGAGCCGATGATCAGCTCGCTCTGCACATTGGTCCTTGTTACTTGGGCCCCCACAGGTAGGAACTGTAGACAGGGAAGACATCGCCGGAGGAATGCTTCAACGAAGCTCGAAACATCAATAAAGCGGGCGATTCACGGGACTAAGTGCCGCTCGTTTCGGCGGCGTCCGGCCGGTGGTCAAATGATCTTCATCGGGTGCTCTCTCGCAAAGGCGGCTTATTCGCTGCGCGAAACTACGCCCCCTCGCTAACTCCTGCCTTAAAAGTGGCTTACAACCCGCGTTGTGGCATACGTCCCATAGCTGCGGGCGCCTCCCCGCACTCCCAGACGCACCGGCGGAACGCGTTTCTTGCACCGAGACCAAAAGACCGACCACCGCGTGATGCCTTTTTCCACCGCCACCCGGCAGGCTGGTGGCAGCGGGCCCCGCCGGGATGGCAGGCTTCCGGCAACCGCCCCGGTCCTCCTGCGAACGGGCGGCCGGGGCGGAGCCCGCATCGCACCGAGAGGAGTGCTGCAGATGACACAAGACGCCGGCCGCGTCGCGGCGAAGCGCATCAACGACCACGTGGAGGTCATCCACGTGGATCACCCGGACGTGGTCCTGGAAGTACCTCGCCGCGACTGGGAGGCGTTCACCGCGGCCGTCAAGTCGGGGGCGTACGACCTCGACGTGCTCCCCCGAGTGGCCGAGGAGAGCGCGGCCTGACCTTCCGCAGCACGACGGCGCCCGCTCCCACAAGGGGGGAGCGGGCGCTCCGCTTTCAGTGGCGCCCGGCTTTCAGCGGTGCCCGGATTTCAGTGGCGACCGGTCCAGTGCGCCTGCGCGCGCTCCCAGACCGCCGCGCCGAGCGCCCGGCCGAGCGCCCGGCCCTCGACGTCGCCCGCCCTGAAGTGGATGCCGCCGTACCGGCGCGACAGGCCGGCCTCCTCCGCGGCGGCGCTGAACGTACTCCAGCGCAGCGTCACGTCACTGGCGGGCGTCACCCCCGGCTCCACCAGCGACGCCCCGGCGGCGACGACCGCCCGCCCGCCGAACGCGTCACTCCCGGCGAACCGCTTGAGCGCCTCGGCCGCCGCCGCGCTGAACGTGCTGTGCCCCGGCACGTACTCGCCGAACGGCGGCGTCGGGAACGCTGCGTCGAGACGGAACGGGCAAGGGTCGTCGAGCGGGCATGGGCCATCGCCTGCTGAGCGTTGCGTCGGACCCCCTGTGCATCAGGAGACGATCCCATGTTCGAACAGGAATTCGAGCCATCCTCGGGGTGACATCGCCCTGCCCCGGAACGGCTCAGGGCAGCTGCAGCTCGGCGAACACGCCGCGATGGTCGGTCCCGGGAACGTCCAGCACCTCGAAGTCGCGCACCGCCACGCGCCGGTCCGCCACCACGTGGTCGATGGCGATGATCGGCGGCATCGGGCGGAAGTTCGGCCACGTGGGCGTGAGCCCCTGGCCGAGCTGGTCGGCGGCGTCTACGTACCCCCTTGCCAGCAGTTCGCGGAAGGGGCGGTGGTCCAGGCCGGCGTTGAAGTCGCCGGCCAGCACCCGCACCACCGACGGCGAGGGGCCGGGCAGGGCGCGCAGGGACGCCTTCCACTCCAGCTCCTTGCGACCCAGCGGCGGGTTGGGGTGCACGGAGACGACCTCCACGCGGCTGCCGCCGGGCAGCGTCAGGGCGGCGGCCGGCATGTTGTGGCCGATCGGGGTGAACAGGCCGGTCAGCTCCGTGACCGGATGCCGGGCGTAGATGCCGCTGCCACTCACGTCGGCCTCCGCCTGCAGCACCCGGTACGGCATGAGCCCGCGCAGCCCGGCCGCGTCGAGCCGGTCCGCCTCGGCGTGGGTCAGCTCGGGGGCGCTGAAGACGTCCGCGTCGTAGCGGCGGACGGCGTCCACCACGGCGGCGGCGTCCGCCCGGCCGAACAGGTTGATCGACAGCACCCGCAGCGTCGCGCCCTTGGCGGGCGGCTGCTCGGCGGCCACCGTACGCGGCGCCACCAGCGCGATCATCGTCACGCACGCCAGCGCGGCCACGAGCGCCGCCCACCTGTTGCGGCGCAGCAGCGCCACGGCCGCGGTCAGCGCCGCCAGCACCACGCCGTACGGGGTGACGGTCATGAGCTGCGCCTCGAACGAGCCGCGCTCCCACCCGAAGGTGCGGACGAGCGCCCACAACGCCAGCAGCACGGCCGCCGTCCACGTCATCCACCTGCGGCGCCGCCGCACCGGCAGCTCGTCGGCCGCGGGCTGCTCGGCGGTGACCGTCGTACTCACGTCGTCGTCAGCGCTTGCGGCCGACCCCGGCGTACATCCAGGCCGGTTCGTCGGGGAAGAGCGGCGTCTCGCGCCACTTCGACACCGCCACCAGCCCGGGCTCCAGCAGGTCGAACCCGTCGAAGTAGCGGGAGATCCGCTCGCCGGTGCGCGGCGTCCTGTGCATGGCCTGCGAGCTCGTGGCGGCCACGTAGTCGTCGGCCGTCCGCTTGTCGATCAGGTCGAGCGTCAGGTGGCTCAGCACCAGGTAGCTGCCCGCCGGCAGCGCCTGCGCGTACGCCTTGACCAGGCCCTCGGGGTCGTCGGCGTCGGAGATGTGCATGAGGATCGCCACCATGACGAGCGCGATCGGCTGGGTGAAGTCGAGCGTGGCCAGCGTGTCGGGGTGCTCCAGGATCGTGCGCGGCTCGCGGACGTCGGCCTCCAGGTAGGCCGTGCGGCCCTCGGGCGTGCTGGTCAGCAGCGCCCTGGCGTGCGCCATCACGATGGGGTCGTTGTCGACGTAGACCACCCGCGACTCGGGCGCCTCCGCCTGCGCGACCTCGTGCGTGTTGCCCTGGCTGGGGATGCCCGTGCCGAGGTCGAGGAACTGCCGGACGCCGAGCCGGCTGAGGTGGCGCACGGCCCGGCCGAGGAAGGCCCGGTTGTTCCTGGCGCTCTCGCGGATGCCCGGCACCGCGGCCATCGTCTGCTCGGCCACCCGGCGATCGGCCTCGAAGTTGTCCTTGCCGCCGAGCCAGTAGTCGTAGACCCGGGCGGAGTGAGGGATGTTCGGGTTGATGCCGTGCGGTGCGCTCACATGGACGATCTTACGGGCATACCCGGCCTTCCCGGCGTTCAGGCCGTCACGAACTCCGCGATGATCACCGTGGCGTCGTCCTTGGGCTCCTGGGCGGCCATCTCGTCGTAGATGCGGTCCAGACAGGACGCCGGCGACGCGCCCGCCGCGAACAGCACCTTCAGCCGCTCCGCCCCCAGCGCGTCGAGCGCCCCCTCGCTCGCGATCGCCACCCGGTCGCCCGGCCGCAGCGCCACCGTGCCCACCTGCGGGCCGAACGGGCCAGGCAGGCCGGCCCGGCACTCGCCGTACGCGGGGGTGGTCAGCAGGCGCGCCTGCCCGCCCTTCGGGCAGTGCCAGATCGTGCCGCCGCCGGCGTGCAGGAACCGCAGCCGCGGCGTCTCCGTACGGTCGAGCACCACCAGGTCCAGGGCGCTGGCCAGGCCGTCGCCCGACGCCCGCACCGCGCGATGGGCGGCCTGCGCGCACTCGTCCAGGTCCTCCTCGCACACGCCGCCGTGCTGCGGCCGGGCCGCCACCACCGTGCCGAGGGTCAGCGCGGCCGCCGCGTGCGCCCCGCCGCCCGCGCCGCGGGCCGCGGCGATCATCCGCTCCTGCACGACGTACGCGTCGGACGGGCTCGCCTGCCCGCCCTCGTACGTGCCGCCCACCGCCACCAGCCGCGACCGCGACACCGGCATCCCCGCCGGCCAGTTGCCCTGCCTGCCCCTGACCGTCATCACCGAGAGGCAGCCCAGCAGGAACGTGATCACGAAAACCGTCATGAGGTCCCTCCCCCTGCCGCGATCACCGCGGCACACCGGTCCAGTGAACGCTCTTTACGCGCGCGGCAACTGACGGCCGATCGACCGTCATGTCGTGACGTCCGGGCGGGGACAGATTTCGAGGTGAGGGCCGACACCACGCAGGACACCGCGGCCACCCCGGTGACGAGGATGACACACACATGCCAGCCATCACGCGCGACCCCACCGCGTACCCGGCGACCCCGCCGGGAGCGGGCGGGATCTTGACAAGGCCGGAAACCCTGGTGACAACAGGATTTGACGCCTTATGGAGCATCATGCCCTGCGTTATCGTGAGTCCCGTCTTGTGCCCATCTCGCGTGCGGACGGCTCATGGCTCACTCCGGCTCCACGAGATACGACTCGGCCACCAGGCAGCTGGAGAAGGCGGTCGCCCGCACGGCCTCCGGCGCGCGCAGCGCGGTCGGGGTGGTGGCGGTGGTCGCCGCGCTGTTCGGCGCCGTACCTCCGGTCTCGCTCGGCTGGCTCGTGCCGATGCTGCTCGTCCACCTGGCCTGGACCGCGCTGCACCTGCGGGTCTTCCTGCGCGCGCTGCCGCTGCCGCACTGGCTGGTGGCCGGTGATGTGGCCGCCACCGTCGCGCTCTGCCTGGCCCAGGTCCACCTGGTGCCGCCCGAGGCGCTCAACACCGGGTCGAGCTTCGTCTCGGGGCTGGTCACGATGACCATCGTCCTGGCCGGCGCCCAGTGGCGTCCCCGTCTGGCCGTGCCCGCCGGGCTCGCGGTGGCCGTGTCCTTCGCGGCCGGCGTTCGCATCGCCTCACCCACGCACGACGTGACAGGCCCCTTCGGGGTCAACATCGTGCAGCTGCTCGCCATCGTGCTGCTGATGGCGCTGCTGCGCCGCTCGGCCGTCTCCGCCGACGCCTTCCTGCGGCAGAGCGCCCAGGCCGAGATCGCCCTCATCGTCGAACGCCTGCGCCGCGAGGACGAGCTGCGCCAGGTCAGCAGCATCCACGAGACCGCGCTGCACACGCTCACCATGGTCGGGCTCGGCACGTACGACAGGCCGTCCGCCACCCTGCGCGCCCAGGCCGGCACCGACCTCACCGCGCTGGAGAAGCTGCGCGACCAGCCGACCGCGGACTCCGCGCCCATCGCGCTCGACGCCCTGCTCGACGAGGTCGCCGGGCGCGCCGACGGCCTCCAGGTACGCCGCGACCTCACCCCCGAGACCGTCCCCGGCGAGGTCGCCGAGCGCTTCGCCCGCGCCGTCACCGAGGCGCTCGCCAACGTCGCGCTGCACGCCGGCGTCCGCGAGGCCGAGCTGGTCTGCGGCCGGCGCGACGGCACGATCAGGGTCGAGGTGGCCGACCACGGGCGCGGCTTCGACCAGCACCGCCTGCCGCCCGACCGGTTCGGCGTCCGCGGCTCCATCCTCGACACCATGCGCTCCCTGCCGAACGGCGGCGCCGCCATCACCTCCGGCGTCCGCGGCACCCGCGTCAGCCTGTGGTGGCGGCCATGACCGAGGAGATCGAGCAGGTAGCCCAGCGCTACGCCCGCTACACCGCGCTCGGCGCGGTCGTCATCGCCGCCGTCTGGCACCTCGGCTACGACCTCACGGTCACCCTCACCGGCTGGAGCTCCTTCCGCTGGCCGATCGTCGTGCTCGTCGCCTGGGTCGTCTACTCCGTGATCCTGGTGATCGGCGCGCTCGCCCTGGCGCGCACCTCCAGCGGCCCCGCGCGCATCCGCGAGCTCGCCGCCGCCGCGCTCGCCGTGGACGTCGCCGTCATCCTCGCCTGCCGCCCCGGCGAGCTGCTCGGCATCAGCGACTGGGGCTGGGGCTCGGTCGGCTGGCTCGCCGTCATCCTGAGCTGGAACCGGCCCCGCTGGAAGGCCGAGATGATCGCCTTCCTGAGCGCCAACGCCGGCATCATGCTCCTCGCCATGGCCCTCTCCGGCTCGCTCGACCGCGTCTCCATCGCCAAATACCTCGTCGTCATCGCCGGCGGCGTCACCATGCAGCTCGGCTACATGGCCGGCTGCCACATGCTGCGCACCCGCGCCGAGGAGACCGTGCTGCTGGCCCGCAGGCTCGCCGCCGACGACGCCTGGCGCGAGTCCGCCCAGCGCATCCACGCCGACCGGCTGCGCCGCTACGAGGCCATCCGCGACGTCGCCGATACCCTGCTCCACCAGCTCGCCGACGGCGCCGACCCCGGCGACCCGCGCGTCCGCGAGGACTGCACCGCCGGCGCCGCCCGGCTGCGCCGCCTCATCACCGAACGCGAGGACGTGCCCGACGAGCTGGTGTCCGTGCTGCGCGAGCGCATCGACGCCGCCGAGCGCCGCCAGGTCCTCGTCACCGCGCCGCCCTTCGGCGAACGGCTGCCCGAGCTGCCGGACGGCGTCCGCGAGGACCTGCTCAGGGCGCCCGTCCGCGCGCTCGACGGCGCCAGGTCGCGGGCCAGGGTGACCGTGTCGGCCATGTCCACGATGGTCAGCGTCGCCGTCGTCGCCGACAACGAGGACCTGCCCGTCAGCCCCAGCCCCGTACGCGAGGCCAGCGGGGTCGTCGTCAGCTACCAGCGGCAGGGAGGTGAGGTGTGGGTCAACAGCATCTGGGAGGGCCCGTGACCGTCGCGCTGGTGGAGGACCACCAAGTGGTGGTGGACGGCGTACGGTCGTGGTTCGGCCCGCCCGGCCCCGTTACGCTCGTCGCCCAGGGGCCCACCATCGAGTCGGTCCGCGGCGTCGCCGCCGACGTGCTGCTGCTCGACCTCAACCTCAACGGCACGATGGTCATGGACCGCATCGCCGGGTTATGCGCGGACGGGCAGCGCGTCATCGTCTTCTCCGAGCACGAGGAGCCGGAGATCGTCCGGGCCGCGCTCGACGCCGGCGCCTCGGCCTTCATCGGCAAGGGGCGCGCCACCCGCGAGTCGTGCCTGGAGACCATCATGGAGGTCGCCGCCGACCGGCCCAGCGTCACGCCTCCCATGGCCCAGGCCATCGCCACCGACGAGGGCCCGCACCGTCCGCAGCTGTCCGACAAGGAGCGGATGGCGCTGCTCTACTGGTTCCAGTCGATGTCGAAGGCGTCGGTGGCGGCCCGCATGGGGATCAAGGAACGTACGGTGCGGCAGTACATCGACCGCGCCCGCGTCAAGTACGCCGCCGCCGGCCGCCCCGCACCCACCAAGGAGAAACTCCTCATCTGCGCCATCCAGGACGGCCTGGTCCAGCCGGACGAGGTCACCGTCTACACCTCCCTGGCCGCGAAGACCTCACGGGAAGAGGGATGAGCCCCCTGGACCCCGGCAACTCCCGGCAGGAGGGGGCCGGCAGACCCGGGGTCCAGGCACATCTCCTGTGTCGGGGGCTTCAGCGGTGCTCGGCGCTGAGCACGACGGGATCGAAGGCGAGCGGAAAGGGCGCCGTCAGGTGAGCGACCGTGCCTGCCTTGTGAATGGCGGGCTCGCCATAACCGTCGCCGTCGAGCCGGTAGGTGTAGAGAGCAGGTCCTTCGTCGGGCTCGATGCGCCAGTAGTGAGGGATGCCTGCCCGGGCATACGCGAAGGGTTTGATGCTTTGATCATGGGTGGTGGTGCTCGGACTGCCCACCTCCACAGCGAGGAGCAGGTGGCGGGGCGCGAACATCAACTCCACATTGCTAGCCGCTTCCGCGCGGACCACGACCAGGTCGGGGATGTAGAAGTTGCTGTCGGTCACCCGCAGATTGACAGTTGCCAGTGGCTCCAGCCCGGGCGGTGCCGCATCATCGAGCAACCGCTGCAGGCGGTAGATGATGCGCTGGTGCAGGGGTGTAGGGGCTGGACTCACCAGTAGGCTCCCGTTAAGAAGCTCGTAGCGGTTCCCATCGTCAGGGAAGCCGAGCAGGTCGTCGACAGTGAACGGCGGCTTGCCGGGGAGAACGGTTCGCTCCGTCCCGGCCGGCTCGATCGTTGCCATTGCGGTCACCCACTCAGTATCGAGATTCTCGCCCTCGGCCACATGCTACTTACCCGTATTTCATCACTCTTAGTTTTGGTGCCGTTACAGCTCGCCCTCTTGAAAGTTTCAAGTCTCTGAGCAATATCGGGAAAGCCCTTTCCGCAGCTCAACCCCCGACGCGGGACCTCTCTCGGCGGAGCTGACAGCGGGCATCACTTGGCCGTACCTCGGCCGTCAGATAGCGTCCCTCCACCAGGAGCGCTCCTCATCACCGGCAACCCCCCGACCGGAACACGGAGACCGCACATGCCCCAAGCACCGCACCGCCGCAGGGCGCCGCGCGCCCTGGTCCTGCTCTTCTCCATCGCGATGATCCTGCTCGTGCCGCTGACCGGCACCGCATCGGCGCACGGTTCCGTCGTCGACCCGGCCTCCCGCAACTACGGCTGCTGGCTGCGCTGGGGCAGCGACCACCTGAACCCCGCCATGGCGCAGGAAGACCCCATGTGCTGGCAGGCGTGGCAGGACAACGCCAACGCCATGTGGAACTGGAACGGGCTCTACCGTGACAACGTCGGCGGCAACCACCAGGCGGCCGTGCCCAGCGGCCAGCTCTGCAGCGGCGGCCGGGCCGAGGGCGGCCGCTACCGCTCGATGGACACCCCGGGCGCGTGGAAGACGACGAGCCTCGGCAGCACGTTCGACATCCGCCTGTATGACCAGGCCTACCACGGCGCCGACTACATCAGGGTCTACATCACCAGGCAGGGCTACGACGCCACGACCACGCCGCTCGGCTGGAACCACCTGGAGCTGGTCAGGGAGACCCCCAGGTACGCCCCAGCCAACGAGTACATGATCACCGGCCTGAACAAGGGGTCGCGGACCGGCCGCCACGTCGTCTACACGATCTGGAAGGCCTCCCACCAGGACCAGACGTACTACATCTGCAGCGACGTCACCTTCAGCTGAGAGGGCCCGGAGAGCTCCCGGCCGAGGGGACGTCACGCAGGCACGTCCTCCGTCGCGGTCGTGGTCCGGCATCCCACGACCTGACGCCCGGCCGGCCTGGGAAGGCCCTCGCCGCCTCCTCGCAAGGGGAGGCGGCGAGGGCCCTCTGTCGTATCAGGGCTGTCGTATGAGGGGCGGATCGCGCCGACGCCGTCCGCAAGCCGGGCGTGTCCGTGGCGGGTGAGGCCGAGGCGCTACGGGCGGGTGGCGGCGCTGACGTCTCGCCCACCGTGTACGGCGAGCCGTCCTGGGAGCCGGCGCCCGCCTCGCGGGAGAGGTTCCGCGCGCTGCTGCCCGGGGTAGTGGCCTTCCGCGTGCACGTACGGTCGGTACTGGCCATGTTCAAGCTGAGCCGGGACATCGACGCCGAACGGTACGAGCGCGTCCGCGCCGACTTCGCCGCCGACAATCCGCGGCTCGCCGATTTGATGGACAAATGATGACTTTTCCTACTTTCACGTCCAGCCAGACCGAGCCCAGGCTCCGCGGCAAGGAACTCGGCACCCACCTGCGCAAGCACATCGTCAAGAACTACGCCGGCTACACCGACCTGTTCGCCGTGGCCGGCGCCACCCCCGCGCAGGTGCGCGGGTGGGGCGAGCGGGCACTCGACCGCAGCGCCGGCTGGGCCCCGAACCTGGCGGAGGAGATGGCCGGGATCGCCGCGGGCGCCGGGTTGGAGCCGTGGCAGGTCGCCGTCGTCAACGCGCGCACGGAGATCCTGGCCGCCATCGACGCGATCGGCCACGGCGAGTGCTCGACCTCGGTGGTGCTGCCCGAGAGCGGCCCGCCGCGTACGGTGCAGACCTGGGACTGGCACGACCACCTGCGCGACGCGCCCATCCTGTGGGAGCTGGAGCCGCGCCCAGGGCACGTCGTGCGCACGTTCACCGAGGCGGGGGCGCTGGCCAAGATCGGGATCGGCACCGCAGGGCTGGGCGTGCACTTCAACATCCTGCGCCACGAGTCCGACACCGCCGACCTCGGCGTGCCCGTGCACCTGATCGCCCGCCGCATCCTCGACGAGGCGGCCTCCGTCGAGGAGGCGGCCGGGATCGCCCGCTCGGCCCGGGTGTCGGCCTCGACCGTGATCACGGTGGTGACGGAGTCGGACGCGGGATCCATCGAGATCTCCCCGGCCGGCGTGGCCGTCATCCCGCCGGGGCCCGACGGCGTCCTGCTGCACTGCAATCACTTCCTGGACGCGGACCTCGCGGCGGGGGAGCGGCACGCCACCCAGCGGCCCGGCACCTTCGACCGGTTCCGCCACCTGAGCGACCACGTCGAGGGGCTGAGGCAAGAGGATCAGAACGCGCGGGCGCTCGCCATGCTCAGCCACGCCCCCGGCGCGCCCGTCTGCGCGCACCCCGACCTCACCCAGCCGCTCAACCAGCGGTGGGAGACGCTCGCCACGATCGGGCTCGACCTGCCCGCCGGGCGGCTGCGGGTGCACCAGGGCGGGCCCTGCCAGGTCACCGAGGCGACCTGGCAGACGTTCTGAGCCCTTACGTGAAGGCGGCGATGCCGGTCAGCGCCTTGCCGATGACCAGCTGGTGGACCTCGGAGGTGCCCTCGTAGGTCAGCACCGACTCCAGGTTCACCGCGTGCCTGATCACCGGGTATTCGAGGGTGACGCCGTTCGCGCCGAGCAGCGTGCGGCACTTCCTGGCGATCTCCAGGGCCTCGCGCACGTTGTTCAGCTTGCCGGTGCTCACCTGCTCGGGGGTGAGCGTCCCGGCCTCCTTCAGCCGGCCGAGGTGCACCGCGAGGAGCAGCCCCTTGCCCAGCTCAAGCGCCATATCGGCGAGCTTCTCCTGGGTCAGCTGGTACGACGCCAGCGGCCTGGCGAACACCTCGCGGTCGGCCACGTACGACAGCGTCGTCTCCAGGCAGTCGAGCGCCGCCCCCATCGCCCCGAACACGATGCCGAACCTGGCCTCGTTCAGGCAGCCGAGCGGCCCGGACAGGCCGCGCGCGCCGGGCAGCATCGCGTCGGCGGGCAGGCGCACGCCGTCGAGCACCAGCTCGCTGGTCACGCTCGCGCGCAGTGAGATCTTGTGCTTGATCTCGTTGACCGTGAAGCCGGGCGTGCCGGCCGGCACCAGGAAGCCGCGCACGCCCTCGTCCGTGCGGGCCCAGACCACCGCCACGTCGGCGACCGAGCCGTTGGTGATCCACATCTTGGTGCCGTTCAGCACCCAGTCGCCGCCCTCGCGCTTGGCCGTGGTGCGCATGCCTCCCGGGTCGGAGCCGAAGTCGGGCTCGGTCAGGCCGAAGCAGCCGATGCGCTCTCCGGCCGCCATCGCGGGCAGCCACTCCTGCTTCTGCTCCTCGCTGCCGTACTTCCAGACGGCGTACATGGCGAGCGAGCCCTGCACGGAGACCAGGCTGCGCAGGCCGGAGTCGGCGGCCTCCAGCTCCAGGCAGGCGAGGCCGTACGCGACCGCGCCCATGCCGGCGCAGCCGTACCCGTCGAGGTGCATGCCGAGCACGCCGAGCGAGCCGAGCGTGCGGGCCAGCTCGCGGGCGGGCAGCTCGCCGGCCTCGAACCAGCCCGCGACGTGCGGCCGGATCTCCCGGTCGCACACGCGCCTGACCGTGCTCCTGATCTCGCGCTCCTCCTCGGTCAGCAGGGTGTCCAGGGAGAACAGGGCGGTGGGTGGGATCATGGCCTCTCCGTATTTTGGATCCAATATTGAAAATCCAATATGGCATGGTTAGGGTGCGTTGACCATGGACGTTCTGCATCTCATCGCCGGCCGCCGGGTCGAGGGGGACGGCGCCGAGTTCGCCGGCACCGACCCCGCACGGCCCTCCGAGGTGGTGGCGCGCGGGCGCTTCGCCTCCGTGCCCGAGGTGGATCGGGCGGTCGCCGCCGCCCGCGACCTCGGCACCGCGCTGCGCGACGTGGACCGGCTGGAGGTGGGCGTGCAGGGCCGCGCCGCCAGGGACTTCTCCCCCCGTACCGTCACCGTCCACCTCGGGGCGCCGGCATGAGCGGGGCGCTGTCCGGCCTGCTGATCGCCGACTTCAGCCGGGTGCTGGCCGGTCCCTACGCCACCATGCTGCTGGCCGACCTGGGCGCCGAGGTGATCAAGGTCGAGCGGCCCGGCGCCGGTGACGACACGCGGGCCTGGGGACCGCCGTACGCCGCCGGCGAGGCCACGTACTTCCTGGGCGTCAACCGCAACAAGCGCTCGATCGCCCTCGACCTCAAGGCCGGCGCCGAGGTCGCGAAGGCGCTCGCCGCGCGGGCCGACGTGCTGGTGGAGAACTTCAAGCCGGGCACCATGGACCGGCTCGGGCTCGGCTACGAGACGCTACGCGAGCTGAACCCGGGGCTGGTCTACTGCTCGATCACCGGCTTCGGCTCCGGCGCCGGAGCCGGCCTGCCCGGCTACGACCTCATCGCGCAGGCCGTCGGCGGGCTCATGAGCGTCACCGGCGAGCCGGAAGGCCCCGGCACCAAGGCGGGCGTGGCGCTGGTGGACGTGATCACCGGCCTGCACGCCGGCCTCGGCATCCTCGCCGCGCTCCGCCACCGCGACAGGACCGGCGAGGGGCAGCGCATCGAGGTGTCGCTGCTGTCGTCCCTGCTGTCGGCGCTCACGAACCACGCCTCCGCGTACGCCGCCGCCGGGGTCGTGCCGCGCGCCATGGGCAACCGGCATCCGAGCATCGTGCCGTACGAGGTGTTCCAGGCCGCCGACCGCCCGATCGTCATCGCGGCGGGCAACGACCGCCAGTTCCGCGCCCTGTGCGCCGCCCTGGACCGGCCCGGTCTCGCCGGCGACCCGCGCTACGCCACCAACGCCGGCCGTGTCGCCGCCCGCGAGCCGCTCGTCGCCGCTCTGAACGCGGCGCTCGCCGAGCGGACGGCCGACGAGTGGTTCGGCCGGCTGACCGAGGCAGGCGTGCCGTGCGGCCCGATCAACGACCTGGCCGCCGCCTTCTCCCTCGCCGCGGATCTCGGCCTCGGCCCGGCCGTGGACCTCGACGGCGTGGGCCAGGTCGCGAACCCGCTGCGGCTCAGCGCCACCCCGCCCGCCTATCGCCGCAGGCCGCCGGAGCTCGGGCAGGACGAGGCGTGGGTTCGTGAGATATTGGGGCGGTGAGTCCCGATCAGGCACGACGCAGGCCGCCCACGGCCCAGCAGTTCGTGCTGGGCGAGCTGCGGCGGGCCATCACCACCGGCAGGCTGCGCCCCGGCGCCCCCATCCGGCAGGACGCGCTCGCCGAGGAGCTCCAGGTCAGCAGGGTCCCGCTGCGCGAGGCGCTGAAGACGCTGCAGGGCGAGGGGCTGGTCACCTACGAGGCCCACCGGGGCTACTTCGTCGAGACGCTCTCCCTCGACGACCTGCGCGAGGTCTACCGGATCAGGGAGCTGCTGGAGGAGGAGGCCGTGCGCCGGGCGGTCGCCCGGCTCACCGACGCCGACCTCGCCCGGCTGGAGGCCGCGCAGGACGACGTCGAACGGGCCGCCGCCGCGGGCGACGTGCCGGCCATGGCCGCCGCCAACCGGGTGTTCCACATGACGTTGTTCGACTGCGCCGGGATGCCGCGGCTGGCCCGGCTGATCCGTACGCTGTGGGACTCGACCGACGCCTACCGGTCGATGTACTACGGCGAGGCGGGTAACCGCGAGCGCGTGATCAAGGAGCACCGCGCCACCCTCGACGCGCTGCGCCGCCGCTCCGCCGACGACGCCGTGGCCACCCTCGACGTGCACCGCGGCCACGCGGTGGCCGCGCTCGCCCCCCTGCTTAGCACCTGACCCCCAGTAAGAGCAGGGTAGGAGCAGGGGTAAGGGCAGGGTCAGCGCAGGGCCACCGACGACAGTGGCCGGCCGTTGTGGTCGAGCAGCAGCGCCTCCATGCCTTCGCGGGCGGGCCACCAGGCCAGCGCCTGCAGCCCGTGCTCGGGCACCACGACGTCGCGCGCGTCGATCCGCACGCTGCCGACCTCGGCCGACAGGCGCAGGATGCCGTACGCCGCCCACCGGAACGGCCGCCGCAGCCAGGGCACCCGGCTGGCGTTGAACCGGGAGCCGCGACCGGCGGGCGCGTGCCCGTGCAGCACGTCGGCCGCGGGGCGGGGGCGCAGCACCTCCTCGTCGCCCGGGTCGGCCGGGGTGGTGCTGCCGGTGCGCAGCTGCCAGCGGCCCCTGCGCGGCGACAGCAGCCACACGTCCAGCCAGAACAGGCCGACGCCGTCGAGCCTGGCGAAGGCCGCCGCGGCCAGCCGGGCGCCGACGTGCAGGGAGAGCGGGGTGAAGCGGTGGCGGCCCCCGAGTGTCTCCGGCAGCTCCTTGGGCAGCCCGTGCGCGATGAGCCTGCGGCTCTCGGTGTCGGGCGTGTATCCCAGGTAATCGGCGCGGTCGACGGGGGTCATCGCGGCCACGGCCAGACGTAAGGCGGTCACCAGCGGATCGTACGGCGGCGTGCGGGGCCTGACGATGCCGCCGGGGATACATCCGCTCTAGCCCGGCCGGCTCGCCAGATCGAGCACGGCGTTGATCAGGGCGGGGCCGTTCAGCATCTCCAGGTCGTTGTGGCCGGCCCCGTCCATCTCCACGACCGTGGCGCCGGCGGCCTCGGCGACCGTGCGGCTCAGGCGGGCGGGGACGATCGTGTCGGCGGTGCCGTACACGACGACGACCGGTGCGCGGACCCGGCGGATCTGCTCGGCGACGGGGAAGCGGTCTCGCAGGAGGGGGCGTACCGGGAGGAAGGGGTAGTTGACCTGGCCGGCCGCCGCCAGGTCGGTGAACGGCGAGCGCAGCAGCAGCCCGTGCGGCGGGCGCTCTATGGCGAGGCGGGTCGCGACCGCCGCGCCCAGGCTCTCGCCGAAGTACACCACCCGGCGTCCGCCCAGCCAGTCGCGGGCCGCCAGCGCGTCGCGGAGCAGGCCCTCCTCGTCCGGGGTGCCGGGGTTGCCGCCGTAGCCGCGGTAGTCCATGAGCAGCACCCCGAGACCGTGCGCCGCCAGCGCGCTCGCCAGCGGCGCCCGGTGCAGCCTGTTGCCCGCGTTGCCGCCCATCACCAGAACGGTCACGTCACGCCGGCCCGGCACGTGCCAGGCGGCGAGTTCGAGCCCGTCCCGGGTGGTGAACGTGACGTCACGCGCCCCCGGCACGACCGTCCCGGCCGGCGGCGGGGCGGCGCGGTCGGGCAGGTAGATCAGCCGCCGCTGGAACACCCACAGCAGCGCGAGGAGCAGGACCGCCACCGCGGCGACGACCAGGGCGGCACGCAGGAGCGTCGTCACGCCCCTCACGGTACGCACCCGCCCGTCGGCCCGCACCCCCACGACGCGCGGCCGGACGTCTCGGACCGGTCGCGGGCGCTCAGTGGCTAGACGACCGTGCCCGACTGGATGACGTGGCGGATGTGCTTCGGGTCGGCCAGCACGCCGATGTCCTCCAGCGGGTCGCCGTCGAGCACCACCAGGTCGGCGTGCGCGCCCACCGCGAGCGTGCCGAGCTCGCCGGTCAGCCCGACCAGCTCCGCCGCCCCCGTGGTGGCCGCGCGCAGCACGTCGAGGGGCGACTGCACCTCGGCCCGGAGCCGGAACTCCTGGTTCTGGTGCCGGTGCATGCCGCCGAGCAGGTCCGTCCCGTACGCCATCCGCACACCTCCCCGCGCGGCCCGATCGAGCGCGACGATGCCCGCCTCGAGCACCTCGTCCACCTTGCGCCAGCTGCTCGCCGGCAGCCCGAAGTCGCGCCCCTCCTCCTTCAGCGCCCAGTACGTCACCAGCGTCGGCACGAGGAAGGCGTCGTGCCGCAGGAACAGCTCCACGCTGGAGTCGTCGATGAGGTTGCCGTGCTCGATGGAGCGCACCCCGGCCTCAAGGGCCCGGTTGACGGCACGGGCGGTGTAGGCGTGGGCGGCGACGTACCGGTTGGCGGCCTCGGCCTCCTCGACGGCGGCGCGCAGCTCGTCCATGGAGTACTGGGTCGAGTCGATGCGGTCGGTGGGGGAGGCGACGCCGCCCGAGGCCATCACCTTGATGTGGTGGGCGCCCTTGCGCAGCTCGTCGCGGGCGGCGGCACGCACGGCGTCCACCCCGTCGGCCACCCGCCCGACGCCGGCGCAGCACGGGTGGTCGTCGGTGAGGTGCTCGCCCCGGCCCCGGAAGTCGGCGTGGCCGCCGGTCTGGCTCAGCCCTTTGCCGCAGAACAGCAGCCGAGGCCCCCGGATGAGCCCCTCTGCCTGCGCGTCGGCCAGGCCGAAGTCGGCGCCGGACGCGTCGCGCACGGTGGTGAAGCCGCGGCTCAGCATGTCGCCCATGATGCGGGCGGTGTGCGCGGTGACGTACGACGGGGGCATCGAGCGCAGCGAGCCGAGATCCGCGCTGGAGGCGGTGACGTGCACGTGCGCGTCGATCAGGCCGGGCACGACCCGCGCGCCGGCCACGTCGATCACCCGCGTGCCGTCGGGCGCGCCGAGCCCGCGCCCGGTCTCGGCGATCCGGCCGTCGGCGCAGCGCAGGTCGGCCTCGGCGTACTCGCCGGTCCCGACGTCGAGCAGCAGCGCGTTGCGCAGCAGCAGGCTCATGCGGCACCGCCGAACGTGAACTCCTTGGCGATCGCCTGGGCGGCGGCCACCGATGCGTCGTCGTAGGCGCCCTCGGCGTCGAGGATGTTGAGCACGCCGGCGACCTCGCCGTCCCGGCCGAGCACGGGCACGTTGATGATCGAGCCGCAGCCGAGGCTCTCGATCAGCTCGTGGTCGGCGAAGATCTCCCGTACGGCGGCCTTGTCGCGGCCGAAGTACGGCTCGCGCCCCTCGATGCAGGTGCTCAGCCACTGCTGGGCCACCTCGACGGTCTTCTCGCCGCCCACGGGGTACTCGGCCGGGTGGCTGCTGTGCACGCGGCGCAGGGCCCGGCGTTCCGGCACCCAGGCGAGGACGGTGAACAGCCGCACGCCCACCTCCTCGCGGACCCGCCGCTCCAGCTCGTCCAGGTCGTTCACTTGGTCGCCTCCTCTGTGGTCGATCCGGTGGTGGTCGATCCGGTGGTGGTCGATCCGGTGGTGGTGGATCCGGTGGTGGTGGATTCGGTCAGCTCTTCCAGCGATCGGCCCGCGGTGGCCAGGCCGAACACCATCACGCAGATCACGCCGGCCGCCAGCACCGCCGTGGTCAGCCCGAACACGCCGGCGAAGCCGAGGCTCGCGGCCGACCAGCCGATGATCGCCGGGGCCATGATGCTGCCGACCCGGCCGAACGCGCTGGACAGGCCGGTGCCGGTCGCGCGGATCCAGGTCGGGAAGACCTCAGGGGTGTAGGAGTAGACGCCGGCGTACGTGCCGTTCAGGAAGAACGACAGCACCGCGCCCGCGAGCGTGATCGTGACGGGCGAGTCCATCTGCGACAGCCAGAACGCGCTGACCGCCGAGCCCGCGAGGTAGATGGCGATGGTGTTCTTGCGGTCGAGCCGCTCCGACAGCCAGGCCGCGGAGAAGTAGCCGGGGATCTGCGCCAGGTAGATGATGATCGAGAACTCGAAGCTCTTGGTGACGGTGATGCCGCGCTGCACGAGCAGCGTGGGGATCCAGGAGAAGAACCCGTAGTACGAGAACGTGATCACGAACCAGATCAGCCAGATGACCGCCGTGCGCCTGGCCATGGCCCTGCTCCACAGGAAGCGCAGGGCGCTGAGCAGGTTCACCTTGGGGGTCTCCGCGGCCGGCGCGGTCGCGGCCTCGGGCACCGGCGGGAGCGGCGCTCCGGTGGCGCGTTCGACGCGGCGCTCCAGGTCGGCGACCACCTGCTCAGCCTCGCCCGTACGGCCCTGCTGGAGCAGGTATCTCGGCGACTCGGGCAGCGAGCGGCGCCACCACAGCAGCATGAGGATGGGCAGCGCGGTGACGACTTGCGCGATCCGCCAGCCCTCGTCGAACGTCGGCACCACGAACCGGCCGATCAGCGCCGCCGCCACGAAGCCGAACGAGAAGAACCCGGACAGCGCCCCGACGAACCAGCCGCGCCGCTTGGCCGGCACGAACTCCGACAGGAACGGCGCGATGATCGCGCTCTCGGCGCCGGCGCCGGCGCCGGCCAGCACGCGGGCGCCCAGGAAGATCTCATAGTTGGGGGCGAACGCGGCGATCACCGAGAAGACGGCGTAGAAGGCGAGCGCGTACATCATGACCTTCTTGCGCCCGATCCGGTCGCCCAGCAGCCCGGCCGCCGTCGCGCCGAACAGGAACCCGAACGGCGTCGCCGACCCGATGATGCCGAGCTGGCCGTTCGACAGGCCCCAGGCTTCCTGGGCGCTCGGCAGCAGGAACGCGACGACGGCGGAGTCCATGCCGTCGAAGGTGTAGCCGAGGCCGCCGATCAGGAGGAGGAGGTAGTGGGGACGGCTCAGCGGGAGCCGGTCCAGACGGGCCAACAAGGTCATCGAACACACCTTTCCCCAGGTCTTGGCCCTGCAGGTCGAATGCGAAGCAACATATAGTGCGTTTCGCTAAAATTGCAATATTCTTTGCAAGTCTGGCCCCGCTGGAGCACGTACCATGTCTCCCGCCGGATGCCCGAGAAGGGCCTCAAGGAGCCGGGCGAGGAGAGGGATGACGGGCACCGACAGCTTCGAGGAATGGCTGCGCGACCGGCTGCCGGCGCGCGGGCTGCGCGGCAAGTCGGCCGCCCTGCTCGAAGTGCTGCTCTCCCAGCCGCGCCGGGCCTCGTTCGGGTCGGCGCAGGAGCTGGCCCAGCTCGCCGGGGTCAACGTGGCGACCGTCACCCGTACGGCGCAGGCCCTCGGCTTCGCCGGCTGGCCCGCGCTCCAGCAGGAGTTGCGCGCCCGCTACCTGTCCTCGCTCAGCGCCGGCCAGGTCGCCGCCGAGCACCGCGGCAGCGGCTCGCCCAGCGCCCGTTCGCTGCGCCGCGACCTCGACAGCCTGGCATTGCTCAACCGCCGCCTCGACGAGCGCGTGCTGGTGACCATCGCCGAGGCCGTGGCGGCGGCCCGGCGTACGGTGATCGTCGCCGACGGCAGTTACGCCGCCGTCGGCATCGCCCTCGCCCACAACGCCCGCCTGGCCGGCTACCCGGTCACCGCCGTCACCGGGGGAGACGCGGAGCTCGCCAACACCATGGCTGCCAGCGCCGCGGGCGACGTCCTGATCGCGATCAGCTTCTGGCGCCTGTACGAGAGCACCGTCCTCGCCGCCAACGAGGCCCGGGCGCGCGGCGTCCGCGTCTTCGCCGTCACCGACGCCGCCAGCCCCGCCCTGGCCGGGGCCGCAGAGGAGGTCGTCATGGTGCCGGCGGAGGGCGAGGCGTTCTTCCCTTCGCTGACGGCCGGCATCGCCGTCGCCCAGGCCCTGGTCACCCAGCTCGCCGCCGTGGACCCGACGCGTACGGGGGCCTCCATCGAGGCGGCGGAGGCCATGTGGGCGAAGTTCTCCCTCCTCCACCGCCGCCCCAGCACCCCCTCGGGGGACCGCTGACCTACGGGCGGGTCACAACCAGCTGGCCCGCACGCTGGTGGCCACCTCGGCACCTTCGGGCACGGGCGCGGACCGGGTGACGTCGAGCAGCCGCGCCACCGTCTCCACGATCTCCGGCGCCCGATCGCGCAGCCCCACCACATCGGCCTCCGACACCGTGTCCCGAGGCTCGCCGGCCTTGTCCAGCACGTCTTCGAGGTCCGACAGCCGCAGCAGCAGCCACTTCAGCGGCTCCTGCGACAGCCCTTTGTCGAACACCCGCTGCCCCGGCTCCCAGCCGTCCACGCCGGGATGGTGATGCGTGCGATCGAAGCTGCCCGGCTTCCCCGAGACCGACTCCAGCAGGTCCACCCGCCAGATCGGCCGGTCGACGGTGATCGGCCGGGCCGAGTAGATCGACCCCTTCAGCTCACCCGTCTCCAGCCGGCGCAGCTCGAGCCGCACGCCGCGCTCGGCCCCCTCCTGCCCCTTCATGGGGTGGGGATCGACGAAGAAGATGTCGCTGACGGCCACGCCGATGCGATCGAAGCCGAAGAGGTAGAGCACGGAAGACCACGTCCTTCGCCGGGTGTGTGGGGCACCGCCTGCTCCTTCAACGTAACACCCCATACCGGGCGATCAAGGGCGGTTGGTAACGCGATGGGCGATTCGCTGGACGACCTTAGGAGTCCGCCCGCACGTGGTCAGCGGGGCGGCAGGTGCTCGTGGGCCCACTGGGAGATCTGCTCCAGGGCCGGCATGAGCGCCTGACCGGCCTCGGTCAGCTCGTACGACACCGCGACCGGCGGGCCCTCGTCGACCTTGCGGACGATCAGCCCTTCTTTGGTCAGCGCGGACAGCCGGTCGGACAGCACGGAGTCGCTGACTCCTTCGATGGCCCGCGACAGCTCGCGGAACCCGGCGGGCCCCATGCGCAGGCTCGCCAGCACGACGCCGACCCAGCGCTTGCCGAGCAGGGTGAACGCGCGGGTCAGCGCCTCGTCGCGGCGCATGCAGGCTGCCACGGTGTGGGGTGTCGGTGCCGGCATGCCTCCAAACTAGCAGAAAAACTGCCACTTTGATTTTCGTAGTAAGTATGTATAACGTAGCCGCCTCTCGATACCTAGCCAGGAGATGCGTGATGAGTGAGAACCCCACGGGCACCCGCCCGTCCGTCGTGGTGCTCGGTGGCGGCTACGGCGGCCACAAGGTGGCCAAGCTGCTCGACGACGTCGCCGACGTGACGCTCGTGGATCCGTCCGACGCCTTCGTGCACAACCTGGCCGCCTGGCGGGCGCTGGTGGAGCCCGAGTGGCTCGACCGGATCTTCCTGCCCTACCGGCGGCTGCTGGAGCACGGCCGGTTCCTGCGTGACAGCGCGGTGGCCGTGGACGGCCGCCGCGTGACGCTGGCGTCGGGGACCACGCTGGAACCCGACTACGTGGTGCTGGCCACAGGGTCGGCGTACGCGTTCCCCGCCAAGATCGACACCCCGGACGCGGACGCCGCCAAGGCCCAGGTGCGCGCCGCGCACGACGCGCTCAGGGAGGCGGGACGGGTGCTGCTCGTCGGCGCCGGGCCCGTGGGCCTCGAACTGGCGGGGGAGATCAAGGCGGCCTTCCCCGGCAAGCACGTCACGCTGGCCGACGTGTCCGACGACATCCTGCCCGGCCCGTTCGAGCCGTCGCTGCGGGACGAGCTGCGCCGCCAGCTCGCCGAGATCGGCGTCGAGCTCAAGCTCGGCAGCGCGCTGCGGGAGCTGCCGGCCGCCGAGCCCGCCACCGTGGCGCCCATCGCGATCGCCACCGAGTCGGGGGACAAGCTGGTCGCCGACATGTGGTTCCGCTGCTTCGGGGTGCGGCTGCGGACCGGTTACCTGCGCGGCGAGCTGGCCGGCGCGCTCGACGAGCGCGGCTACGTCCAGGTGGACGAGCTGCTGCGGGTGCGCGGGCAGGAGCGGGTGTTCGCGATCGGCGACATCGCCGACGCCGACCGCGACATGGCCGGGCTCGCGGCGCGGCAGGGCGAGCTGCTGGCCGCCAACCTGCGCGCGATCATCACCGGCGAGGGCGAGCCGGTCCCGTACGAGCGGCAGCCGGCGGTCATCGTCGTCCCCCTCGGCCCGGAGGGCGGCGCGGGCCAGCTGCCCGGCCAGGGCGTCGTCGGCGCGGACGCCGCCGCCGAGATCAAGGGCCGCGACATGCTCGCCACCTACGCGAGCGCCGCCTTCGACGTCCCGGACAAGACCGCCTGACCCGCTTCGGGCCCGGAGCGCGGCCCGCCCGGCAGCCGCCCGGCAGCCGCCCGTCAGCCGCCCGGCAGGGGTCCGGCAGGCCCGCGCGGGACCGCCGGTCAGGGTTCGACGAGGCCGGCGCGGATGGCGTAGCGGGTGAGTTCGAGGCGGTCGCGCATGCCGAGCTTCTGCAGGATGTTCGCCCGGTGCCGATCGACCGTCTTCACGCTGATGACCAGCGTCTCCGCGATCTCCTTGGCGGAGTTGCCCTCCGCGATCAGCTTGACGATCTCCTCCTCCCGCGGCGTCAGGATGCTCTCGGGAATGCGCTCGCCCTCCCGGTCGCGCTGCAGGTAGTCGCGGATGAGCGCGGTGATCGCCCCCGGGTAGAGGAACGGCTCGCCCCGCATGGTGGCCCGGCACGCCTCCAGCAGGTCCTGGTCGGCGACCGACTTGAGCACGTAGCCGGACGCCCCGACCTTGAGCGACTCGAAGAAGTACTGCTCGTTGTCGTACATCGACAGGATCAGGATGCGGATGCCGGGCGCCCGGCGGGAGATCTCCCTGGCCGCCTGCAGCCCGGTCATGCGGGGCATCGCGATGTCGAGGATGGCGAGGTCCACCTCGGTCTCGTCGGCCGCCGCCACCGCCTCGGCGCCGTCGGCGGCCTCGGCGACCACCTCGAGGTCGGGCTCGGCGTCGAGGATCAGGCGCAGCCCCCGCCGTACGAGGGCGTGGTCGTCGGCCAGCAGGATCCGGGTCTTGTTCACGAGGTTGCGCTCCGATTCGCGGGATCCGGGATGTCCAGGCGCACGCACGTGCCCACGCCTGGCGGGGAGTCGACGCTCAGCCGGGCGCCGATCAGCAGGGCGCGTTCGCGCATGCCGCGGATCCCGGCGCCGTCCTGGCGCGCGCCGCCCTGCCCGTCGTCGGCGATCCGCAGCACGAGCCGGCCGTCCTCGGCCTGCAGCGACACCTCGGCGTGCTCGGCGTGGGCGTGCCTGGCGATGTTGGTCAGGCTCTCCTGCGCGATCCGGTACAGCACCAGCTCGACGTCGGAGCCGAGCGGCGGCAGGTCGGGCTGGACGGAGCGCAGCACCTTCACGCCGCTCATCTGCGACACGTCCGCGGCGAGGGCGTTGAGCGCGCTGTGCAGACCGAGGTCCTCCAGGACGCCGGGCCGCAGCCGGCGGGCGACCTGGCGGACCTCGTCGAGGCTCGCGCGGACGATCTCCTGCACGCCGTGCAGCTCCTCCCGCAGATCGTCGGGCGCGCGGTCCACCACCCGCTTCAGCCCGAGCAGCACCACGGTCAGGCTCTGGCCGATCTCGTCGTGCAGCTCGCGGGCGATGCGCCGCCGCTCGCCCTCCTGCGCCGCGAGGGCGTGGCCGCTGCTCGCGCTGCGCTCGGCCTCCAGCCGGTCGAGCATCGAGTTGAACGTCCCGATCAGGTGCGTCAGGTCGCTGTTGCCTCCGTCGGACAGGCGGTCACCGGTGCGCAGCAGGTCGACCCGCTGCATGAGGGCCGTCAGCGCGTCGAGCGGCGCCAGGCTGCGGCGCAGCAGCAGCGCGTTCGCCCCCAGCATCACGGCCAGCCCGATCAGCAGCACCGGCACCTCGGCCAGCACGATCGGTGCGGAAATGGTGGCGGGGGAGAACGCCAGCACCAGCGTGCCTATCGTGAAGACCAGCCCGTTGATCAGCACCAGCCGCCGGAACAGCGCCTGAGCCGGAGTGCGCGGCAGGTGCACCGCCCGCTGCGCCGCCCCGCCGGCCACGCGGTCGTCCATGGTTATCAGCCTCTTCGTCCGAGGGCGTCGTTGTCCATCCGGGCTGACTCTCATCCCGTGCCCACGCCTACATGTTGTATCCCCACGGAGATGGGTGACGGACCCGATGGTTCGCGACCCCTCTCTGCCGCGAGACTTGAGCAGAGCCGGATTGGAGAGATAGCGGATGCCATGCATGCCAGCGACATCGCCGTAAGTTTGCCGACCGTCACCGCCGACGACCCCGTCACCAAGGCGGTCCGCCTCATGGCCCTGGGCCGCATGCCCGGCCTGATCGTGGTGGACGGACAGGGGCGGCCCGCCAGCGTCCTGCCGGGGACGCAGGTGCTACGGCTGGCGGTGCCAGGCGCGTACCAGGAGGACCCGGCGCTGTGCCGGACGATCGACGAGGCCCACGCCGACGTGTTCTGGGGGGAACTGGGCGAGCGGACGGTCGGTGACTGCCTGCCCCGGCACCCGGTCACCCCGGCGACCGTCCGCATGGAGGCGACGCTGCTGGAGGTGGCCGCGCTGATGGCGCGGCTGCGCAGCCCGATCGTCGCCGTCGTCGGCCGCGACGGCGTGCTCGCCGGAGCCATCACCCTCGAACGGCTGCTCACCAGTCTGGCCCTGGCCCCCGACGACTGACAGAACCAGGCCCGCCGGGCGTGTGCCGCGCGGCCACGCCCCGACCTTTCGGGCGCGGGCCGCCGGCACCGCCGCGGCGGCTTCACTATCGCGAAAGGTCATCGCCGTGTTCGCCCTTCACTTTGCGCTGCCGTCATGCCCCGGACGTCTGCTGTGTCGTCACGTGCCCGTTGAACGCGGGCTCTCCGCCGACGGGCAGGCCGGCCCGCCGGGGCGGAACGGATGAGCGCGATACTCGCACTGGCCATCTTCATCGTGGCGTTCTTCTTCATCGCCACGGAGAAGGCCAACAAGGTCAAAGTCGTACTCATCGCCGCGGGTCTGATGGCCGTACTCGGCCTGATCCCCGGCGCCGAGGTGTTCTTCTCCGAGCACGAGGGCATCGACTGGAACGTCATCTTCCTGCTGCTCGGGATGATGATCATCGTCGGCATCATCAAGCAGACGGGCGTCTTCGATTACCTGGCCATCTGGGCGGCCAAACGCTCGAAAGGGCGGCCGTACCGGCTGATGGTGATGCTCATGGGCATCACCGCCGTCGCCTCGCCGTTCCTCGACAACGTCACCACCATCATGCTGGTGGCGCCGGTCACGATCGTGGTGTGCAACCGGCTGCGGATCGCGGCGCAGCCGTACCTGATCGCCGAGGTGCTGGCGTCCAACATCGGCGGCGCGGCCACGCTCATCGGCGACCCGCCCAACATCATCATCGGCAGCCGTGCGGGGCTGACGTTCAACGACTTCCTCGTGCACATGGCGCCGATCGTGGTGGTCATCTTCGCGGTGTTCGTGCTGTTCACGCGGGTGCTGTTCCGTAAGGCGTTCCAGTACAACGCCGAGCACGTCGCCGAGGTGATGGCGCTGCAGGAGCGGCGGGCGATCACCGACATGCGGCTGCTGGTGCGCTGCCTGATCGTGCTGGCCGCGGTGGTGACGGGGTTCGGGCTGCACGCGGTGGTGCACGTCGATCCGTCGATCGTGGCGCTCGTCGGCGCCGGCGTGATGCTGCTGGTCTCCCGCGCGAACGTCGACGAGGTGCTGCGCGAGGTCGAGTGGCCGACGCTGGTGTTCTTCGCCGGGCTCTTCGTCATGGTGGCGGGGCTCGTGCACACCGGCGTGATCGCGGCCATCGGCACCTGGGCGCTGGACGCCCTGGGCGACAACTACCTGGTCGCCGCGACGGCGCTGCTGTTCGGCTCCAGTGCGCTGGGCGCGTTCTTCGACAACATCCCGTACGTCGCCACGACCGCCCCCATCGTCGAAGGCGTCGTCGACGCCGCGGCCGACCCGCAGGCCGGTCAGGCGCTGTGGTGGGCCTTCGCGCTCGGCGCCGACTTCGGCGGCAACGGCACCGCGGTCGCGGCCAGCCCCAACGTGGTCGCTCTCGGCATCGCCGCGCGCAACGGCCACAAGATCACCTTCTGGCAGTTCACCCGGTACGGCATCGTCGTCACCGTGCTGAGCACCGTGCTGGCCTGGCTGTACGTCTGGCTGCGCTACTTCACCTGACCCGGCGCCCCTGGTGTCCTCAGGGATGAATCAGGGGCGATCACCGATGATCCGGCCGGGCGGCAGCGGGCATTGTGGCCCTTATGAACCCCGCAAGCCGCCTGGCCCAGATCTCCTTCACCGCCGGCCCCGCCGCCCTGCTCGCCGGCTGGTTCCTCCTGCGTCCCGTTCACGGCGACATGCAGCCGGGGCTGTGGTGGACGGCGGCACACCTCGCCTGGTTCGGCGGCTTCCTGATGTTCGGGCTGATGACGCTGGCCATGCGGGGTCTCGCCCAGCCGGTCTCCGGCGGCCGCCGGGTCGTGGTCGAGGCGGCGACCGGGGTCGCGCTGTTCGGCGTGGCGGCCAACCTGACGCAGCTCGTCATCGACCTGCACGCCGGGTTCGTCGCGTCCGACGGGGCCGGGCTGCGGGCGCTGCTGACGCAGGCGCGCGGCTATCCGGGGATCGAGCTGGTCGTCTACACGCCGGGGGCGCAGCTGTTCTTCGGCGCGGTGCTCGCGCTGGCGGCCGTGCTCGCGGTGCTGCGCCGCGTCACCCCGGTCAGCGCCGCCGTCACCGCCGGCGGGGTGGTCCTGCTGGGCGCCGCCACCCTCCAGGAGGGCAAGGCGACGGCGCTGGCCGCCGTCGGCATGGCGGTCATGTGGCTCGGGACGCTGCTCCTGGGCCGGGGGCCGTCCGGCGACGGTCTCCCCGCCGCCACCCCGACCCGGGTCTGACGCGCGGGTCTGCGGGCGGCGGGCGGACCGGTTCGTACGCGCGGGTCAGCGGGCGGGGAGCGGGCAGACCGGTTCGTACGCGCGCTCCGGCAGGTGGCGGTGCCACTCGGCGGCCGTCAGGGTGCGGCCGGCCCGGATGCAGACGGTCTCGGTCAGGGCCTCGACCGTGGTCGGCAGGCGGGTCAGGCGGCCGCCTCTGCCGACGGCCAGCACCTCGGCCGAGCCGGCGGTGAAGGCGACCGAGCGGGCGCTGCCGGTGAGCCCGACCGGCGGGCCGATCCGCCGCCCCTGGCGGACGTCCCACAGACTGAGCGTGTTGTCCTGGGAGGCGTAGGCGAACAGCCGCCCGTCCGGCGAGAGCGCCGCGTCCCATGGCGCGCCCTCCACCCGCATCCAGCCGCCCATCTGCGCGCCCGTCGCGGTGTCCCAGACGCCGACCTTGCCGGCGAAGTTCACCGCCACCAGGTCGAGGCCGGTGCCGAACCACACGCCGTCGGCCCGCGCGGGCAGCGGCAGCCGGGCGCCGAACGGCGTGTCCGTCTCCAGGTCCACCAGCCGCCGACGGACCGTGTCGAGGCCGACGAGCCGGCCGTCGGCGGTGGCCGTCCAGCCGAGCAGCCGCTCCGGCCTGGGCACCTGCTTCAGCCGCCGCCCGCCCGGGAGCCCCCACAGCGTGAACGTCCGCTCGCCGGCCGTCCACAGGCCCTTCGAGGTGGGCAGGACCGTCTTCGACTCGCTCTCGGCGGCGAATCTCGGGGTGAGCGCGGCCAGCTCCCGCCAGGAGGCGACGTCGCGGACCGTGACATGGTCGCCGCGCCGGACGGCCAGCAGCCGGTTGTCGGGGCTGAACGCCAGTTCGCTGTCGTAGTCGTCGAAGGCGCCGGTCTCGCGGCGGCGGCCGTTGAGGGTGATCGCGGTGCTGCCGAGCGCGTGCATGGCGACCGTACGGCCGTCGCCGCTCAGCCGTACGGTGTCCATCGGCTCGTCGGACGGCGGGGCGGGCACGAGCGTCACCACGGTGTCGTCGCTGAGGTAGCGCAGGCCGTCGGGGCCGAACGCGGCGGCCGTCACCGGGTCGCGCGGGCGGCGCTCCAGCAGCAGCGGCTCGTCGGCGCCCGGCCGCCACACCGTGATCTTCGCGCCGATGCCGGCGACCAGCTCGCCGTCCTGGCTGAACACGGGGACCGCGTGGTCCTCCCAGCCGTGCAGGACGGCCAGCTCCTCGCGGGTGCGGGTGTCGTACACGGTAAGGCCGTCGTCGTCGCTGATCGCCAGCCGGGCGCCGTCGGGGCTGAAGGCGGCGGCACTGTCACAGTCCGCGCAGACACCGGGGAAGCCGGGCCGGCGCTTCCCGGACGGCAGCAGGTACAGATCGGGGCCGGAGACCGCGTACCGACCGCGAGGATGCACGGCCGGCCGCCGCAACCCGGGCAGCGGCGTGGTCTTCCCGGTACGCCAGTCATGGACCTGCGTCGTCTGCCCGACCGTGACGAGCAGCCGGCCCTCACCGAACGCCAGCGACACGTCCGCGTCGGCGGGCGCGGGTATCCGCTGCCCCAGGGGCTGCCCGGAGCCCACCTCCCAAAGCCCGACCCCGGTGTCATCGACCACGGCCAGCACCTTCCCGTCCCGGCTGACCGCCACCTCCCGCAACCGTCCCTCGCCGGTTCCGGCTCCGGAGTCAGGTGAGGTGGGGCGGGTGGCCGCCGTGGAGGTTCTGGCGGTCCTCCCGGCTCCGGCTCCGGCGGTGTTCCTGGCCTTGACGGTGCTTCCTGCGGCCGCCGGGTTGCCGGCTCCGGCCGCGCCTCCCCGATCGGTGCCACCTGTGGTGGCGGGCGCGGTGACAGGGCCGGCGACAGGGCCCGTGACAGAGCCGGTGACCGGGCCGGTGAAGCCGGCTGTGCGGTGGCCGGTGGCGATGTCCCAGATCGTCGCGCCGCCCGGCGTGACGCTGACCAGGGAGCGGCCGTCGCCGGTCAGGGTGCGGACGGCGTCGGGGCCCGTGGCGGGGTCGCGGAAGGAGCCGGCGGCCGGGTCGGCTGCGGCGGCGAGGAGGCTTGATCTGGCTGCGGCAGTCGGTGAGAGCTTGCCGGATGCGGCGGCCAGCAGCATGCCGAGCACCGGGTCACGGCCCCGTGCGGCGTGGGAGGCGGCGGCGAGCCGGGCCGAGTCGGCGGCGTCCCGCTGGCCGGCCAGGGTGGCGCTCTGGCGCCAGGCCAGGCCGCCTGCTCCCAAGGCGAGGGCCAGCAGCGCCGCCAGGCCCACCGTGAGGAGTCTCGTGTGGCGCGAGCGCCGGCGGGTGAGGGTGGCGGAGGAGGCCAGGAAGTCGCGCTCCGCCGGGGTGAGCGTGAGATGCGTGCGGTCGGCGGCGACCCAGCGCAGCGCGTCGTCCAGGGTGCTGCCGTGGAACAGGTCGGCGTCCTTGCGGCCGTGCTCCTGCCAGCGGCCGGTCGCCACGGTGATGCGGCGGTGCACGGCCAGGCCGTCGCGGTCGGCCTCGATCCACTCGCGCAGCCGGGGCCAGGCGAGTGGGAGCGCGGGGCGCAGCAGGCGTACGGGGTCGCCGCCGGACACCAGATACGTGAACGCCCTCAGCACCCGCTCCATCCCGGCGGGCAGCTCTGACCTGCGGGGCTCGCGCAGCGCCAGCTCGCCCTCGTCGGTCACCGTCACCAGCCGCAGGAACAGCTCGGGCACGAGGAGCCGGTCCTCGGGCGGCAGCGCCGCGTAGGCGTCCTCGGCGATCGCCCCGAGCGCGGGATCGGCCTTGGCCGCGAAGGCCGCTCCCACCCGGCCCCCGCCCCCGGCCCCGAGCGCGAGCAGCTGCGCCGTGTCGATCGCCTCCGTGCCGGCCCCCCGCACGCGGCCTGTCGCAGCCGCCGTGCCGGCGCCGTCACGGGCACGACGCCCGGCGCCGGCGGTGCCGCTGGTGCGGCGGCCGATCCTGGTGGTGTCGCGGGTGTCGCGCCCGCCCGCGGCCACGGCTTGCGTGCGGTGGCCGGCGGTGTCGGGCGTGCCGGTGGTGGTCCTCACCAGGAGGTGGGGGGTGGGGTCGGTGCCGGTCAGGAGGGAGAGGAGGAGGTCGCGGGCGGTTGGGCGCAGGGCCGCGTCCTTGGCCAGGGCCGACTCCACCGGGCGGCGCAAGGAGGCCGGGAGGACCGACAGGTCGGGGTCGTGGGTGAGGACGCGGTGCATGATCGTGCCGAGCGAGTCGCCGGTGAACGGGTCCTCGCCGGTGGCGGCGTACAGGACGACGGCGCCCCAGGCGAACACGTCGGCGGCGGGGCCGGCCCGCTCGCCCGAGATGATCTCGGGCGCGAGGTAGCCGGGCGTGCCGGTCACGTCGCCGGTGGAGCTGAGCGTCATCTCCCGCGTACGGGCCACACCGAAGTCGATGACCCGCGGCCCGTCGGGCCCGAGCAGCACGTTGCCCGGCTTGAGGTCGCGGTGCACGACACCGGCGTCGTGCACCGCGGTGAGCGCCGTGGCGATCGCGGTGGCCAGGCGGTGCAGGTCGTCGCCGCCGAACGTACGCCCGGCATCCCGCAGGCTGGGCCCCTCGACGTACGCGCTGACGATGTACGGCCTGGGCCCGTCGAGGTCGGCGTCCAGCACCCGGGCGGTGCAGAACGGCGCGACCCGCTGCGCTGCGGCGGCCTCCTTGGCCAGCCGCTCGCGCAGCCGCGGCGCCCCGGCCGGGTCGCCGCGCAGCACCTTGACGGCGACCCGCGTGCCGTCCTGGTCATAGCCCTCGTAGACGACTCCCTGGCCGCCCTCGCCGAGCCGGCCGGCCAGCCAGTAGCCGCCGAGCCGCTGCGGGTCCCCGTCGATCAGTGGACTGCTCATGCCTGGTTGGACGGCGGTGGTGACGCAGAGGTTGGGTAAAGGTCACACCCTGTGTCCGTTGACCCGGACGTTACGCAGCTCGAACCCGGTCACGTCGGTCACCACGTCGGCCTCGGTCACGGTCCCGGGCGGCAGGCGGGTGATCTCGATGCCGCCGGCGCCGGGCAGCACCGGTCACGGCGTTCATCGCCAGCTCGGCCCGCTCTTCGAGCACGACCGTGTCGGGTATCTCAGCCATCGTTCCCTTTATGAATATTCACTGCCGCATGAAACCTGCCCTCCAGCCTCCGCCGCCTCTCCTGTGGCGTCAAGGTGAGCATATATATTCGTATCTAGTTGGATATATAAACCGTGAGGCAGGATGTCCGCATGAGCGATGATTCGGTGGTACGACCCCGCCCGGAAGCCGCCGTGACCCTGCGACCCGCGCCCGGCATGCGGATCGAAGGCGGCTTCTGGGCAGCACGGCAGCGGGTCAACCGCGAGGTCACCATTCCCCTGGGCGGCGTGCGCATCCGCGAATCCGGCGCCTTCGCCGACCTCGAACAGGTCGCACGTGGCGGCGGGCGGCATCACGGCAAGGTCTTCGCCGACTCCGACGTCTACAAGTGGCTCGAAGCCCTCGCCTGGGAGCGCGGCAGGGCCGAGTCGGCCGAACTGGCGGGCGCGTACGAGGAGGCGTCCGCGCTCGTCGCCGCCGCCCAGGCCCCCGACGGCTACCTGCACACCCACACCCAGCTCACCGGCCGCCCGCGCTACAGCGACATGGCCTCCAGCCACGAGCTCTACTGCGCGGGCCACCTCATGCAGGCCGCCGTCGCCGGCCGCCGCGCCATCGGCGACGAACGCCTGCTCGGCGTCGCCGCCCGGTTCGCCGACCACCTCGTCAAGGACCTGCCGCCCGACGCGCTCGACGGGCATCCGCAGATCGAGACCGCGCTGGCCGAGCTCTACCGCGAGACCGGCGTGCGCGCGTACCTCGATCTGGCCGCCCGCATGATCGACGGCAGGGGGCACGAGACGCTGCCGCTCAAGGGGCACCATGGGCCCGGCATCCGCCAGGACCGTGTCCCGCTGCGCGCCGCCACCACCGTCGAGGGGCACGCCGTGCGGGCGATGTACCTCGCCGCGGGCGCCGCCGACGTCGCCGCCGAGACCGGCGACCGCGCGCTGCTCGCCGCGCTCGCGACGCAGTGGCGCGACATGGTGGCGACCAAGACGTACCTGACCGGCGGGCTCGGCTCCGTCTGGTACGGCGAGCAGTTCGGCGGCCCCCACGAGCTGACCCCGGAGACCGCGTACTGCGAGACGTGCGCCGCCGTCGGCAGCGTCCAGTGGGCGTACCGGATGCTCCTCGCGACCGGCGAGTCCGCCTACGCCGACCTCATGGAACGCACCCTCTACAACGCCGTGCTCCCCGGCGTCTCGCTCTCCGGCGACCGCTTCTTCTACGTCAACGCGCTGCGCGTGCGCGCGGGCGCGAACCCCGACGACCGCCGCGCCGCCGCCCGCGGCCGCCAGGACTGGTACGGCACCGCCTGCTGCCCGCCCAACGTCATGCGCCTGCTGTCCTCCCTCGACCACTACCTCGCCACCCGCGACGACGGCGGCGTCCAGCTCCACCTGTACGCCCCTGGCACGCTCAGGGCCGGCGACGTGGTGCTGCGCGTCGAGACCGGCTACCCGTGGGACGGCCGGGTGGAGATCACCGTGGCCGAGGCCCCGGCCACCCCGTGGACGCTCGCCGCCCGCATCCCGTCGTGGGCCGACGGCGCCAGCGTGGACGGCCTGTCGGGCACCGGGCTCCCCGTGCGGCCCGGCTCGTACTACCGCGCCCGCCGCGTCTGGCGGCCGGGCGACCGCATCGTGCTCGACTTCGCCATCCGCCCCCGGCTGACCGCCGCCGTGCCCCGGCTCGACGTGGCCCGCGGCCAGGTCGCCGTGGAACGCGGGCCGCTCGTCTACTGCCTGGAGCAGGCCGACCACCCGGGCGCCGGCGTGGACGACCTGTGCCTGGAGGGCGGGCTGTCCGACGGGCTGTCCGATGGGGGCCCGATCGCCGGCCTGCCCGCCGAGGTGGTGCCGGTCCACGCGCGCGGCCGGGCCCACGTGCACAGGAAGGAGGACGGCGGCTACCCCTACCGCACCGCCGCCGCGCCTCTTGAGCCGGAGCACGTGGGCCCGGTCGACCTGACCTTCGTCCCGTACTACGCCTGGGCCAACCGCACCCCGGGCGCCATGACGATCTGGACGCCGATGCACTGACCACCGGGCGAGACCCTCTAGGGGGTCTCGCCCACGATCACTCCGGTCACCGACAGCCCTTCGACGTCGCTCACCACGTCCGCCCGCAGCACCCGCGCGAACGAGCTGTCCCTGATCGCGATGTCGCGCAGCGGCTGCTCGGGATAGCCGCGCAGCAGGTAGGCGCTGCGCGTCCTGTCGCTGCGCAGCCCCGACACCCGCACGTTGCGGATCGCCGCGCGGAACGCCTCCGTCCAGGTCTCACCGCTGCGGTACGCGGTCACGTCGAACCACCGGCCGGGGAACTCCGGCGGGCGCACCCGCTCGCGCAGCTCGTCGGCGTACCGCCAGGCGTCCGCCTCGCTCAGGAACTCGCTCAGGAACTCGGATCACTCGCCGCCGTAGCAGGACGTGATGCCGGGGTTGTAGATCCCGTTGTTGCGGTGGTCCACCAGCAGCGTCATGCCCTCTTCGAAGCTGAAGCGCGGGTTGCGGGCGTCCTGGTGGGTGAGCAGGTTGTGGTGGTACGTGATCGTGTCGCCGCCCTACAGGCAGCCCATGCCGTGCCGGCCCTTGTCGTGCACCGAGTTCGTCAGGCCCTCGGAGATGACGAACCACTGCACGGTCACGTTGGTGTTGCCGTAGACGGAGCAGCACTCGTCCACGCCCCAGCTGAACGAGCAGTGGTCGATGATGAGGTCGCGCACGCCCCGCGCGCCGAACGTGTCGATCGGGGTGCCCAGCTCGTCGCCGCCGCGGAAGCGCAGGTGGCGCAGGATGATGTTGCCGCCCTTGAGCTCGATGGTGCCGGCCACCCGGAACACGATCGTGCCGTCCGACCTGGCGACCGCCTCGCGCAGCGAGCCAGGCCCGTCGTCGTCCAGGGTGGTCACCTCGTACACCGCGCCGCCCCGGCCGCCGGTCACGTACCTGCCCGCGCCCTCCGCCCCCAGGAAAGGCAGGCACCTTCTTGGCGTCCGCCGTCGTGGGCGAGAGGTTTTATTCAGTCATGAATAGCTCCTCGGCGACACCGACGTCCGTGATGAGAGTGTTGACCCAGCCGCCCTTCAGCGCGGCCCTGATCGCGGCCGTCTTGCGGCGGCCGCCCGCGATCGCGATGCGGCGCGGCACCCGGCGCAGGTCGGCGGCCGGGATGCCGAGGATGCGCTCCTCCAGCGGCGAGTCGACCAGCCCACCTTCCGCGTCGAAGAAGCGCAGGCACACGTCGCCCACCGCGCCGAGCCCGCGCAGCGCCTCCAGCTCGTCCTCGGAGATCGCGTTGCCGCTCTCCTGCAGCAGCGGCGACGGGTTGAGGCTGCCGATGCCCACCAGCACCGTGGTCAGCCGAGACCACGCCTCGACCACCTGGCGCACCACGTCGTCGTCCGACAGCGCCTGCCGCGCCGCCGGCGAGCCCACCAGCCCCGGAGCGGGCAGGAAGACCGGCTCGGCGCCCGTCAGGTCGGCGAGGTGGGCGGCCAGCCGGGTCGCCTGCACCTGCGCGGAGCCCTTGCCGACGCCGCCGATGAGCTGCACGACCTCCTCCGCCACCCGCACGGGACGGCGCTGCATCGCCTCGACCGTGGCCAGCAGGCTCGCACTCCAGGAGGAGATGCCGAGGTGCTCGCCGCCGATCAGCGTGGCGTCGAGGTGGGTCGCCCCCGCCGAGCCCAGCGCGGCCACCACGTCGTGGTTCTCGCCCGCCGCGTCGACGACGATGATCTGCTCCACGCCGTATTTGCGCTCGAGGTCCTCCTCCAGCAGCGCGTGCACGCCGGACGGCACCACGACCACCGTGCGCACGATGCCGATCTCCGCCGCCTCCTTGAGCAGCCGCGACACCCGGGGCTGCGAGATGCGCAGCTGGGCGGCGATCTGCGGCTGGCGTACGCCGTGCTCGTGGTAGAGGCGGGCGACGCGGACGAGCAGCCGCATGCGCTCGGACTCCGCGCCGAGCCGCCGGCCGCCGAACCTCACCTCGCCCGCGCGGCCCTTGTCGAACCCACTGTCAGCTCCCACGATCGCTGGCCTCCGCTTCGGCTCCGCCGCTCCTGCTGGTCCGGTGGCGAGCCCGGGCCACTGCCGAGTGCCATTGTGCTAGCACGCGACGCCGTCCGCACGCCGTCCGCACGGGCGCGTGCCGCCGGCCGTGCAGCCGGTGCTCATCGGGCCTCCGCGAAGGCGCGGATCTTGGCGAAGAAGTCCTCGTGGATGAACGGCGTCGATGCTGTCGTAGGTAGACCGCCTGGCATCCAAGGTCAAGGGCTGTGAGGGCTTGTCCGTTCCCGCGCGCCCGTGGCACGATGGCGGCCAATCGTTCCGAGTGACACGTGTAGACTCGGTGAACGTCCTGGTCAGAAGGAGTAGCCCCGATGAAAGGACGCCTGATTGCCGCCTGCCTGCTGGCGGTGCTCACAGCAGGCTGCGGGCTGCGCGCGGGAGCCGACTCGGCCAACACCCTCCACTTCGTCGGCCCCGAGGACCCCAAGACCTTCCAGCCCGTCATCGACGGTTTCCAGGCCAAGCACCCCGGGGTCAAGGTCGACTACAGCCAGATCCCGTTCGACACCCTCAACAGCACCCTGCAGCAGCGGCTCGCGGCCGGCGACGACGGCATCGACGTCTACACCGTGGACCAGCCGCGCGTCTCCGCGCTGGCCGCGCGCGGCTTCCTCGCCGACCTCAGCGACTGGAAGGACCGCGTCAAGCAGGCCGCGCTGCCCGCGCAGTACGAGGTCAACGAGCACCGAGGCAAGCTCTGGTCCGTCCCCATCTGGACCTCCGACCAGTTCCTCTTCTACAACAAGACCCTGCTGAAGAAGGCCGGCGTCGAGCCGCCCTCCAGCGACCCGGCGAAACGCTGGACCTGGGAGCAGACGGCCGAGGCCGGCAGAAAGGCGCAGGAGCGCGGCGGCGCCCAGTGGGCGCTCATCCCCGAGCAGATCGAGCAGTACTACCAGCTCCAGAGCCTGCCCGAGTCGCTCGGCGGCGGCTCCGGCGTCACCGGCCCCGACATGCTCACCCCCGCCCTGACCACCGACGGCTGGATCAAGGCCATGACGTGGTACCGCGACCTGTTCGCCCAGGGGCTCGCGCCGCGCGGCGTCGGCTCGTTCCAGACCTCGCCGCTGTTCGCCGAAGGCAAGGTCGCCTTCCTCGCCGGCGGCCCGTGGAACGTCGGCACGCTCGCCGAGAACAAGGACGTCGACTGGGGCGTCGCCCCCTACCCCTACTTCGCCGGCGGCAAGCAGGTCACCCCCACCGGCTCCTGGTCCTGGGGCATCAACCCGGCCTCCAAGAAGCAGCGGCTCGCCCGCGCGTTCCTCGAGTACGCCGCACTCGACCCAGAAGGCAACCTGCTCACCACCAAGGCCACCACCGTCATCCCGGCCAACCGGGCCGCCTTCGAGCGCTACCTGCCCACCCTCGAGGCGCTCGGCGGCGACAACAGCGCGGGTGTCAGCACGATCATGACGTACGACGCCGACCACACCGCGGTCGCCCGCCCCAGGTCCGTCGGGTACATCCAGTTCGAGGACATCATGACCAAGACGTTCGCCGACATCCGCAACGGCGCCGACCCCAGAGCCCGGCTCACCCAGGCCACCCAGCAGGTCACCACGGCCTGGGACCGCCTGCGATGACCGGCCCCACCACGGGCCCCGCCGTCACGAGCCCCGCCGTCACCGGCACCCCGCGCAGGAGGGTCGGCCGTCCGGTGCTGGTGTCGCTGGCGTTCCTCGCGCCCGCCCTCGTCGCGCTCCTCGTGCTGCGCCTGCTGCCGGCCGGCATGGCCGTCGTCAGCAGCCTCTACCACACCAGCCTGCTCACCGGCCGCACCTCGTTCGTCGGCCTGGAGAACTACGCCGCGCTCTTCGCCGACCCGACGTTCTGGCAGAGCGTCCGCGTCACGCTGCTGTTCAGTGTCGTCGTCAACCCGCTGCAGATCGCCGCCGCGCTCGCCCTCGCCGTGCTGTTCACCCGGCGCTTCGGCGGCGTGCGCTTCCTGCGCGCCCTCGTCATCCTGCCGATCGCGGTGCCGCCCGCCGTCTCGGCCGCCGTGTGGAGCGTCGCGTACCGGCCGGACGGCCTGCTCAACTCCGTGCTCAGGGTGCTCGGCGTGCCGGAGCAGCCGTTCCTCACCTCACCGGGCCAGGCTTTGTGGTCGCTGATCGTGCTGCTGTCGTGGATCGGCGTCGGTTACTGGATGATGTTCCTCATCGCCGGCCTGCAGGACATCCCCGCCACCCTGTACGAGGCCGCCGCCATCGACGGCGCGTCGGCCTGGCACCGCTTCTGGCACGTCACGCTGCCGCTGCTGCGCAGGCCGCTGGCGTTCGTGCTGGTGGCCGACACGGTCTCCAACTTCCTCGTCTTCGCACCCGTACAGATGCTGACCAACGGCGGCCCGGAAGGCTCCACCAACCTCACCATGTACGACATCTTCACCCGCGCCTACACCGTGGGCGATCTCGGCCTCGCGCAGGCCGAGGTGATGCTGCTGGTGCTGCTCGTGCTGGCCGTGGTGGTCGTGCAGTTCCGCCTCCTGCGCGGAAAGGACTGACCCCCTCGTGCCCCGACTGTCCCGACGCCTCTACGCCCTGCTCGCCGCCGTCATCGGCGTGGCGTTCGCGCTGCCCCTGCTGTGGGCGCTGTCCAGCTCGCTGCGCGGCGGCTCCGAGATCTTCCAGCACATCTCCCGGCTGTCGTGGGAGACGCTGATCCCGTCCAGCCCCACCGTCGCCAACTACACAGCCCTCGCCTCCGGCGACTTCGGCGTGGCGATCGTCAACTCCCTCATCGTCGCGCTCGTCACCGTGGCGGGCGGCCTGCTGATCTCGGCCGCCGCCGCGTTCGGCCTGTCCGCGCTGCGCTTCAAGGGGCAGGGCGCGCTGTTCGCGATCGTCGTGCTGAGCTTCCTCATCCCGTTCGACGCCATCGCGATCCCGCTCGCCACGCTCTTCCGCGACCTCGACCTCACCAACACCTACGCCGGGCTCATCCTGCCGGGGCTCGGCCACGGCCTGGCCATCTTCCTGCTGCGGCAGTTCTTCCTCGCCATCCCCGGCGACCTCGTCGAGGCCGCCCGCATCGACGGGCTGGGGTGGTTCGGGGTGTTCGCCCGCATCTACCTGCCGCTCTCGCGGCCCGCCCTGGTGAGCGCCGGGCTGACGCTGTTCATCTTCCAGTGGCAGTCGTACGTCTGGCCGCTGCTCATCGGCACCGACGCCGCCCACCAGCTCGGCCCGATCGCGCTGGCCAACCTGCGCGGCCAGTTCACCATCGACTACGGCCAGCTCTTCGCCGGCTCCATCGTCCTGACCGTCATCCCGCTGCTGATCATCCTGCGGTTCCAGCGGCACTTCACGCAGTCCATCGCCACCACCGGGCTCAAGTAGCCCTCGAGAAAGGTCACCATGGCACCCTCGTCCAGGAGCGTCATCTTCGACACCGACATCGGCAGCGACGTGGACGACGCGCTCGCCCTCGCCGTGCTGCTCGGCTCGCCCGAGGTGGACCTGATCGGCTGCACCACCGTCTACGGCGACACGCTCCTGCGGGCCCGCCTCGCCAAGCGGCTGGCCGGCCTGGCCGGTCGCGCCCTGCCCGTGGTGGCCGGCGCCGCCGAGACACTGAGCGGGCGGCCCGTGTGGTGGGCGGGGCACGAAGGGCGGCTGTTCCCCGACCTCGGCACCGAGCAGGTGGACGAGGGGGACGCGGTGGCGTACCTCGTGGACCGGGTCACCGCCGCGCCCGGCCAGGTGGACGTCGTGGCGGTCGGCCCGCTCACCGACATCGCCCACGCCGTCACCGCGTCGCCCGCCTTCGCCCGCGACGTCCGCCACCTGTGGATCATGGGCGGCCGGTTCGACGGCCCCGAGCCCGAGCACAACTTCACGTGCGACGCCGAGGCCGCGGCCGTCGTCTTCGGCTCCGGCGCGCCCATCACCGTCACCGGCCTCGAGATCACCACGACCGTCCGCATGGACGCCGCCGACGTGGCCGCCATCGCCGGCGCCGGGCCGCTGGGGGAGGCGCTCAAGGCGGAGATCGAGCAGTGGTGGCGGTTCTGGAACGAGGAGTGGAACTGCCCGCACGACCCGATCACCGTCCTGACGATGCTGGTGCCCGACCTGTTCGGCTTCAGCCCGGAAGGCCACGTCACCATCGGCCCGGACGGCTCCAGCACCTTCACCCCGGGCAGCGGCCGCACCCGCGTCACCACCTCGGCCCCACCGGACCGCGTCGCCCAGGAAATCGTCCGGCGCATCGTGGCGGCGGCCACGTAGGCAGGACCCGGGTCGGTCAGCGGATGAGGTGCGGCTCGGGGCAGCCGCAGGAGCCGCGAGTCACCAGGCTCGCCGAGAAGATCTTGGTGACCGGCTCGGCGGCCTCCTCGATCGCGCCGACCAGGGTCTCGGTGGCGTGCCGTGCCATCTCGTCTATCGGCTGGCTGATCGTGGTCAGCCCCGGCACCGTGTACGCCGCCTCCCGCGCCCCGTCGAACCCGGCCACCGCGACGTCGTCCGGCACCCGCAGCCCGAGATCGGCCGCGGCCCGCATGGCCCCGATGGCCTGGTCGTCGGTGGACGCGAACAACGCCGTCGGCCGCTCGGGCCGGGACAGCAGCCGCAGCGCCGTGTCGTACCCGCCCTCCAGGCTCAGCTCCCCCTCGGCGACGAGCGCACCGAGATCGGCGTCCGGCTGGGCGCCGGCCTCGTGGAGGGCGCGGCGCCACCCGTCGGCCCGCAGCCCGACGGGAGTGACGTCGAGCGGCCCGGCGACGTACCCGATGCGGCGGTGGCCGTGCGCGATGAGATGCCGGGTGGCCTGGTAGCCGCCCTCCTCGTCGTCCACCGCGAGCCGGGAGAAATGCGCCGGCGCCTCATGGTCGATCGTCACCACGGGCACGCCCCGCAACTCGGCCGCCCGTTCGACCGAGACGGGCACCCGCATGAGCACGAGCCCATCGACCCGCCGCTCCATGAACCGCCGCACGTACCCCTCGGCCCGCTCCGGATCCTCGGCCGAGTTGCCCAGCAGCACGGAGTAACCCCGCTGCCAGGCCACCTCCTCGCAGGCCCGGGTGAACTGCCCGAAGAACGGACTCTTGCCCCCGGTGCTGTCGGACGCGATCAGCCCGATGGTCCACGTCCGCCGCGACCGCAACGACCTGGCCACCGCGTTGGGCCGGTATCCGAGCTGCTCGACCGCTGCCAGCACCCGCTTCCGCGCGGCCTCGGAGACGGGCTTGGGCCCGTTGTTGATCACGTACGAGACCACGGCCGGCGAAGTGCCCGCCAGGCGCGCCACATCATTGCGCGTCACCATGCGCGTCCCACCTCGGCTCTCACGCCCCCAGCTTACGATCCGAGCCCCTCACCTGGCCCGCGCCGAGAGGGGGACGAGCCTCAGGAGTAGAGGCGTTCGGGGGAGACCAGGAGGAGCTCACCGTCCTCCGCCGTGCGCAGATCGGGGGCGAACCCGGCGGCGCTGTAGCAGGCCAGCCGCGTCGATCGGGTGTCGTAGCCGCGCTCGGCCAGCAGGTCGCGGACCCGCCGGAGCCGTTCGACGTGGCCTTCGCACATGGTGTCGCCCCATTTCGCCTCGCCCAGTGAGAGGACCTTGCGTGGGCCGCCGTCCGGCTCGCCCAGCACCACGACGTCCACCTCGTGACTCGTACGGCGCCCGGGATCGTTGACGACACCGTGACCGACCTCCGCCGGTACGCCGTCGAAGGTGCCGGCGTCCGCGAAGTCCGCGGCCCAGGTGCGGCAGATCTCCTCGAAGTGCGGCCCTACGACCTGGCTCAGGAAACGGTCGCGGCTGCGCTGCCACACCTGGCGGGCCCTGCGGCGTTCGAGCTCCCGCCAGGCCGGGCGCATCACGGCGTGGTAGAAGGTGATCAACGGCTCGGTGATCCGGTAGAGCGGCCGTGCCGCCCTGACCATGTCGGGCGACTTCGCCAGCAGGCCGGCGTCCTCGAGGACGGCGAGCGGGTGGCTGATCTCGGTGGATTTGCGGCCGATGTAACCGGCGATGCCGCCGCGCGAGGAGTTGCCCTCGGCGACCGCGGCCAGGACCGAGTGATAGAGCGCCACGTCGTGCAGGTCGGGCTCTTCTGCCAGCAGGTAGCGGGCCTCGCGGAACAGCGGACGTGCGGGGCTGAGCACGGCCCGCCGCACCCAGTCGTCGAAGTCGTCCAGGGAGCGCGGCGCGTCGTCGCGGACGTATTCGCGGCGGTAGGCGGGGGTGCCGCCGACCACGGCATGAGTCAGCAGGGCCAGCCGCGGGTCGTCTATCTGCCAGAACTCGGCGGCCAGCCGGTAGTCCAGTGTCGGCACGACCAGCTCCAGGCCGGCCCTGCCGCGCAGCGGGGCGTTGCCGGCCAGCAGCCCGCCCATGAACGTGAGCGCCGAGCCGCACAGGATCAGCCGGATCGGCGACCCGCCCTTACGCCGGCGTACGTCCAGGGCGGCCTGGAGCACAGACGGCAGCTCGGGCGAGACCCTGACCAGGTAGGGGAACTCGTCGATGACCACCGGGAGGGGAGCGGGGGTCCGCAGGTCGAGGATCGCCTGGATCACCTCGCGCCAGGACGTGAAACGCAGGGGAGCGGGGCTGCCGAGCCGGGCGGCCAGCTGCTCGCCGATGAGGTGGAAGTGCTCGGCGGGCAGCGCCTCGGTGCCCTCGATGTAGATGCCGCCCGCCGCTTCGCACAGAGAGCCCAGCAGGAGGGTTTTTCCCTGACGCCGCCTGCCTGAGACCACGCCGAGGGTAGGGTGCGGGGACGCGTCGGCGATGAAGTCGGCCAGCTCAGCCCACTCCACCTCGCGATCGAAGATCTCGGCTGGCTTGGTGAAGGTCACGCTGACTAATGTAGAAGTCCACTTATTATAAGTCCACTTCTATATCCGTTCCTCGCCGTACGGCACCAGCCGGACCGGGCCCAGCAGGCCGTATGCCTGGGGGGTCAGGGAGCCGTAGACCGTGGGGTCGGCTTGGCGGAGGCGGTTGCCCAGAGGGGTGGCGACCTCCACCTCGATGGTGTTCCCCCCGCGTTCGAGGTGCGGGCCCACGTCGATGACCGGGTGGAGGAGGTCCACCGGGTCGAGAAGGTGGCCGTTGACGCGGACCCGGCAGGTGTCGGTGACCTCGCCCAGGTCCAGGTACGCGGGAACGTCCAGGTGCACCGTGGTCGTGTACGTGCCGACGCCTGAGACGTCCGCCAGGCCCGGGAGGTCGTGCCAAGGCGCCAGCCGGTCGAGGTCGAGCGTGTGGGTGTGGTCGCCGTCCGGGCGGCGGTCGCGGACCTTGAGGTGCCAGGCTCGCAGTTCGGTGGGCTGGGGGATCTCGTCGATGCGGGTGGTGATCGTGCGGCCTGTCGAGAGGGTCGTCGTGTGCCGGCCGGCTTTGGTCGTTCGGATCACCAGGTGGCCGTTGTCGTAGACCACCTGGTCGGCGGAGGTGTCCGTGGCGTGCGGGCGGGTGCCGGTGCGGTCGCCGAAGAGTCCCGGGCGGCCGATGGCGATCACGCGGGCCTGGCCGGGGTGCAGGGCGACGCGCAGGTGGATGCCGCCGGCGTCCTCGGTGTAGCGGGCGATGCGCTCGGCCCGGCCGGTCCACGGGTTCAACAGGTACGGGACGCCGTTCCCGTCCGTACGCGCCAGCGTGACCTCGTGGTCGATGGCGGTGACCGGGGGCTTGGCGTTCTCCTGATGCTTGCCGTTGCACAGGTAGTAGTAGTCCACCCGGCCGGCCACCCGGCGCATGGTGAGCAGCGTGGACGGGGTCGCGTACCGGACGTCGGGGCGCACCCCGAGGGTTTCGAGCGCGCCTGGCACCTCGTCGGCCGTGGTGACGCGGCGGACGGTGGGCTGGGCCAGGAGGTCGGCGACGAGGGCGCGCAGGCGTTCGTCGTCGCCTTCACGGGGGACGCCGGGCACCGACGCCGACTCCCAGGCGCCGAGCAGCACGATGGGCAGCCCGTCCCTGGCGTACGCGAGCAGCCGTTCGGCCACCCGCAGCGTCATCGTGCATTCGTTGCCCCCGAAGCGGTCGCCCTCCACGAACAGCGCCTTGTACGCGGGCCGCCCCAGCCGCCCGTCCCTGACGCGGGCGTCGGGCAGGTCGAGCAGCGGGCCGCTGACGAACTGGTGGGTCCAGCCGGCCGGTACGCCGTTCGCGGTGAACCACGTGGCGCCGATGCCGGTCTTGGTGTAGCCGGTCTGCCGGAACACCGCCACGTCCACCCGAGGCGTCCCTTGCCGCATGATCAGGTGGATTCGCGCGAAATATCGGGAAATGTCGGTGATGTGGTCCCAGGTGGGCTGGCGCGGGCCCCACGACTCCGCGTACCCCACCGAACCCCCGTACGGCGTGAACGCCGCGAACCCCGGCCACCGCGCGCCCGGCGCGCTCGCGTACGAGAAGCCGTGCAGCACCGTCTGGTTGAGCCCCGCCGCGTACCCGCCGCCCATCGTCAGCAGCAGCTTGCGCCACGTCGTCGTGTAGGCCCCGCCCTGGTACGCCCCCGCCTCGCAGGACAGCACCGCGCCCCCCGCCATGTCCCGGCCGCCGGCCAGGCAGCGGTAGTCGTCGAGGTTCTTGAAGCCGAGCGACTCGCCCTCGGGCACGTCGAGGATGGCCGCCGCCTCGATGGCGTCGGTCTGCAGCCCGTACGGCTGCGCCCGCAACCGCAGCCCCAGCGAGTGCGCCCAGTCGCGCAGCGCGGTGAAGTGGTGCTCGTTGAACAGCTCGGACACCGTGTCCCAGTAGTCCTTGCGGGCATGCCTGGTCAGCACCGGGTCGAACGCGAACACCGGGTCCTCGTCGGCCAGCACGACCACCGGCAGCACGTCCGTCAGCGGGTAGCCGCGCCGCCGCTCGAACTCCGCGGGCAGCTCCGGCGTCCACGGCAGGGCGTCGCTCTCGATCTCGATCGAGTCCTCGAACAGCGCCCCGCCCGATCGTTTCAGCAGCTTCCTGATGCTGGGGGTGAGCAGCCGCCGCTCCCAGAAGTCGATCACCGCCTGGGTGCCGGCGCGGCTGAAGTGGTCCACCACGTACGCCTCGGGCGCGGTGTGCGGGCCCGACTCGGGGCGCTGACCCGAGCCGCGCTGCCAGTAGGAGATGAGCAGCCAGTCGCCGTCGCCCGGGGCCGTCCAGGTGATCGTGTCGCCGTCCACCGGGACGGTCCGTACCGAAGCGGGGTCGAGGCCGGTCTCGTCGCGGGTCGAGTGGGCGGGGTCGATTTCGGCCGCTTGGACCAGCAGCAACGTACGCTCACTCCGCCCTTCGACGGCGGGCGGCGGTACCGGACCCCGGTACGTGCTCCCGTCCGCCACCTGCACCGAGCCGTGGGGCCAGCTCCTTGCAGGCGGCCTCGCTCTCGGGGGTGATGGTGGGGACGGCGGCCGGCCAGGAGGGGCCGATGGTCAGGTCGATCGTGACGCCCCGCCGGGCCGCCTGGTCCAGCGCCGCCTCGACGGCCGCGTTCCAGGCGGGCGTCCCCCAGCCGTGCTTCGCGGGATCGAGTACTGACTTATCCGAAATGCTGTGATGAACTGCCGCGATCTCCGCCCCACCGAACCCGGCATCGGCCAGCTGATCGACCTCCCGCCGAATCTCACTGGGCGTGACATGGGCATCCGGCCACCACCACCGCACCATCGGCCGCACCCCGGCCTCCGGCCGCTGAAACCACCCGGCTCCGGGCGCGGGGGCAGCGGTAGCAGGGGAAGGAAGGGGCTGCCCGGCCAGCGCAACGGAAGCCGTGGCCACCCCACCCAGCACAAGAAACCCCCGCCGCGTCACAGAAGCGGCAGGGGAGGGCGTGGAGGTGGGAGCAGCGCCGGCCACGGGGCGAGCGTCCGAGGCGGGTCCGGAGGTCGGGGGAGAGCCCGGCGAAGGGTGAGCGGCCGTAGCGGTTCCGGAGGTCGGAGGAGAGCTCGGCGAAGGGTGAGCGGCCGTAGCGGTTCCGGAGGTCGGAGGAGAGCTCGGCGAAGGGTGAGCGGCCGTAGCGGGTCCTGAGGCCGGATCGGGCGCTGGGGGAGTGGCGGAGGGGTGAGCAGGAGTGTGGCCGTGGGGGGTGGAATCGGACACGGGTCCTCCAGGAGACAAGGTCCTGCGGGGGTGGATGGGGCGCCGGGCCACTGGGCCCGACGCCCCGGCAAGGAGACCGACCGGAACACGACCGCCCGAGGCCGCCCGGCAGGACGCGACCAGGCCTGGCGGCTGGCCGGGCTTGCCGGTGGCACACGTTGCCGACCTGCGCCGCCTGGCGGGTCGATGAGCCCCGGGTTGGCCGACCGCCCTGACTCGTGCCAGACGGTCAGTCGGCCTGCGGCCGGTGTCCGGACGGTGCCGGGCACCGGCCTCAGCCGCTCGCCAGGTGGTCAGGAGGGGAGGGGGTAGGGGAAGGTGGTCGTGACGCCGATCTTGTCGTACTCCATCTTCGAGGGGTCGAAGTCGTCCTGCCAGTTGGCGTTCGTGACCTCGTTGCACTGGTACGACTGGTACTTGTCGTCGCTCACCTCGCCCACCTCGATGTTCGAGATGGAGAAGCCGCAGCCGCCGGCGTCCATGTGGACGCCGCGCGTCCCCGAGTCGGGCATCTGGCCGGCGGGGTCGTTGATGACGTCCCCGATGACCATCTGCGTGACGTGGTTGTCGATGGCGTGCGGTTCGGTGTTGTGCACGCCGTAGGTGTAGAAGGCGCCCATGTCGCCGCTGTCCAGGCCGGTCTCCTCCAGGCGGATGTAGGAGAAGCGGTTGCCCCTGGCGTAGTTGTCGGCGTTGGCGATCTCGGGGCGGACCTCCAGGCTGATGCCGTAGCGGGCGCTGTGCTTGACGACCACGTTGCTGACCTCGTTGTGGCCGGTGCTCATCAGCTCGATGCCGGAGGCGTCGCCGGGGACGAGTTCGCCGACGTGGTCGATGTAGGTGTTGCTGATGGTGTGGTGGCCGGAGATGTCACCTTCGCCGGGGTAGCCGCCTTCGACCTTGATGCCGTCGCCGCCGAGGTTGGCGAGCAGGCTGTCGGCGATCTTGACCCGTTCGTTCGCGAAGAGCAGGAAGATGCCGGTGAAGCCGGTGTCGGAGACGTGCAGCCTGGTCAGGCCGATGTCGCGGGTGTTCTCCAGGGTGATCATGCCGAACCGGTTGCGCGGCATCTCGATCTGCCGGTCGTAGATCGGGTACTTGTGCTCGTAGCCGGAGTCGCCGGAGGAGTTCCAGCCGTAGCGGTACCAGTTGACGAAGTCGGAGTACTGCAGGGCGAGCCCGTCGAAGGTGAGCCGCTCGACCCGCTTGCCGGGCGACGAGCCGGCCAGCGAGATGATCGTCTTCACGGTGGGCGCCATGACCTTGTCGATGGAGGTCTTCGGCCAGTAGTAGACCTCGCTGTTGGCGAAGTCGAAGTAGTACTCACCGGGCTGGTCGAGGAAGCGCAGCGTGTTCTGCACGAAGTAGCGGGAGCCGCTGCGGCTGTTGACCAGGGCGAAGCGGCTGTCGTGGTTGAGGGTGAAGAAGTTCTTGCGGAAGTCGGCGCCGCCGAGCGGCACGTGGTCGGTGAACCAGCTCCACGACCCGCCCGACCAGACCACCATCTGGGCGTTCTGGTCGAAGTCGGCGTCCCACTCCTGCGGGATGTCCTTGGGGTCGAAGAACAGCCAGTTGTGCACGGCCTGGTATTCGGCCTCGGGCGTCACCGAGAACAGGTAGGGCGACCAGAGGTCGTCGGCGGTCCTGTTGGGGTGGCGGGCGGTGGTGGCGCGGGCGCCGTCCTCGAAGAGCGTGTAGAAGGTCCGGTCGACCTTCGTCTTGTAGATGTCGTCCTTGTACTTCTCCCACCCGGTGACCGGCCGGGCGCCGACCAGGCGGGCCTTGCCGGGGCCGTCGGCGCTGCGGTAGGTGATGGTGTGGCCGTCGCGTCCCGAGTCGGCGTCGGTGAACTCGATGGTCTTGTCGACGACGTAGTCACCGGCCTTGACGTTGACCACGATGTCGCAGTTCTTCTGGTACTTCGGGTTCCTGAGCGCGTCGCGGGCCTGCTCGATGGTCTTCCACGGGTTTCCGGCGCTGCCGTCGCCGCGCTCGCTGCCGTCGGTGGCCACGTAGTAGTCGCACGTCCTGGCGGAGACGGCGGACGTGGTGGCCGGGGCGGTCAGGCCGCCCAGGAGTAACGCGACGGCGCCGATGGACCTGAGGATCACTGGCTCTCCTTAACCTCCCGCCACCGTTCGTACTCGGCGCGGGTCTCGGGGGTGAGGGGGTAGTAGTCGGACAGCGCGCCGCCCTCCTCGATGCGGGCCCTGCTGTAGCGCTCCCACTGCTCGTGGTCGGCGGCGGCCTGCAGCACCTGGCCGGCCCGGCGCAGCGGCACCACCACGGCGCCGTCGTCGTCGGCCACGCACAGGTCGCCGGGCAGCGCGAGCGCCCCGCCCACGGCCACCGGCACGTCGTACGCCCAGGGGAACAGCTCGGCCTGCGAGGCGTAGTGCGGGGTGGCGCCGGTGCACCAGATGGGCAGGCCGACGCCGCTGACGCGGGGCAGGTCCCTGATCCTGCCGTCCACGACGATGCCCGCGCCGCCCCGGCGCTTGAAGTAGCGGACCAGCATGTCGCCGAAGCAGCCGGTGTAGGCGCTCCCGTACGCCTGCACCACGAGCACGTCTCCCGGCCTGATGTCCTCGAGCACGTGCCACAGGGCCGTGTGCCGCTCGACGTACTCCTGCCCGAGCCCGGAGGCGATGTCCTCGCGCTGCGGCATGAACTGCAGCGTGCGGACCCGTCCGGCGATCTTCTGGCCTTGGGCGATGGGGCGCGGGCCTTCGATGAAGGTCCGCCGGATGCCCTGGGCGTGCAGCTTGGCGCAGGCGGTGGCCGAGCTGATCCGGGACAGCCCCGCGATGAGCGCGGGATCGGGGTCCGCGGGCAGCGACCCGCGAACGGGGAGATCCCAGATGGCCTCGTCCATGTGACTCCTCAGTAGTGCTGGTGTGACGGCGTGCGGACGCGCGCGGTCGTGTGCAGGTCGAGCCGGATGCGGCGGCCGGGCGGCAGCTCCACGAGCAGCCGCGGGCCGTGCACCGGCACGTCCTGCTCGCTCTCGTGGATGGGGGGCGCGGTGTAGGCGCGGGGGTCGCCCGGGTAGCCGTCACCGGCGAAGCCGGTGGTGGTGACGTGGTCGATGTCGTGCTCGCCGAACTGTCCTGCCTGCACCACGACGCGGCGGGTGCTGCGGAGGCCGAGGTTGACCAGCTCCAGCTCGGCGCCGTCCGCGCGGACCGCGCTGACCAGGGCGGCCACGTCGGGCGGCAGGCCGGGGCGGTGGCGGTCGGCGTCGAAGTAGGCCAGGCGGGCCGGCAGCAGGCCGCCGTTGTAGAGCACCTGCGGGGTGCCGGTGACGAGCTGCAGCAGCGCCTCGGTGAGCACGGGGTTGAGCCGCTGCCAGTGGTGCACGTGGATGGTGGCGAGGTCGGCGTCGTCGGCCTCGATGAGCGCCATGCGGCGCTGCACCTGGCCGAGCGCGGTGGTGAGCATCAGTTCGGGGTAGGCCGGGTTGGCGCCGCGCAGGTACTCCAGCCAGGGCGCCTCGTGCCCGGCCTCCTCCTTGTTGCGGAACGGCCGCACGGTCGTCCAGTCGTAGCCGGACGCGCGGCGCAGCCGCTCCAGCCGGTCGGCGTCCGCGCCGCCGGGCGAGCGGTGCCAGAGCCAGACGGGCAGGCCGAGCTGCGGCGGCTGGAAGTCGAACCAGCCGGAGTCGTCGTGCCGGTTGGGCACCAGCATGGTGGGCTTGCCGGCCTCGTCGCCCAGCTCGGCCAGCCAGCGGTCGCTGATGCTCATCTCGGTCTCGGTGACGGCGGCCTGGGTGGCGCGCTCGTACACCGCCTCCAAGGGGTCGCGGCCGATGGCGAGCGCGGCGTCGTCGCCGGTCAGCAGGTGGGCGTTGACGGCGGCGATCGCGGCGGCGGCGCCCACGCTGTAGAGGCCGTGCGGCCACTGCCAGCCGTAGTTGCCGCCGTACCAGCGGCCGTCATGCAGCTCGCCGACGATCCCGGACGGGCCCACGTTGTCGGGGATGATCCCGTCGTTGGCCTCGGCCCTGCGCTGCCAGGCGCCGATGTAGCGCAGCGCCCAGTCGCGGTAGCGGTCGTCGCCGTCGTACAGCCAGGCGTTGACGGCCAGGCTGGTCGCGGCGAGGTTGACGGCGACGTCACCGCGGCCGATGCGCTCGCTCATCGCGGCGCCCATGCGGGCGGCGTTGCACGGGTCGCCGAGGTCCTCCCAGCGGGTGATGCCGGGCAGGTCGCGCAGCGGCAGGCCGAACGGCCGCATGCTGACCAGGTCGGTGTGGTAGGAGGCCCACTCCCACTGCAGGCCGTAGCGGGGGCCGACGGCGCCGTTGTGCGGGGCGCGGATGATGTCGTGCTCGGCGTCGTAGTTGGCGGAGCCGGGCAGGTACAGCTCGGCGAAGCGGCGGGCCCGCTCGGCGAAGCGCTCGTCGCGCGGGTCGGCGGCGCAGATGCCGTAGAACAGCAGCATCGACTCGCCCTGGTGGAACCAGTCGTAGCCGCGCTCGTACTCCTCCACCAGGTAGCCCAGCTCGGTGAGCTGGGCGGTGACGCCCTCCCAGTGCTGCTTGACCGCGCCGAGCAGGTCGTCGGCGCCGCCGAGCTGGTAGAGGGTCGGCCAGTTGAAGAACGCCTCGTAGAAGTCGTCGGCCCCGTCGCGGTCGGCGGCCGGGCCGTGGTAGATCAGCCGCCCGTCGGGCCCGCAGTAGCGGCCGGCGAAGGCCCGCCAGGCCTCGTCGAGGGCGTCGAACAGCCGGCGTTCCAGCACCGCCCAGGCCGGGGGCGCGCCGAGCGGTACGGTCGCTCTGATCTCGCGCATGGTCACCCTTTCGTAGCTCCTGCCGTGAGGCCGCTGATGATGTGCCGTTGCATGAAGACGAAGAAGACGAGCAGGGGAGCGATGGCCAGCAGCAGCGTCGGGAAGACCACCGAGTAGTCGGTGGAGTACTGGCTGACCGCCGCGTAGACGCCGGTGGTGACGGTGTAGAGGCCGCTGCCGGGGCCGAGGATGATCTGCGGGTTCACGAAGTCGTTCCACACCGAGAAGGTGTTGAGGATGATCATCGTGGCGACCGCGGGCCGCATGAGCGGGAAGACGATCTGCCAGAACGTCCGCAGCCTGCCCGCTCCGTCCACCGCCGCCGCCTGGTCGAGCACGGCGGGGACGGTCGCGATGTAGCCGGCGTACAGGAAGATCGAGAACGGCAGCGTGAGCGTGGTCTCGAACAGCACGAACCCCCGGATGGTGCCCATCAGGCCCAGGGTCTTGAGCACGTACACGACGGGGATGACCAGCACCTGGCCGGGGATGAAGGTGCCGGCCAGGAAGAACAGCATGAGGACGCGGAAGCGGCGCTTGGGGCTGCGGGCGATCACGTACGCGGCGGGCGCGGCCAGCCCCACCGACAGCACGTTGACCGCCACCACGAACAGCAGCGTGATCGCGTAGCCCTTGGCCACGTTGAAATTCGGGTTGGTCAGCGCCCTGCCGAGCGGTTCGAGGGTCAGGCCACCCAGGCCGAACGGGTTGGCCAGGATGTCCTGCTGGCCCTTGAAGGCGTTGACGGTCAGCACGTACAGGGGGATGAGCATGAAGGCGGCGGCCGCCCAGAGGAACGTCTTTCTCATTGGTGCACCGCCAGCTCGCCGCGCCTGCGCAGCTTCGTCACCACGAACGCCAGCGCCGCCGTGACCACCATGAGGATCACCGACTGCGCCGAGCCGAAGCCGAGGCGGGCGTCGTGGAAGGAGTTCCAGAGGATGAGGTAGGCGACGGTCTGCGTCTGCCCGGCCGGGCCGCCCGCCGTCAGCGAGACGACCAGGTCGTACGTCTTCAGCAGCGTCACCAGCGACAGCACGACGTTCACCGTCACCGACGGCCCCAGCGCGGGCAGCGTGACGTTCCTGAACACCTGCCACCGCGTGGCCCCGTCGATGCGGGCCGCCTCGATCAGCGAGTGCGGCACCGCCTGCAGCCCGGCCAGGTAGAGCACCACGTTGACGCCGAACCCGGCCCATACCAGCACCGCGATCATGGTGACGGTGGCCCACGTGGGGTCGGACAGGAACGGCAGCACCTCGCCGCCCCACGTGGTGATGAGGTTGTTGACCGCGCCGGTGGTGCCGAGGATGGCCGACCAGAGGAAGCCGACCACGAGGGCGCTGAGCACGTGCGGGTAGAACAGCACGATCCGGAAGAACGTGTTGAGCCGGGAGGCGCCGTTCACCAGGAGGGCGAAGCCGAGGCCGCACAGGTTGAGCCCGGCGGTGCCGGCCGCGGCGACGAGCAGGGTGACCAGCGCCGCGCGGCGCAGCTCGGGGTCGTCGAGCAGGGTGACGTAGTTGGCGGCGCCGACGAAGGCGGGGTCGGCGCTGAAGCCGTCCCAGTCGGTCAGGCTCAGGTAGAGGGCCAGGCCGACCGGGACGATCAGCATGACCACGTAGAGCACGGTCGCCGGCGCCACCATCAGCGTGGTCGCCAGGCCCTCGGTGCGGCGCCTGGAGCGCTCGCCCACGGGGGGCCGTCGCACGGTCGGGGGTGCCTCCCGGGTGAGCGTCATGACTTGGAGGCCACCCAGCGGTCCACGCCCTCCGCGACCTCCTTGGGCGACTTGCCCACGTACAGGCCCTGGACCTCGGTGTTCCACGCGGCGTTGAAGCCCTTGGGCAGGGTGGCGTCGCCGTAGCCCTCACCCTGCGGCACGCCCTGCGGCGCCTGGTCGAGGATCTCCTGGACCTGCTTCTCCAGCGGGGTGAACTCGCGCTCGACGCCGGTGCGGAAGTTGCCGTCCTGGGCGAGCTGGCTCTTGACCGCCGCGGGGTCGGTGACGAGCCACTGGACGAGCTTGAGCGCGGCGTCCTTGTTGGGGGTGGACTTGAGGATCATGTACGGGGCCGCCAGGGTCGCGCCCTGTGGCCCCGGGTAGGTCTGACCCTTGTCGACGGGGGCGGGGAAGACGCCGACCTCGAAGTCCTTCTTCGCCTTGGCCTCGGTGGCGGTGAACCAGCTCCCCATGACGTACATGCCGGATTTGCCGGACAGGAAATTGGTCTCGGCGTCGGCGTACTTCATGCCGAGCGCGTTCTCGTCGACGTACCCCTTGTCGATCCAGGTGCGGTAGCGCTCCAGGTAGGGCAGCAGCGACTCGCCCGCCTTGATCGTGCCCGCCTTGACGTCCTGCTGCCAGGCAGGGTGCAGCTGCGCCCTGCTCGGGTTGGACAGCTGCAGCAGCTGCAGCCCGGTGAGGAAGTCGCCGCCGGTCTGCAGCGGCAGGTAGCCCGCGTCCTTGAGCCGGCCCATGGCGGCGTCGAACTCGTCGAACGTGGTCGGCGGCTCCTCGATGCCCGCCTTCTCGAACGCGGTCTTGTTGTAGAAGACCAGAGACTGGGCCTGCACGCCGACGCCGACGGTGTAGATCCTGCCGCCCAGCTTGGCCTGCTCGGCGAGCGGCGTGTCCTTGGCCCACGGCTGGTCGGTCAGGTCGAGGAGCTGCTGGGCCAGCGTCTCGTCGGCCATCAGCGTCTCGACCACGTCGGGTGCGTTGCCCGCGGCGAGCTGCTGCGGCAGCGTGTCGGCCACGCCCTTGCCGGTCGGCGCCTCGATCTTGACGTCGATGCCGGGGTTGGCCTGCTCGAACGGCTTGACCAGGCCCTCCCAGTACGTCTGGGTGAGGTTCGGGCTGATGTTCACCAGCATCCGGACGGTGACCTGGCCGTCCTCGTTCTGCCGCGCCTGGGAGTCGCCGGCGAAGCCGCCCCCGCCGCAGCCGGTCAGGACGAGCAGGCAGCCGAGGGCCGATAGGGCGAGGGACGGTCGGGGGGAACGCATCGCACCTCCAAAGGGGCGAGATCTGCGACGCCTTTTAATGGGTCGGTACTCGATTAGCGATTATTTAATACGTTGGTCACATGGGGTCGTCAAGGGGATATGTGACGCTACAAAAACGTTTCCAGCGGCTTACTGAGTCATAAGTACGTTAAAGTGAGCCCGTGAACGCACCCGATGACGACAAGCGGCTGGTGGTGGGCGACGAGGAGCTCGCCACGCTGCGAGAGTGGGCCGCGCGCGAGCCGGCCAAGGGCCAGGCGCTGCGCAGCCGCATCGTCCTGGCCTGTGCCGAGGGGCTGCCCCGCAAGGAGATCGCGAGCAGGCTCGGCGTGAGTCCCGCCACGGTCGCCAAGTGGCGGGCCCGCTTCGTCGAGCGCGGCATCGACGGGCTCGACGACGCGCCCAGGCCGGGCCGCCCGCGCAGCCCCGAGCGGCAGGAGGCCGAGCGGGTCATCGCCGCCGCGGCCGACGGCGCCGCCGTGCCGTCCACCAGGACGATGGCCGCCCAGCTCGGCCTCTCGCAGTCCACGGTGGCGCGCATCTGGCAGGAGCAGCAGATCGCGCCGCCCACCGCCCGCCTGCTGCCCAGAGAGCTGCTGTCCGACCGCGTCTACGCGCTGCTGCGCGGCTGGATCGTCTCGGGCGAGCTGACGGCCGGGCAGCGCCTGGTGGAAGCCGAGATCGCCCGCCGGGTCGGCACCAGCCAGGCACCGGCGCGTGAGGCGATCAAGCGGCTGGCGCACGAGGGCCTGGTCATCTCCTATCCGAACCGAGGCAGCTACGTCGCCGAGATCTCGGACGAGCAGGCCCGGGAGGTTCGCGACATCAGGGTGTTGCTGGAGGAGTATGCCGCACGAGGTGCGGCCGCCCGCATCCAGCCCGAGACGCTGCGCCAGCTCTCGGCCGACGTGCTGGCCATGCGCAAGGCGGCGCGCGACGGCGACATCGGCGCCTTCCGCGACGCCGACCTCGCCTTCCACCGCCGGGTCTGCGCGGCCTGCGGAAACTCCTTCCTGCTGCGGCTGTGGCGGACGATCGAGTCGAACCTGTGGAGCCTGCACGTCGTGGGCAACCCGCTCTACGACGGCGACTGGGGCGCGATGGCCGGTCACCACGACGACCTGGTCGCGGCGCTGGCCGCGGGCGACCCCGAGGAGGCCGCCCGCCTGTTCGCCGCCCACGCCCGCGGCGAGGCCTCCCGCACCCGCCCCAAGAACGCGGCAGGTGCGGGAGAGGCCGTGGTGGTTCAGGCGGACGGGGTGACCTCGTAGGTGGCGCCGCGGCGGGTGTCCAGCACGATCACGCCCGGCTCCGGCCGCTCGGCCTTGACCGGCCGGCCGTGCTCGGTGACCGTCACAGGGCCCGCCGTGCGCAGCGTCAGCCGCCGCCCGAGGTTCGACCTGATCCGGCCGCGCCGCAGCGCGCCGCCGGCCCACTCCACGTCCACCTCGAACCCGCCACGGGCCCGCAGCCCCCGGTAGGACCCGGCCGGCCAGGCGGCGGGCAGGGCGGGCAGCAGGTGCACCTGGCCGGCGTGGCTCTGCAGCAGCATCTCGGTGATGCCCGAGGTGCCGCCGAAGTTCCCGTCGATCTGGAACGGCGGGTGCAGGTCGAACATGTTGGGCGCGGTCCGCGCCGGCACCAGCAGGTTCGACAGCCGCTTGTACGCCTCGACGGAGTCCAGCAGCCGCGCCCAGAAGTTGATCTTCCAGGCCAGCGACCACCCGGCGCCCGCCTCGCCGCGCAGCTCCAGCGTCCGCCGCGCGGCCTGGGCCAGCTCCGGCGAGAGCCTGGGGTCGATCTGGTGCGCGGGGAACAGCCCCCACAGGTGGGAGATGTGCCGGCTGCGCGACAGCGCCGCGTCGCCCCGGTAGTCCTCCTGCCACTCCTGGATCTGCCCGAGGTGCCCGATCTGGTTGGGGACGAGCCGCCCGCGCGCCTCCGACGCCTTGGCCGCCAGCTCGGGCTCGGCCCCGAGCACCTCCGACGCCTCGGCGAAGGCCCCGAACAGCTCGCGCAGGATCTGCATGTCCATGGTCGGGCCCGCGCAGATGCTGACGTTCTCGTCGTCGTCCTCGTGGTGGCCGACCTCGGGGGAGTGCGACGGGTTCGTCACCAGGTAGCCGGACCTGGGGTCGGTCTGCAGCGTGTCGAGGAAGAACTCCACCGAGCCCCTGATCAGCGGGAAGTGCTCGCGCAGCCGCCGCTCGTCGCCGGTGTAGAGGTAGTGCTCCCACAGGGTCAGGCAGAGCCAGGCGCCGCCGGTCGGCCAGACGCCGTAGAAGGCGAAGTCCACCGGCGCGGTGCCGCGCCAGCCGTCGGTGTTGTGGTGCGCGACCCAGCCCTTGGCGCCGTACTGCGTCTTCGCGGTCTTCGTGCCCGTCTCCGACAGGTCCTTGATGAGGTCGAAGAGCGGGTCCATGCACTCGATGAGGTTGCCGGGCGCGGCCGGCCAGTAGTTCATCTCCAGGTTGATGTTGATCGTGTACTTCGACTCCCACGCGGGGGCCAGGGAGTCGTTCCAGACGCCCTGGAGGTTCGCCGCGTGGCCGGGGGAGCGGGAGGAGGAGATGAGCAGGTAGCGGCCGTACTGGAAGTAGAGCGCGGCGAGCTGCGGGTCGGTGTCGAGCTGCTGGCGGGCGATGCGCTCGTCGGTCGGCAGCGCGGCCGCGTCGGACGTGCCGAGGTCGATCGACACCCGGCCGAACAGCTCCTGGTAGTCGCGTACGTGCCTGCGCCGCAGCACCTCGTACGGCTGCCCGCTGGCCCGCTTGAGATACCGCCCGGCCACCTCGGCGGGGTCGCCGCCGACGTCCCGGTAGCTGCGGTAGCTGGAGCCCATGGAGATGAGTAGCGTGACCTCGTCGGCGCCCTCGACCGACAGCGTGCCGCCCTCGGTGCGCACGGTGCCGCGTTCGGCCTCCGCCTTGGCCAGGGCGCGGAAGCGCACCTCGCCCTTCAGGCCCTGGGTGTCGCCGCTGACGCCGTCGAGCGCGATCGTGTCGCTCCCGGCCGCCGAAGAGGTGACGTCCTGCGGGCTGGAGAAGGCGGCCTGGAACGTCACCGAGCCCGGCTGGTCGGCGCTCAGCCGGACCACGATGACCTGGTCGGGGTTGCCGGCGAAGACCTCCCGGGTGTGCCGCACGCCGTCGCGCACGAAGCTCACGGAGGTGACGGCGGTGGTCAGGTCCAGCTCGCGGCGGTAGTCGGTGAACTCCTCGGAGCCGGGGAAGGTCAGCGTCAGGTCGCCGAGCACCTGGTACGGCGCCTGCTCGCTGGGCTGCCCGAGGAACTTCTGGTCGGCCAGGTTCTGGGCCGCCTTCCACTTGTCCTCCCACACCCACTGCCGGATCTGGGGGAGCGCGCCCAGCGCCTCGGGGTTGTCGTAGGTGTGCGGGCCGCCGGCCCAGATGCTGTCCTCGTTGAGCTGGAGCCGTTCTGTGGCCACGCCGCCGAAGACCATCGCGCCCAGCCGGCCGCAGCCGACGGGCAGCGCCTCCAGCCACTCGGCGGCCGGGCGGGTGTACCAGAGGGTCAGGGCGTCGTCGCCGGCGGCGGCCCAGGCGGGGCCGGCCGTGACGCCGTTCACGAGCAGGGATCCGGCGGCGGCCGTCAGACCGGTCGCGAGCACGCCTCGGCGGGTGTAGCCGTCGTTCGTCACGGTTGCTCCTGTTCGGTGGGGTGGGGGATGGACGCTCGCCCGGGGGGCGACGAGCCGGCTGCCCGGGGTCAGTGCCGGGTGCGCACTGCCGTGAGCACGAGCCAAGGGCGAGAATCGCCCTATACATGGGATGTATCTTTACGTCACACTGTCGACATCTGTCCAGACCCGGCGTAATTTCGTTGAAACATCGGAGGAAAGCCGTGAGCCGTATCGACGCCCACCACCACGTCTGGGACCTGGCGACCCGCCCGCACACCTGGCTCGACCCGGAGCCGATGGCGCCGGTGCGGCGCACGTACACGCTGGACGACCTCGCCGGGCACGCCGCGGCGGCCGGCGTGACGCGCACGGTGCTCGTGCAGGTGCTGCCCGACCTCGACGAGACCCGCGAGTTCCTCGCGCTCGCAGCCGCGTCCGAGCTGGTCGCCGGCGTGGTCGGATGGATCGACCTCACCGCGCCGGGCGTCGCGGACACGCTGGCCGCGCTGCCGCCGGGGCTCGTGGGCGTGCGCCACGGCGTGCAGTCCGAGCCCGACCCGGCCTGGCTCGACCGGCCGGACGTGCGCCGCGGGCTGGCCGGCGTGGCCGCCGCCGGGCTCGCCTACGACCTGCTCACGCTGCCGCACCAGCTCCCTTCCGCGATCGGGACGGTGGCCGCGCTGCCCCAGCTGACGTTCGTGCTCGACCACCTGTCCAAGCCACCGATCGCGAGCGGCGAGCTGGAGCCGTGGCGCGGCCACATCAGGGAGCTGGCCGCGTACCCGAACGTCTTCTGCAAGCTCTCCGGCATGGTCACCGAGGCCGAACACACGTCCTGGCGGGTGTCCGACCTGCGGCCGTACGCCGAGACCGTGCTGGAGGCGTTCGGGCCCGAGCGGGTGATGTTCGGCTCCGACTGGCCGGTCTGCCTGCTCGCCGCCCGCTACGACCAGGTCGTGGCGGCCGCCGACGAGCTGTGCGCCGGCCTGTCGGAGGACGAGCGGGCCGCCGTCTTCGCCGGGACCGCCCGCCGCGCGTACCAGATCTAGGCGGCCTCCACCCTGAACGTCGTGTGGTAGCTGCGCGACTCCTGCGGGCCCAGCCAGATCATGCTGCCGTCCTGGCGGGCCGCGGCGTCGCCCGCCACGTGGTGGGTGGAGGGCTCGAGACCGACCGCGTAGTTGCCCGAGCGCAGGTTCAGCCACTCGAAGAAGTACGGGAACTCCGCCGCCCGCCACTCGACGGCCACCCGCATGCCGATCCGGTCGTTGACCACGGCCACCCGGTGCAGCCCGTCGGAGCGCGGCACCAGCGCGTGCTCGTACACCTGCTCCACGAACCCCGGCGCCGGCCCGGGGAAGACGACGTGGTCGGCCTTCTGCTCGGCGACGCTGTCGCTCCGCCACAGCGTCTCGCGGACGTCGGCCTCCAGCCTGGCGCCCTCGTCGAGCAGCGGCCAGCCCAGATTGATGTGGTACAGGTACATGTGCGGCGTCGGCTCGAACCCGGCGTTCGTCACTGTGTCGGTCAGCCGGATCTCGTCGCCGCCCAGGTCGGCCTCGATCCGGCGGACCAGCCGCAGGTTCTCGGCGAAGACCGCCGCCTGCCGCATCTCGCCCTCCGCCCACAGCACGCAGCGCTCGCCGTCCCACCGCTCGCCGTAGCCGGTCAGCCGCGCCGGCAGGTTCCCGGCCCGGCCGTGCAGCCCGTGCCGTACGGACGCGCGCGGCGGATACCGGTAGCCCTCGGCAGGCACGTCGCCGCCGAACAGCGTGTGGTCGAGCCCGGCCGTCACGATCAGCCCCGAGAACGAGCGCAGCCACGACAGCCCGTCCTCGTCGTTGTTCTCGTGCAGCCCGGGGTGCCGGAAGCCGGTGGGGGAGCGCCAGCCGAAGGCGCGCCCGGCGTGCTCGGCGTGCCCGATGTCCATGCACCGGTCCACCAGCACGTCGAACGCCAGCCCAGAGCCGGTGCGGAACTCCAGCGTCCTGATGCCGCGCTCGACGCCGTCGCCCAGCGTCACCAGCCGGACCCCGCCGGCCGCGCTCGGATCGCCCGTCAGCTCGGCCAGCCGGCCGCGGTTCGGCATCATGCCATCACCCACCCTCCGTTGACTTCGATGGTCTGGCCCGTGACGAAGGAGGCGTCGGGGCCGGTCAGGAACGACACCACGGCGGCCAGCTCGTCCGGCGTGCCGCGCCGCTGCAGCGCCTGCCGCTCCAGCACCATGCGGTTGTACGCCTCCAGGTCCTCGTGGATCTCCTCGGCCGCCGTCGGGAACGCGCCGGGCGAGACGCAGTTGACCCTGATCTCGCGCGGGCCCAGCTCGCGGGCCAGCGCCCGGGTGAGCGCCGCCGCCGCGCCCTTGGTCGAGACGTACGCGGCCAGGTCGGACCAGCCGCCGTGCATGGTGATCGAGGCGACGTTGACGATCGCGCCGCCGCCGAGATCGAGCATGTGCTTGGCGGCGTGCTGCGCGCACAGCCAGTAGGCGCGCTGGTTGACCGCCACCACCTCGTCGTACTCGGCGGGCGGCACCTCGAGGAACGGCCTGGCCGGGTAGACGGCGGCGTTGTTGACGAGAATGCCGACCGGGCCGAGCCGCTCGGCCGTCTCGGCGAACGCCGCCTCGATCGCGGCCGGGTCGCGCAGGTCGGTCTTCAGGGTGAGCGCGCCGGCCAGGCCGCCCGCGTCGACGTCGAGTGCCGCCACCCGGTGGCCGTCGGCGGTCAGGCGGCGCACGATCGCGCCGCCGAGCGCGCCGGCGGCTCCCGTGACGAGCGCCGTGGTCAAGTCGTCCTCCATTCCTCGTGCAGCTCCTTCAGCAGGCTCCTGGGCGGGGTCCCGGCCAGCAGCCCGTCGCGGACGATCGCGGACGAGCGCCGCTGCCGCTCGATGTAGCCGGGGAAGCGCGGCCTGATCCAGGCGGCCTCCAAGGTCGCGCGGGTGTCGCGGTAGAAGCCGTCGCCGTTCTCCCAGACGGAGTGCGCGGCCGGCTGCCCGCCGGTGGCCGGGAACAGCCCGGCCTGCACCGGCTCCGACGTCAGCCGCAGCAGGTGCGTCCGCACTGACTCGCGCTTGCCGGCGGCGCGGCGCGAGACCGCGAGGCCGGTGCCGCCCAGCACGCTGCCGGGCGGACCGCCGGGCCAGGCGGGCGCGTCGGAGAAGGCCAGCGGGTACGTGACGTAGCCGTACAGCAGGGGACACCAGTCGATCCGGCCCGCCGCGATCGCGTCCAGCACGCCGATCGGGTCGAGCAGCGACACCTCGCGGTCCGCGTGCGCCAGCAGCTCGGCCATCAGCTCCAGCGCCCGCTCGCCGGCCGCCTCGTCCAGGAAGTCGCCGCAGGTCAGCGCGCAGAACATGAGGAACGCGTGCGGCCCGCCGAGACACAGCGCCAACCGTGCGCCCCGCGCCCGCGCGGCCACCTCCGGCCAGGTGCCCGGCACCCGCAGGCCCTGCCGGGCGGCGGCCACCTGGGCCGCGGCGTCCAGCGGCAGCGCCCACTGGCGGCCGTCCAGCCGGTAGCTCTCCCATGACCGGCCCGCGAACCGCAGCCCGGCCAGCTCCTCAGGGGCGAACAGCTCCTCCATCGGCACCAGCGCGTCCACCGCCGCACCCAGCCCTGGATGGTCGATCACCAGCACGTCGTACGTCTCGGCCAGCGTCGCGATCGGCTCGGACTCGAACCCCTCCAGGGGCTGCCTGTCCCACCTGATCGGCTCGGGCACCCGCCCGTACGGGTGCTCGCCCGCCTGGTCGAGCCGGGTCAGCCGCTCCAGCGGCGCGTACCCGCGCGGATGGTCCCAGGTCAGTCCTCGCATGCCAGCACGCCCTCCGCCACCAGCTCGGCGGCGCGCTCGGCCGGGTAGCCGAGCTCCGCGAGCAGCTCCCTGGTGTGCTCGCCCACCAGCGGCGCGCCCCTGCGCACCTCCGGCGGGGCGGCGCTGAGGCCGTAGGGGAAGCCGGGCGTGGTGACCGTGCCCTCGGTGCGGTGCTCGTAGGTGACGAACGAGCCGTTGTGCTCGACCTGCGGGTCGGCGACCAGGTCGGCGTAGCCGTAGACCGGGCCGGCCCACAGGTCGTGGCGGGCGAAGATCTCCAGCCACTCTGCCGTCGTGCGCTCAGGCAGCCGGGACGCGACCAGCGCGGTGATCTCGTCGCGCCTGGTGTGGCCGTCGGCGTCGCCGTCCATCGCGGCCAGCTCCGGCAGGCCGAGCGCCACGGCCAGGCCGTCCAGCCGGGGCATGGCGAGCGCGACGTAGCCGTCCTTCGTGGCGAAGACGCCGTACGGGGCCCTGATGTAGGTGTGGCCGTGCGGCTCGCGGCCGCGCCGCTGCGGCACCTTGCCGACCGTGAAGATCGACAGCTCCTGCATCTGCACGGCGACCGCCGCGTCCAGCATGTTCACGCTCACCCGCTGGCCCTCGCCGGTCCGCTCGCGGTGCAGCAGCGCGGCCAGCGCGCCCTCGAAGGCGCTGTAGGCGGTGATGGCGTCGATCGCGTACGAGCCCGCGGGCGCCGGCGGGTCGCCCTGCCTGCCCGTGCTCAGCATGGCCCCGCTCATGGCCTGCAGCAGCAGGTCCTGGCCCGGCCGGGCGGCATAGGGCCCGGTCTCGCCGTAGCCGGACATGGAGACGTACACGATGGACGGGTTGAGCCCGCTGATCGTGCCGTGGTCCATGCCGAGCCGCTCGGCCACGCCCGGCCGGTAGTTCTGCAGGAACACGTCGGCCGTCGCGGCCAGCCGGTGCACGATCTCGCGGCCCGCCTCGGACTTGAGGTTCACCGCGAGGCTGCGCTTGTTGCGGTTGAGCGACAGGAACGAGGCGTTGACCTTGGTGCCGGTCGCGCCGCCCGCCGGGGCGTGACGCTGCCACTCGCCCGTGACCGGCTCCACCTTGACCACGTCGGCGCCGAGGTCGCCGAGCCGCATCGCGGCCAGCGGCCCCGCCATCGCGATGGACAGGTCGATCACCCGGTAGCCGTCGAGCACGCCCATGTCAGCGTCCCTCGAAGACGGGCTCGCGGCGGGCGGCGAACGCGGCCCTGCCCTCGGCGGCGTCGGCCGTGGCGAAGCAGACGGTCTGCAGGTCGCGCTCGTACCTGATGGCCTGGTCGAGCGGCATCGAGTAGGCGGCGCCCAGGTTGGCCTTGGCGGTCTGCGCGGCGATCGGCGGACGCCTGCCGATGGTGGCGGCCAGCTCCTCGGCCGCCGCCATCAGCTTGTCCTGCGGGCGCACCTCGGTGACCAGGCCCCACGACAGCGCGCGGGCGGCGTCGATCGGGTCGCCGGTCAGCAGCATCGTGGCCGCGTTGCTCGGGCCCACCGCGTGCGCCAGCAGCGCCGACTGGCCGCTGCCGCCGATCCAGCCCAGCTTGATCTCCGGCGCGGCGAACGTCGCCGTCTCGGACGCCAGCCGGATGTCGCAGGCCAGCGCCAGCTCCAGGCCGCCGCCGTAGGCGTAACCGTTGATCGCCGCGATGATCGGCTTGCGCAGCGCGCGGACGGCGTCGCCGTAGTCGCCGCGGTTGCGGAACTCCCACGGCGTCGTGTACTCGTCCAGCTCGCGGATGTCGCTGCCGACGCAGAACGAGCGCTCGCCCGCCCCCGTCAGGACGGCCACCCTGATCTGCGGGTCGGCGTCCACCCTGGTCAGGCAGGCGCGCAGCGCGGCGGCCATGTCGGGGGTGATGGCGTTGAGCTTGGCGGGTCTGTTGAGGGTGACGACGGCCACCGGGCCGTCGACGTCGAGGAGGACGTCCAAGGGGAGGCTCATTTCTAGCAGCAGAGACGTACGTGCTGTTCGGCGTCGGCGCGGGCCACCTCGACCACCGTGCGCATGGCCTCCTCGGCCTTGCGGTGGTGGCGGCGCCTGATGGCCTGGGCCACGCGCTCGTGGTTCGGCAGCGTTTCCTTGTTGTGCGCCACCGAGCGGGTGTGCACCTGGCGCACGGACCGCAGGGCGATGCTGATCATGTCGTAGAGGTAGAGCAGCAGGTCGTTGTCGGCGGCGGCGAACACCGCCTGGTGGAAGGCCAGGTCGGCCTCGATGAACGGCTCGGGGTCGTCGGCCGTGGCGTACAGCGCGGCCAGGGCTTCGTCGATGCGGCGCAGCGCCGCCGCGTCGGCCCGCTCGGCCGCCACCCTCGCGGCGCCGGGCTCCAGCGCGACCCGCAGGTCGGCCAGCACCCGGATGTCCTCCGGGCGCGGCTCGGGCTCGAAGCGCCAGCTCAGCACGTCGGCGTCGAGCAGGCTCCACGACTCGCGGGGCCGCACGATCGTGCCCGCGCTCCTCCTGGTCTCCAGCAGGCCCTTGCCGGCCAGCACCTTCACGCCCTCGCGCACCGCCGAGCGGCCCACGCCCAGCTCGCCGACCAGCTCCTCCTCGATGGGGATGGAGGTGCCCGGCGCGAGGTCGCCGTTGACGATGCGGGCGCCGAGCGCGCGTACGACCTGGACGTGCCGGGCCGCGTCACTGCGGGGATCAGTAGCCACGGACCCGCACGCTATCCCGAGTCCGGCCGAATTCCTAGACCCTTCATCAGATGAAGTTCGAGTTTCATCTGATGAAGTCTTCTACAGAGCCGCGGTCCGGTAGTAGCTTGCCGTGAGGCTGGTGGCTCGCCGCGAGTCTGGTAGCTCGACGTGAGGCGTTGGCCGGGGGTGACACCTCGGGGCAGGTGGTGGCGGCGTTGGGGGCGGATGACTTCTTTCTGCGGGCGGCCGCGGGTTCCGTTCCGGCCCTGGGCGGTGGTCGCGGGGCGGGATGATGGTCGGCATGCACTTCCAGCCGATCGAGCGCCCCGCCCAGGCGTTCCAGCAGCCCGTGACCCCCGCCCACCTCCAGGAGATCAGCCGCCGGGTGTTCGGCCGCGACGTCGTGGAGGCGGTCGAGCTGGGGCTCGGCATGTACAACACCACGTACAAGGTGACGATCGAGGGGCGGGACCGGCCGGTGGTGATGCGGTTCGCGCCGGAGCCCGCCCGTCAGGCCCGCTCCGAGCGGGAGCTGATGCGCAACGAGTACGCGACCGCCCCCTACCTCGCCCCGATCGCCCCGCTGATGCCCAGGATCATCGCCGCTGACTGGTCGCACGAGCTGATCGGCCGCGACTACCTCGTGCAGACGCTCCTGGACGGCGTGCCGGCCCCCGACGGCCTGCCCGGCTACCCCCGCCCCACCTGGACGAGCTTCTTCAGGAAGATGGGGGAGGTCACCAGAAAGGTCCACGACGTGCGCGGCCCGGCATTCGGCCCGGTGGCGGCGCCCGCGTACCGGACGTGGAGCGAGGCCGTGGCAGGCGCCCTGCGCGAGCTGGCGGCGGACGCGGAAGACGCCGGCCTGCACGCCGCCGACCTGCGTAAGGCCGCCGCGCTGGCGGAGGAGCGGCGTGACGTGCTCGACGAGATCACCGAGCCGCGCCTGCTCACCGGCGACCTGTGGACGGTCAACACCATGATCGCCGAAAAGGCGCCCGAGCCCACGCTGACGGGGGTGCTCGACTTCGACCGTACGTGGTGGGGCGACCCGGCCGCCGACTGGACGATCAGGATGGCGAACGCGAAGCAGGACGAGCGGCTGGCGTTCTGGGAGACGTACGGGAAGCAGGAGCGCACCCCCGCCGCGGCCTGGCGCTCGCTGATCTACGAGATCCGCCATCTCGGCGCCGTCCGGCTGGAGCGTCACCGTCACGGGGAGTCCGACGGCGTCGCGCAGTCCTACGACGACGTGGCCGCCGTGCTCGCGGAGATCGATTGAGGCTCACAGCGCCGCCTCTCCGAATATGATGTTGATCATCGATCGGGGCCGTCAATTGATGTCCGGATTCTGTGACACAAGCCCCTGCGAGAGGCGCTGGAACGACCATCTGATCAGCCGCATTTCCGCAGGTGACCCCCTGTTTTTCGGGTCTCGGAGCGGGCCGGGGCGATCTATTGCGAGTGACCTGACCGTTATATTTCACCATTCTGACTGTTATCGCTTTGCTTATATATTGCGCGGTGATCAGTCATCTTGGCGTCACGTGAATTTCGCGATGTGAGATGGGATTTCCGTTGAGGAGGCGTCGCTCCGCGAGGGGTGCGCGCCCTCGATCAACGCGAACGGAGAGTGATGGGCAAGTACCTGCTCCGCAGGTTGGCGATAAATGTGATCTTGGTCGCTATCGCGGCAAGCTTGGCGTACATGCTCGCGGCCACCACCATGAACCCGCGAGCGGCGTACGAGGGGCGGCAGCCCCCGGTTCCCGAGGCGACCATCGACGCCACACTTGATGCCTACAACCTGAACGACAAGACGCCCGTGCTCGAGCGCTACGCCACCTGGGCCTCGGGCGTCATCACCGGAGACTTCGGCAAGACCTGGAACGGCGGCTCGGTCAACGCCGAGATGGGCCGCCGGGTCATGGTCAGCCTCCGGCTCCTGCTCATCGGCACCCTGCTGGGGTTCGCGGTGGGCGTGGCGCTGGGTGCGATCTCCGCGGTCAAGCAGTACAAGCTCAGTGATCGGTTAATAGGGGTCAGTTCCTTCGTCATCATGGCGATCCCGGTGTTCGTGCTGGCCACGTTGCTGGCGATCGCGACGTACAACCTGAACAGAGGGCTCGGGTTCACGCTGATCGAGTACACCGGCGAGTACGACCCCCGGCTCTCCGGCTGGGACCAGTTCCTCAACCGGCTGAACCACCTCATCCTCCCGACGATCTCCCTCAGCCTCGGCTCCATCGCGTTCTACAGCCGGATCCAGCGCAACATGATGCTCGACGTGCTGAACCAGGACTTCGTCCGCACCGCGATGGCCAAGGGCCTGCGGCGCAGGACGGCGCTCATCAAGCACGCGCTGCGCACGGCGCTGATCCCGTCGGCGACGTACTTCGCGTTCGCGTTCGGGACGATGTTCACCGGCGCCACGTTCACGGAGAAGATCTTCGCCTGGCACGGCATGGGCGCCTGGCTGGTCGACTCGATCAACCAGAACGACGTGAACTCGGTGGCCGCGGTGACCTTCTTCGCCGCGGTGTGCGTGCTCGCGGCGTCGTTCCTGTCGGACCTGCTGGTGGCAGCCCTCGATCCACGGGTGCGGGTGAGCTAGAAGATGCGATCGAAAGTCGTCCTGAGGCGCCTGCTGCGCAACAAGCAGACCCGTTACGGGGTCATCGCGCTGATCCTGCTGGTGGCGCTGGCCTACGTCGGCCCCTTCATCGGCCCGTACGACTGGACCGACAAGGACTTCCTCGCCTTCCTGTCGCCGCCGGGCGCCGACCACTGGTGGGGCACCACCTCGATCGGCCAGGACATGTACGCGGTCACGCTGCGCGGCATGCAGAAGTCGATCGTCATCGGCCTGCTGGTGGCGCTGATCTCCACCGGCCTGGCCGCGCTGGTGGGCGCGTTCGCCGGCTACTTCGGCGGCTGGGTGGACAAGGCCCTCATGTGGGGCGTGGACCTGCTCCTCGTCCTGCCCAGCTTCCTCATCATCGCGATCGTCTCGCCGCAGCTGAAGGACGGCGCGTCCTGGCTGTGGTTCGTGGTGCTGCTGGCCGCGTTCTCCTGGATGATCACCTCACGGGTGGTGCGGAGCATGACGCTCTCGCTGCGCGAGCGCGAGTACGTCCTGGCCGCCGTCTACATGGGCATCCCGCGCTGGAAGATCATCATGCGGCACATCGTGCCCAACCTGTCGTCGCTGCTGATCATCGACGCGACGCTGAACGTCAGTGGCGCGATCATCGGCGAGGCGGCGCTGTCCTTCTTCGGCTTCGGCATCCAGCCGCCCGACGTCTCGCTCGGCACGTTGATCGCGGAGGGCTCGCGCAACGCCACCGGCTACCCGTGGCTGTTCGCCTTCCCCGCCGGCCTGCTGGTCGCGCTGGTGCTCAGCGTGAACATGATCGGCGACGGGCTGCGTGACGCACTCGACCCGGGGAGCAACTCGTGAGCATCTTGGAGGTCAAGGACCTCACCGTCACCTTCCCAGGCGGCATCGAGGCCGTGCGCGGAGTCAGCTACGAGGTCGAGCGCGGCGAAGTGCTCGGCATCGTGGGCGAGTCCGGCTCGGGCAAGTCCGTGACGTCGCTGGCCGTGATGGGCCTGCTGCCCAAGAACGCGGTGGTGGACGGCTCGGTCAAGCTGCATGGCCAAGAGCTGCTCGGCATGCAGGAAGACGAGCTGATCAAGGTACGCGGCAAGGCGATCAGCATGATCTTCCAGGATCCGCTGTCGGCCTTCACGCCCGTCTACACCATCGGCGACCAGATCGCCGAGGCCGTCCGCGTGCACCAGAAGGTGGGCAAGGACAAGGCGGCCAAGCGCGCCGTGGACCTGCTCGACCTGGTGGGCATCCCCAACCCGCGGCTGCGGGCCAAGGCGTTCCCGCACGAGTTCTCCGGCGGCATGCGCCAGCGCGCGATGATCGCCATGGCCATCGCCAACGACCCCGACCTGCTGATCTGCGACGAGCCGACCACCGCGCTCGACGTCACCATCCAGGCGCAGGTCCTGGAGGTGCTCAAGACCGCGCAGCAGGAGACCGGCGCCGGCATCGTGATGATCACCCACGACCTCGGCGTCATCGCCGGCATGGCCGACCGGGTGCTCGTCATGTACGCGGGCCGCCCGGTCGAGCAGGGGCCGGTGGACGACATCTACTACCGGCCGCGCATGCCGTACACGATGGGCCTGCTCGCCTCGATCCCCAGGGTCGACGGCGAGGAGGGGCCGCTGGTGCCGATCGACGGCAACCCGCCGTCGCCCGCCTCGCTGCCGCCCGGCTGCCCGTTCGCGCCGCGCTGCCCGATGAAGGTCGACATGTGCGACGAGGAGGAGCCGCCGCTGACCCCGTTCGGCGGGGGACGCCACGTGGCCTGCATCCGCGCGCACGAGATCGAGCACAAGGGCCTGACCGGGGCGGACGTGTTCCCCGTGCCCGTCATCCCGCCGAGCGACGTCGTCCGAGTGCCGCGCGCCGAGCGCGCGACCGTGCTGGAGCTCGACGGCATGAAGCGGCACTACCCGCTGATGAAGGGCGCCATCTTCAAGCGCCGCGTCGGCACCGTGTACGCGGTGGACGGCATCAGCTTCGACATCGCCGAAGGAGAGACGCTGGCCCTGGTCGGCGAGTCCGGCTGCGGCAAGACCACCACGCTGCAGCAGATCATGCAGCTGGAGCCGCCGCAGGACGGCCGCGTCGTCGTGCTCGGCAAGGACAGCGGCAAGCTGGACAAGGCGGCCCGCCGCGAGCTGCGGCGGGACCTGCAGATCGTCTTCCAGGACCCCATGGCGGCGCTCGACCCGCGCATGCCGATCGGCGACATCATCGCCGAGCCGCTGCGCGCGCACGGCAAGAAGGACGTCGCCGCCAAGGTCGCCGAGCTGCTGCAGCTCGTCGGTCTCGCGCCGGAGCACGCCGAGCGTTACCCGCAGCAGTTCTCCGGCGGCCAGCGGCAGCGCATCGGCATCGCCCGCGCGCTGGCCCTGGAGCCCAGGATGCTCGTCCTGGACGAGCCCGTCTCGGCCCTGGACGTGTCGATCCAGGCAGGCGTGATCAACCTGCTGGAGGAGCTGAAGAACAGGCTGGGCCTGTCCTACCTGTTCGTGGCGCACGACCTCGCCGTGGTACGGCACCTGGCGGATCGGGTGGCCGTCATGTACCTCGGCAGGATCGCCGAGATCGGCGCGGTGGAGAACGTCTACGACCGGCCCGCGCACCCCTACACGCAGGCCCTGCTGTCGGCGATCCCGCTGCCCGACCCCGAGATGGAACGCACCCGCAAGCGGATCCTGCTCGAAGGCGACCTGCCCAGCCCGGCGGACCCCCCGTCCGGATGCAGGTTCCGCACCCGTTGCCCCAAGTTCGCCCGGCTCAGCGAGGGCGAGCGGCAGCGGTGTGTGGACGAAGAGCCCTCGGTTGCCCGGCTGACGAGCGCCGATCACGGCGCCGCCTGCCACTACGCGGAGGAAGTCGAGGTCATCACGGCCTCGGACAATCAGGAGGAAGAGTGAAGGTTCATTACCGTGCGGCCGCTGGGCTGGCGGTCCTGGCCATGGCCGTGGCGGCTTGTGGTGGCGGCGGCTCCGAGACCAAGCAGCCGAGCGCCGAGCAGTCGCAGCAGGCTCAGCAGCAGATGTCGGAGACCCCGGCCATCAGCATCAACCCCGTTCCCTACGAGCAGGTGAAGGACGGCGGCACGCTCACCCTGCCCGTCGGCCAGTGGCCGAGCCAGTGGAACCCCTACCACGTGGACGGCAACCAGGCCGACACGACGGAGATGCGTGACACCTTCCTGCCGAGCGTGATGGTGGCGGACGAGGAGGCCAACTTCACGCCGAACCCCGACTACCTCACCGACGTGAAGGTGGACACGGCGTCCGGCAAGCAGGTCATCACCTACACCATCAACGAGAAGGCCACCTGGTCGGACGGCGAGCCGATCACGTGGAAGGACTTCGAGGCGGCCTGGAAGGCCAACAACGGCGAGAACAAGAAGTACAAGCCGGCCTCCACCGACGGTTACGACCGGATCGAGTCGGTCGCCAAGGGCGACTCGGACCGGGTCGTGGTCGTCACCTTCTCCAAGACGTACCCGGAGTGGCAGGGCCTGTTCTCGCCCCTCATGCCGGCCAAGCACATCGACTCGCCCGACGTGTTCGACAAGGACTACCTGCAGAAGGTTCCGGTCACCGCGGGCCCCTTCAAGATCGAGAGCATCGACGAGGGCACCAAGACGCTGACCGTCGTGCGTGACGACAAGTGGTGGGGCAAGAAGGCCAAGCTCGACAAGGTCATCTTCCGTACCATCGAGACGCCCGCCGCGCAGGTCAACGCCTTCGCCAACGGCGAACTCGACATGGTGGAGATCCCGCCGGGCAGCCCCGCCGACCTCAAGCGGGCCAAGGAAGTCCCGAACGTGGACATCCGCAAGGCGCTCAGCCCCAACTGGCGGCACATCACCGTCAACAACCAGAGCGAGTTCCTGAAGGACAAGTCGGTCCGCCAGGCCGTGGCCTACGCGATCAACCGTGACGTGATCACGCAGTCCGACCTGAAGGACATGGACTGGCCGCTGCAGACGCTCGGCAACCACGTCTTCATGAACAACCACAAGGGTTACGTCGACAACTCCGGCGACCTCGGCAAGTACAACGTCGAGAAGGCCAAGCAGCTGCTCGACGCGGCCGGCTGGAAGCAGGAGAGCGAGGGCGCGACCCGCAAGAAGGACGGCAAGGAGTTCGAGCTGTCCTTCGTGGTGCCCGCGGGCGTGCCGTACGCCAAGACCGAGGGTGAGCTGACCCAGGCGATGCTGGCCGAGGCCGGCATCAAGCTGTCGATCCGCGCGGTCCCCGATGACAAGTTCTTCACCGACTACATCATCAAGGGCGACTTCGACCTGGTGCCGTTCTCCTGGATCGGCACGCCGCTGCCGATCGGCTCGCTGCCGCAGATCTACAAGACCGGCTCCGAGAGCAACTTCCCGAAGTCCGAGAACCCCGAGCTGGACGCCGCCATCGAGGACGCCGTGGGCGAGATGGACCCGGCCAAGGCCATCGAGAAGGCCAACGCGGCCGACAAGATGATCTGGGACATGGTGCACACGATCCCGCTGTACCAGCGCCCCGACATCCAGGCCGCCAAGAAGACGCTCGCCAACCTGGGCGCCGAAGGCTACAAGACCTACGACTGGTCGATCGTCGGTTTCACCGGCTGACCCTCTCTCACCGGGCGACCCCCGGCCGGAGCTGCTCCGGCCGGGGGTCTTCCCGTGCCGGGGGCCGTCAGCCGTGGGAGTCGGCCGCGCCGCTCTTGACCGTGATGCCGCAGGACGGGCCGCCGGGCCCGTCGAAGCGCACGGAGTCGAAGAAGTCGCGGTAGGTGGAGAAGAAGTTGCCCTTGTCCCGGGCGAAGGTGACGGCGGCGCAGCCGTCGTAGTTCGCCTCGGAGAAGAGGTAGATCAGGCTGTCCGTACGGTTCCAGTCGGACTTGGCGCGGTCGGCCATGCCCAGCGCGGCCAGGTCGGGGGTGTCGGCGTTGATCTGGATGACGTCCCCGGTGCCGTCGAGGCCGGAGAACATGCAGTAGTAGCCCTCCTGGCACCGGTCGTAGCCCTCGGCGGCCTGAGCCGGCGTTCCGAGCGCCGCCACGACGGCGGCGGCGAGCGGTAATGCCAGCATCTGAAGCTTCTTGCCCACACTTCCTCCAAGGGTGAAACTTTCTTTCAGCTCGAACATACACGCCGCGATCTTGTCAGGAAAGGGATCATTTTCCGGCCGTCAGCCCGACCTCCACGCCGCCCCTGGTGCCCCAGCGGCCGACCCGGTGACACGTCAGCACCGCGTACGCCAGCAGCGGGCGCAGCACCACCAGCCGCCACAGCGCGGCGAGCGGGGCGAGCGCGAACGCCAGCAGCCGCGCCCCCGCGCTCTCGTCGCCGCGCCGCACCGTGAACAGCCGCAGCGCCATCACGTAGTTCATGGCCAGCCCCGCCTGTGCTCCGGCCGCCGCCACAGCGCCCCAATCGACTTGGCGGTCGGTCAGCAGCGCGACCGGGAGCGCCGCCATGAGCAGCAGGTGCAGGTGCTGCGCCACCGTGGTCCAGAAGACGACGCTCGTCAGCGGCAGGTACCGCAGCCACCACAGATGCCGTACGGCCGTGCCGCGCATCCACCGCACCTGCTGCCTGGCGTAATGACCGAACCGGGCCGGGGCCAGCGTGAACACCATCGCCGACGGCTGGTGCACGGTCCGCCCCGCCAGCAGGGCGTGGAAGGTGAGCAGCGAGTCGTCGTTCATCTGCATCGGCCGGCCGCGGAAGCGCTCGTTCTCGTACGCGCCCGCGCACCGGCGCACCACGCCCGCCCGGTAGAAGGCCAGCGCGCCCGAGTTCAGCGTCACCTTGCGCAGCACCGAGCCCGCGCTGCGCAGGCCGAGCGTGAACGGCAGGTAGAGCAGGCCCGTCAGCCGGCCGATCGGGCCCGCCGTCCGGTTCAGCACCAGCACCTGACCGGCCACCGACTGCACGCGCGGGTCCGCGAACGGGGCCAGGCCCTCCCTGACGGCATGCCGGTCGAGCACCGAGTCGCTGTCGAGGGTGACGAACACGTCGCCGTCGTCCTCGGCCAGCGCGTGCATCTGGGCGTGGCGCTTGCCCCGGTTCGGGGTGCGGTCCCAGGTCGTCTCGACGCCGCGGGCCGCCGCCGCCGACTCGAACGCGTGGCGGACGTCGTCGTACGGGACGTGCGAGCCGTCGTCCACCACCCGCACCCGCGTGACCGGCCGGCTCTGCGCCAGGACCGAGCGCAGGCAGGCGCGCAGCGCCTCAGGGTCCTCGTTGTAGACCGGCACCTGGACGGTCACCCGCAGCGCGTCCAGCCCGGCCCGCTCGCCCGGCGGCGCGGTGATCCGGCGCTCGCACCACGACAGCGGCAGCCACCACAGGAGCATCGCGGCGAGCAGCCAGGTGGCCGGGCCCGCGTCGTTCCCGGGCAGGGCCGCCGCCAGCCTGGCCACGCTCCAGACGGTGACGCCGGTGACGCCGGTGACGAGGAGCGCGAGGAGCCTGGGGTGGCCGGCGTACTCGGCGGACGGGTCCGTCATGGGCACAGGGGAGTGCGGTCGCGGCGGAAGCGGGCGCGTACCAGGAAGGCGGCGCCCAGCGCGATCGACGCGCAGAGCGCGACCAGCCAGGGGTGACCGCCGGCCAGCGCGGCCACCGCGACGCCGCCGCCGTAGCCGGCCAGGGATCCGTACGCCATCGAGGGCCTCCTGAGGTGGAAGTGACGGCGGACAGTGTCGCCTGAACCGGGGTCCCGCCGGCCTCGCCACCGGTCAAGAGGAGCTGAAAGTTTCACCGGCGTACGGCTTGTTTCCGCTGGTGCCCGCCGTCGCCGGAGTGGTGCGTCGAACGCGGCGGGGAAACTCGGGGATCGTGACCTACAGTGCTGTTGGGAGCGCTCCCATATCCCTTCTAGCCAGCCGGAGCAGCGTGCGATGAGCAGCAACCCGAGCAGAAAGAGGCCGGTGGTCGGTGCTGTGGTGGCCGCCCTCCTCGCCACGACCCTGACGGCGCCCTCCCCGGCGACGGCCGCTGTGATGGGCGCGGCCGCCCTGCCGTACCAGGATCCGAGCCTTCCTGTCGCCACCCGGGTCGACGACCTCATGGGCAGGATGTCGCTGGACGAGAAGCTGGGCCAGATGACGCAGGCCGAGCGCGGCTCGGTCAGCACGTCCGACGTCACCACGTACCGGCTCGGCTCGGTGCTGTCGGGCGGCGGCTCGGCCCCGTCGCCGAACACGGCCACCGGCTGGGCCGACATGTACGACAGGTTCCAGAACGCCGCCCTGGCCACCCCGCTCGGCATCCCGCTCGTCTACGGCGTGGACGCCGTGCACGGCCACAACAACGTGTACGGCGCCACGATCTTCCCCCACAACATCGGCCTGGGCGCCACCCGCGACCCCGATCTCGTCCAGCGCATCGGCCGCGCCACCGCCGAGGAGGTGGCCGGCACCGGCATCGACTGGAACTTCGCCCCCTGCCTGTGCGTGGCCCGCGACGACCGGTGGGGCCGCACGTACGAGTCGTACGGCGAGACCCCCGACCTGCCCTCGCAGATGGCCTCGATCATCACCGGCCTCCAGGGCGACACGCTGAACGGCCCCGCGTCCGTGCTCGCCACCGCCAAGCACTACCTCGCCGACGGCGGCACGCAAGGCGGCACCGACCAGGGCGACGCGCGCGTGTCCGAGTCCGAGCTGCGCGCGGTGCACCTGCCGCCGTTCGAGGCCGCCGTCGAGCGCGGCGTCGGCTCCGTGATGATCTCCTTCAGCAGCTGGAACGGCACCAAGCTGCACGGCCACCGCTACCTCATCACCGACGTGCTCAAGGGCGAGCTGGGCTTCGACGGCTTCGTGGTCTCCGACTGGAACGGCATCGACCAGATCGACGGCGCCCCCGGCACCTCGGCGCAGGACGTGCGCACCGCTGTGAACGCCGGGGTCGACATGGCGATGGTGCCCACCGAGTGGCGCCGCTTCATCGAGCTGCTGCGCGCCGAGGTGCAGGCAGGACGCGTCACCACCGCCCGGGTGGACGACGCCGTACGCCGGATCCTGACCAAGAAGTTCGAGCTCGGGCTGTTCGAGGAGCCGCTCACCGACCGGTCGTACACCTCGACCGTGGGCAGCGCCGCGCACCGGGCGCTGGCCCGCGAGGCGGTCGCCAAGTCGCAGGTCGTGCTGAAGAACGCGAACGACCTGCTGCCCCTCGCCAGGACCGGCGGCAAGATCTTCGTGGCCGGCAAGAGCGCCGACGACATCGGCAACCAGAGCGGCGGCTGGACGATCTCCTGGCAGGGCTCGTCCGGCGACATCACCCCCGGCACCACCATCCTCGAGGGCATCAGGGACACCGTCGGCTCCGGCGCCACCGTCACCTACAGCAGGGACGGCAGCGGCATCGACGGCTCCTACCGGGTGGCCGTCGCGGTCGTGGGCGAGACCCCGTACGCCGAGGGGCAGGGCGACCGGCCCGGCGGCCTCGGCCTCGACTCCACCGACCTCAACACGCTCGCCACCCTGCGGGCCTCCGGCGTGCCGCTCGTCGTGGTGCTCGTCTCGGGCCGGCCGCTCGACATCGCCGCGCAGCTGCCCGGCTGGGACGCCCTGGTCGCCGCCTGGCTGCCGGGCACCGAGGGGCAGGGAGTGGCGGACGTGCTGTTCGGCGCCGTCGAGCCGGCCGGGAAGCTGCCCATGACCTGGATGAGCAGCGCGTCCCAGCAGCCGATCAACGCCGGTGACGGCAAGACGCCGCTGTTCCCGCAGGGGTTCGGGCTGACGTACGAGCCGGGCGGCGAGGAGGACGACACCAGCCCGCCCACCGCGCCCGGCACGCCCGCCGCCTCCGGCGTCACCTCCACCTCGGCCACCCTCACCTGGGCCGCCGCCACCGACGACGTCGGCGTGACGGGGTACGACGTGGTCCGCTTACAGGGCTCCGCCGAGTCGCCGGCGGTCTCCGTGAGCACCACCTCCACCACCATCACCGGCCTGTCGCCGGACACCTCCTACACCTTCGCCGTCTACGCCAGGGACGCCGCGGGCAACCGCTCACCCCGCTCGGGCACGGTGACGCTGACGACGTCCGGCGGCGACACGGGCGGCGGTTGCTCGGTCACGCCGTCCACGCAGAGCCAGTGGGGCAACGGGTACGTCATCCAGGCCACCGTCACCAACGGCAGCGCCGCCAGGACCTCCTGGACCGCCACCTTCACCCTGCCCGCCGGGCACACGATCACCGGGTCGTGGAACGCCTCCGTGAGCGTCAGCGGCGGGACCGTCACGGCGCGCAACGCGCCGCACAACGGGACGCTGGGGGCGGGCGCGAGCACGTCCTTCGGCTTCCAGGCGAGCCGCCCCAACGGCGACGCCGCCCTCCCCTCCGGCTACACCTGCGACTGAACGCGAAGCCGCTCCCGCCTGACGGGGGAAGCGGCGGGGGAGGGGCGGCCCCGGTGGGCGGGGCCGCCCCTCCTGCCAAGGTCTCCGGCGCGCCACGGTCCCGGCGCCGGGCCGGGGGCGCCGCCCGGGTCAGCGGTTCACGTGGAGCGTGCCGAACTCGACCTGCGGGGTTGCGCCGGCGAAGTTGCGGTCCACCTCGGCGCGCTCGGCCGCGCTCGGGTTGGCGTTGCGGCAGCTCACCGGCGCGCTCGACCCGGACATCAGATCGGTGCAGCGGCCCGTGCGCCGGTCGGGCAGGCCGAGGATGTGGCCGATCTCGTGGGTGGCGATGCGCAGCGGGTAGTAGCCCTCGTTCACGGCCTGCCGTCCCATCCAGACCGTGCCGCGCCCGAGCCCGGTGGGCAGCGCGCGGGGCCAGCCGTTGTCGGCCAGCACGACGAAGTGCGCGGGCGTGCCGCGGACCAGCCGGACGTTCGACATGGCGGCGTTCCAGACCTGGGCCGCCTGGTCCACGGTGGCGCTGAACTCGGCGGCGCGGCTCGCGTCGTACCGGATGACCGTGACCAGGGCGGTGGCCTGGGCCGGCGCGGTGACGAGCAGGAACGCCAGGCTCAGGACGGCGGACAGGGCGATGCGAAGGCGTTTCGACACGGAGCCTCCTCCGGGGAAGTGGGGGTGTTTGTGACGGTATGCGCCCCACCAGCCCCGGAAGAGGTACCAGATTGCCCCTATCGCCGTGGTATGACCCTTCAGCAGATCGTCTGGCGGCTGTTGACCAGCGTGTTGTTCCTGAAGGTCGTGTTGGCGCCGCACGGGTTCTCGTTGATCGCGGAGTTGGTCACGGTGAGGTTCTGGATGATGACGTCGGAGGTGTTGGGGAACTCCGAGCGGGCCGCGAGCCTGATGTCGCCCGGCCCCTGCACGCTGCCGCCCTGGGCGGCGATGTTCACGTTGTAGCAGTTCTCGATGAGGATGGCGTTGCTGCCGGTCTGGGCGATGTCGACCCGGTTGATCACCGCGCCGCCGCTCTCCGAGACACAGAACACGCCCCGGCCGCCGCCCCGCGCGATGACCTGATCGACGCGGATGTTGGTGGGATAGCCCGACCCGATCCTGCCGTTCCTGTTGGCCATGCGGAAGGCGGCGTAACCCGTGCCGGTGCCCGCGTTCTGCGCGTCCACGGTGCCGACCGTGGCGTTGACGGTGTCGTTCAGGAGCAGGCCGGAGTGGCCGGTGTTCCTCGCCGTGACGGTGCCGACGGTGAGGCCGTCCACGCCGTACGTCTCCACGCCGTGCGTGCTGGTGCCCGAGACGTAGACGTTGTCGATGCGCACGTTCCTCGTCCGTACGCCGCGGTCGCCGTGGTTGTCGATGCGGATGCCGAGACCCCTGGACAGGCGCAGGTCGATCTGGCCGAGGGTGACGTTGACGCCGTTGCGGACGAAGATGCCGTACAGCGGGGCGCCGGTGACGTTGAGATGCTGGACCTCGACGTCGGTGACGCCTCTGGCGTACACGACGGCCTGGTCGCCCGACCCTGAGCCGGTCACGTTCACGGTGCCGCAGACGTCCAGCACCGTGTAGCTCGGCAGCGACAGGCGCGAGCCGGCGCTCATCGAGCCCGAGCCGCGCACGACGACGCGCTGCTTGGAGGTGCGGCCGGCGGTGAGGCTGTTCACGGCGGCCTGCATGGCCGACAGCATGCTGCCGCCGGTGTAGACGGTCCTGGAGCCGTTGCGCGCGGTCCAGGTGCCGCCGCTCAGCACGGCCTCGGCGTTGTACGAGCCGTCGCCGCAGGCCAGCGCCTTACTGGCGCGCGTCTCCGCGACGGCGGCCGGGCCGGACAGTGCGCTCGCCGCGAGCACGAGCGCGGCGAGACCGGTGAGAAGTTTTCTGCTGGACATACTCCGCTCCCATGAATCGATTCATGCGCATTTATGCAGTCGAAGGCGGGTGGAACGGGAGATGAATCGCACGGAGTATTACAACGTTCAAATCGGCCGTCAACCGGCGGTGAAACTTACATGACAAGTCCCCTGACCACCGTCGAACGCCTCACAAAAGCCGACCCTTGCCGCCACCGGAAACCGCCGGTGCCCGCGTGCACACTCAAAGCATGCAGAACGAGCCGCTCGACATCGGCGAACTCACCGTTCCCAATTGGAGCGCCCACACCGACAAGATGGCGGAGGTCGGCTTCCTGACCATCGCCAGACGGCTGCCCTCGCTCGTCGGCCAGGCGCTGCGCATGGCCTGGCAGGCGAGCCCCCGCGACACCCTGGCCACGGTCGCGCTCAGCCTGCTCGGCGGGCTGTTCACCGCGTTCGGCCTGCTGGCCACCACCGGCGTGCTGACCGCGCTGTTCAGCGAAGGCCCGACCCCCGACAGGGTCATGGCGGCGCTGCCCAGCCTCGCCCTCGTCGGCGCCGCCGCCGTGCTGCGCACCACCGTCCAGGCCGGGGCGGGCTGGGCGCAGTCCCGGCTCACCCCGCAGATCTCCCGGCTCACGGAAGAGCGCCTCTACGGCCTGACCAGCCAGGTCGAGCTCGTCGCCTACGACGACCCCGACTTCCACGACTCGCTCGAACGCGCCACCACGCGCGGCGTGACCGTGCCCGACTCCGTGGTCAGCTCGGCCGTCGACGTCGTCACCGCCGCCGTCGGCATCGCCGCCGCCGCGGGCGTGCTCGGCGTGCTGCACCCCGTTCTGCTCCCGCTGCTGCTGCTCGCCGTCCTGCCCGACGCCTGGGCGGCGGTGCGCACCGCCCGCATGCGCTACGCCGCCATGTACGCCCTGATCCCCGTACGCCGCCGCAAGTGGATCATGGCCGACCTGCTGGCCGAGCGCGAGTCAGCCGCCGAGGTGCGCTCGTTCACCATGCGCGGCTTCCTGCTGCGCCTCTACGACATCGTGGCCCGCTCCGAGCAGGACGTCATGCTCGGCCTCGCCCGCCGCCAGACCGTGGCCAGGCTGGTGGGCGAGGCGCTCGGCGGCATCGGCACCGCACTCGTCTACGTCGCGCTCGGCGTCCTGCTGGCCGTCGCCGCCATCCCGCTCGCCGTCGCCGGCACCGCCGTCCTCGCCATCCGCTCCGGCCAGAACTCCCTCGCCAACCTCATGTACGCCACCAACCGCCTCTACGAGCAGGGCCTCTACTTCACCGACTTCCTCGAGTTCTGCGCCGAGGCCGAGCGCCGCGTCACCCGCCCGCGCCCCCTTCCCGCCCCCGGCCGCTTCTCCTGCATCACCGCCGAACACGTCACCTTCACCTACCCCGGCGCCGACCGCCCGGCCCTGCGCGGGGTGTCGGTGGAGATCAAGCAGGGCGAAGTGATCGCGTTCGTCGGCGAGAACGGCTCGGGCAAGACCACCCTCGCCAAGATCCTGTCCGGCCTCTACGAGCCCGACACGGGCACCGTCCGCTGGGACGACGTCGACCTGCGCCAGGTCAGCCCCGACGACCTGCGGCTGCGCTCCGCCGTCATCGCCCAGGACCACACCCGCTGGCCGCTCGCCGCCCACTACAACATCACGATGGGCACCGACAAGGGCGAGGCCGCCCTCCGCGCCGCCGCCTCGGTCGCCGGCGCCGACGAGGTCATCGCCGAGCTGCCCCACGGCTACCGCACCCTGCTCGACCGCCGCTTCAAGGACGGCCACGAGCTGTCCGGCGGCCAGTGGCAGCGCATCGCCGTGGCGAGGGGCTTCCATCGGGACGCCGTCCTGCTCATCTGCGACGAACCCACCGCCGCCCTCGACGCCCGCGCCGAGCACGCCTTGTTCGAACGCGTCCGCTCCCACTCCGACGGCCGCACGGTCCTGCTCATCACCCACCGGCTGGCCAGCGTGCGTTACGCCGACCGCATCTACGTCCTCGACCACGGCGAGATCACGGAACAGGGCGACCACGACACCCTGATGACCCTGGACGGCCTGTACGCCGACCTCTACACCCTGCAGGCCACCGCCTACCGCTGACCTCAGGCCACGGTGACGTCAGGCCACGGTGACGTCAAGGAAGATGGGGCGCTTGTCGGCCATGAGCGGCGTGCCTTCCTTGTCGGTCATCTTCCAATAGATCTTGCAGCGGCCCGGCGCCTTGGCGGCCTTCACCCGTACGGTGATGTCCACCGACTCGCCCGGCCGCACCGGGCCGATCCCGACCCGCTTGGGGGCCTCGCAGGGGGTGTGTCGTTCATGCGGGTGAGTTGACGCGCTCCCCGGCCTGAAGAAGGCCGGGGATTCAGCCCGTGCCGCGTGTGCGGCACCTCTGTGGCTTCCTGTTTCACCGGGTCCTGCCCTCCGCTAGGCGGCGGGTCTTACGGTCCCTCCGCAGGCGTTTCGCCTCTCCGCCCGTCCGGCGGCGAGGATGTTGATCGCGGCGTTGACGTCCCGGTCGTGAACCGCCCCGCACGGGCAGGTCCACGACCGGACGTTCAGCGGCATGGACTCGGCGACCGCCCCGCATGCCGAGCACCGTTTGCTGCTGGGGAACCAGCGGTCGATCTTCACCAGGGTGCGGCCGTAGCGGGCGGCCTTGTACTCCAGCATGGTCACGAACGCCGACCATCCGGTGTCGTGCACACTCTTGGCCAGCTTCGTGCGGGCCAGGCCCTTCACCCACAGGTCCTCCACCATCACCGCTTGGGTCTCGCGGATGATCCGGGTGGAGAGCTTGTGGATGAAGTCCCGGCGCGCGTGGGCCACACGAGCGTGGGCGCGGGCGACCTTGACCACGGCCTTGGCGCGGTTGTTCGACCCTTTCGCCTTGCGGGACAGGGCCTGCTGCGCCTTCTTGAGCCGCTTCTCCGCCCGGCGCAGGAACCTTGGATTGCTGATCTTCCGGCCGTCCGACAGCACCGCGAAGTGCGTCAGCCCGAGATCGATGCCGATCTCGGCGGCCGTCTGCGGCAGCGGCTCGGCGGCGGCCTCGACCACGAACGAGGCGAAGTAGCGGCTCGCCGCGTCCTTGACCACCGTCACGCTGGACGGCTCGGACGGCAGAGGGCGCGACCAGCGCACCGTGACGTCGCCGATCTTCGGCAGGCGCAGTTTCCCGCCCGCCGTGACCTGGAAGCGGGCGTTGCGGGTGAAGCGGATCGCCTGCCGGTTGTCCTTGCGGGACCGGAACCGGGGCGGGGCGAGCTTCGGCCCTTTCCGCTTGCCGGACACCGACGCGAAGAAGTTGCGGTAGGCGGTGTTCAGGTCGGCCAGCGCCTGCTGGAGCACGACCGCCGACACCTCGCCCAGCCAGGCCCGCTCAGGGGTCTTCTTCGCCTCGGTGATGATGCGCTTGGACAACTCGCCGTCCGAGACGTACGGCAGGTCGTTCTCGTGGGCTTGCTGCCGTGCGCGCAGCCCGTCGTTGAACACCACCCGGGCGCACCCGAACGCCCGCGCCAGCGCGCTCTGCTGGCCCGGGGTCGGGTAGAGGCGGTAGTTGTACCGGAGCTGCACGCTCCGATCATACCCAACCTGGCACTACAATGGTGTCATGATCAGGATTACGCTCCGGCTTCCCGAGAACGTGCACGCCCAGGTGGTCGCCCGCGCCGAGACCGAGCGGCGATCCCTGAATTCTCAGATCGTGCACCTGCTTGAGATCGCGCTCACCGCCGACCAGGCATACGATGAATCGTCTTGACGGCGATTCACCCCTCCCTGCCCCGCTACGCGGGACGGCCCGCTTCACCCCCCCCGGCCTGACAGCCGGAGCACTGCGGGCATCATCGGTAGCGGTCGCGCCAGTGCACGCTGCCCGTGTTCCTGATCCGCCACGTCTTGTCGAACCTCTCGCCCGCCGGTACGACGGTGCCGTCGGGGTAGGTCACGTCCCGCTCGAACACCGAGTCATCCTGCGGCAAGGTGGTCGGGCCGGGTCCGGGGGTGGTGGCTTGTTCCCAGAGGGTGCGCCATTTGTGGCGGGTTTCCTCCTGGTCGTGGCCGAGGCGAAAGCTCGCAAAAGCACAAGCCGGTCCGGAAGCGGCCCCCCGGACGCTTCCGGACCGGCGACGGGCGCTCGTCGGCCGCAGTGCCTCGTCACCCACAGTGCGCTCGTCACATGACGATGTCCCCGGTTGTCATGTTCCTTCCGCCATTCACCATGCCGGCTAATCGGAAATGCGCCATGAGATGACCGTCCAGCAATTGTCCGGGCATTGTCCACATGGCCATCTGGACCATTGCTGAGGCAGGGAGGAAGGTCAGACCACCGCGTTCGCCGGTCCCGTCACCATCGTGACGCCGGCGCCGGCGAAATTGGCCAGATCGGCGACCGCCGCCTTGCCCTCCTCGCCCGCCATTCCCGCGTTGTAGGCGTCCTCGTCGTCGAACGTCAGGACGGCGATCAGGTGGTACGGCGGGCGCTCCCCGCGCACGGGGGCGGGCCGCATGACCGTGTACGAGCGCAGCCCCGGCAGGCGGGCGGCGATCGGGGCGTGGACCGAGTCGTAGTGCTCGTCGAACGCCGTGACGTCCTCGGGGTGGTGGTACATGACGATGAGCTGGAAAGCCATGGGTGATCCTTTCTGGTTGTGGAATGCCCTCCGATCCAACCGGGATCCGCCGCCGCGCGACAGGGGGCACGCGGCGGCGGCACCGGACCATCGCGCGGGTCAGCCGAGCCAGCCGGGCGCCACCAGCACCGCCCACGCCGCGAGCGGCCCGGCCAGCACGATCGCGCCCCCGTACGCCAGCAGCCCGCGGTAGAAGTCGTCCCTCGGCATGCCCCGCACGTTGGCGACCAGCAGCGCGCCGGTCGTGGAGAACGGGCTGACGTCCACGATCGCCGACGACACCGACAGCGCGGCGATCATCGCGATGGGGCCGAGCGTGCCCTGCGACAGCAGCGGCACGGCCAGCGGCACCAGCGCGCCCAGGATGCCGACCGTCGAGGCGAACGCCGACACCACGCCGCCCACGTAGCAGATGAGCAGCGCCACCAGCAGCGGGACGCCGATCGCGGCCACCGTGGCCCCGACGTAGTCGACGGTGCCGATCTCCTGGAGGACGCCGACGTACGTGACGACGCCGCAGATCAGCAGCACCGTCGGCCAGGCCACCCGCTCCACCGCGCCCTTGTCGGACTTGGGCGAGGTGAGGGAGAGCACGACGGCCACGGTGACGGCGGTCAGGCCGACGTCCAGCTTGAAGGCGAGGACGGCCACGCAGAGCGCGACGATGCCGGTCAGCGTGAGCGCCTGGTGCGCGGTCAGCCGCAGCCCGCCCCCGTCGCCGCCCGTGCCTCCGGCGGCCGGCGCCCCCGGGCTCTCGTCACCGGCGGGCGCCTCCGGCACGTACGTCCCGCGCCGGATCAGCTCCCGCCCGCCGAACAGGAAGAACACGATGAGGGCGGCGGCCGCGTTGAAGGCGAAGCTGGCCAGGAACAGCACGAGATGGTCCATGGGCAGCCCGGCGTCCTTGGCGACCCCGTTCACGATCCCGCCGAGCACGCTGATCGGCGAGAACGCGCCCGCCTGTGTCCCGTGCGCCACCATCAGCCCGATCAGCAGCGCGTGGATGCGGTACTCGGCGGCGAAGCCGAACGCGATCGGCGCGAGGATGGCCGCCACGGCGGGCGCCGGCGCGCCGACCGCCGTCAGCAGCGCCGAGATGACGAAGACGACGGGCGGGATGGCGGCCAGCCGCCCCCGTACGAGGTGCACGGCGGCCCGGACGAGCCAGTCCACGGTCCCGTTGTTGGTGGCGATGGCGAACAGCAGCGTCACCCCGACGAGGATCACGAACAGGCTGCCGGGGAACGCGCCGAGGATGTCGTCGGTGCTCATGCCGGCGGCCAGCGTCCCGACCAGGAAGGCGCCGACGAGGGCCAGCGCCCCGAGGTTCACGGGGAACATCGTGGCCACGACGAACATGAGGATGAGGGCGAGAATGGACAGGAGCTCTGCGGACACTGCTGACTCCGATCTCCCCCGAGCGTCAGGTCGGACCGGCCGCCTCGTGGACGAGCTCGACCGGGTGGCGCGCCGTGCGTCCCGCGCCGTGAGCGATCTGCTGGCGGCACGAGACCCCCGTGGCCGCGAGCAGGGTGTCGGGCGACGATGCGGCGATCGCCGGGAAGAGCCGGAGAGCGCCGATCTTCATGGACAGGTCGTAGTGCTCGGCCTCGAAGCCGAACGATCCGGCCATTCCGCAGCAGCCGGCGTCGATCTCGGTCACCTCCGCTCCTGGGATCCTGGACAGCAGCGCGCGGGTGGCGGCCGTGCCGGTGACGGCCTTCTCGTGGCAGTGGCCGTGCAGCAGGATCTCGCGCCCGCGCAGCGCGTCGCCGAGCACCAGCCGGCCGTCGTCGATGGCCTCGGTGAGCAGTTCGGGGACGAGCCTGGCGCGCGCCGCGACGCCCGCCACCCGGGGGTCCCCGGGGAGCAGGGCGGCGTACTCGTCCTTGAGCGTGAGCAGGCAGGACGGCTCGAGCCCGACGATCGGCGCGTCCGAGCCGGCCAGGCGGCCCACCATGTCGGCGGCCATCGTGCGGGCCCGGTCGAGCAGCCCCTTGGAGATGCTGGAGCGGCCGCAGCAGCCGGAGGCTTCCAGCCGTACCCGGTGACCGGCCCGCTCCAGCAGCTCGACGGCGGCGCGGCCGATGGCGGGCTCGGTGAAGCTGGTGAACGAGTCGGCCAGCAGGATCACGTCCCTGCCGTCAGCGGGCTTGCGGCGGGCGAACCAGCGCGGCAGGGTGTCGCGGCGGAACCGGGGGAGCGGGCGGCGCCGGCTCAGGCCGAGCGGGCCGCGTACGGCGCCGGCCAGCCAGTTCGACAGCGGCGCGGTGGCCGAGCCGAGCCGGTTGAGCGTCCTGATCGCGCCGAACGCGCGGGCGCGCAGCGGCACGCCGTGCTCGCTCTGGTACTGGTGCAGGAACTCGCTCTTCAGCGCCGCCATGTCCACGCCGAGCGGGCACTCCGACTGGCACGCCTTGCACTCCAGGCACAGGTCGAGTATGTCGTGCAGCCGCTCGTCGCCGAGCGCCCGCCGGGGGTCGGGCGACGACAGCGCCTTGACCAGCGCGTTGGCGCGGCCCCTGGTGGAGTGCTCCTCCTCCCTGGTCGCCATGTACGACGGGCACATGACGCCGGTGTCGTCCTTGCGGCACACACCCACGTTCATGCACCGGTCGGCCGCGGCGTGCATGCCGCCCTCGAACGCCAGCGTGGTGGCCAGCGGGCGCGGCTCCGGCAGGTTCGGGTCGCGCAGGTGCTCGGTCATCGGGGGCGCGTCCACGATCTTGCCGGGGTTCAGCCGCCCTTCGGGGTCGAAGATCCGCTTGACCTGCCGCATCGCCTCGTAGACGCGGTCGCCGAACAGGTGCCGGTTGAACTCGGAGCGGGCCAGGCCGTCGCCGTGCTCGCTGGAGTTGACGCCGCCGTAGCGGGCGGCGAGGTCGGCGACCTCCTCGGCGACGGCCCGCATCGTGGCGATCTCGCCGGGGACCCGCAGGTCGACGAACGGGCGGATGTGCAGGCACCCCACCGAGCAGTGGCCGTAGAAGCCGGCCTTCAGCCCGTGCCGGTCGAGGACGTGGGCGAACTCCTCGACGTACGGCAGCAGCCGCTCCGGCGGCACGGCGGTGTCCTCGACGAACGCCAGCGGCCTGCGGCTGCCCACACTGGACGCCATGAGCAGGCCGAGCCCCGCCTTGCGGACCTTCAGCACGGCCTCCTGCCCGGCCTTGGTGACCGCCTTGAGCGTGTGGTAGCCGTGCCCGCCGGCCTGCCACGTCATGGCCAGCTCGTCCACCCGGCCGGCCACCTCGGCCGGGCTGTCGCCGAAGAACTCCACGAACAGCAGCGCATCGGGGTCGCCCTCCAGGATGCCGGCCAGCGCCGCGTAGTCGACCCGCCGCCTGGACAGGTCGAGGATGGCCTTGTCCAGCAGCTCGACCGAGGCGGCGCCGGACGACAGCGCGTCGGCGGTGGCCGCGACGGCCGCCGCCGTCGAGGCGAAGTGGCCCACCGCGATGGCCTTCGCGCGCGGCAGCGGCACCAGCCCGACCGTGGCCTCGGTGACCACGGCCAGCGTGCCCTCCGAGCCGACGACCAGCTTCGTCAGGTCGAGCCCGCCGCCCGCCGTGGCCGCGTCCAGCCGGTAGCCGCCGGCGTGCCGCCAGAAGCGCGGGAAACCCGACAGATCGACGCCGTCCAGCACCTCGCCGACCGCCGCCCGCAGCCGGGCGTCAGTGGCGAGGTCGGGCGTGGTGGCGTCGGCGAGCACCACCTTCAGCGCCTGGACGTGGTCGATGGTGGAGCCGTACAGGACGGAGTGGCTGCCGGCCGAGTTGTTGCCGATCATGCCGCCGATCGTGGCCCTGTCGCTCGTGGAGGTGTCGGGGCCGAACATCAGGCCGTGCTTGCGCGCGGCCCTGTTGAGCTGGTCCTGCACCACGCCGGGCTGCACCCGGGCGGTGTCGCCGTCGATCTCCAGGATGCGGTTCATGTGCCGGGAGAAGTCCACGATCACCGCGGCGCCGACCGTCTGCCCGGCCAGGCTGGTGCCGGCGCCGCGCGGCAGCACCGGCACGCCCAGCTCGCCGCAGGCCGCCACCAGCGCCTGCACGTCGTCGGCGTGCCGGGGGAAGGCGACGGCCAGCGGCTCGATGGCGTACATGCTGGCGTCGGAGGAGTAGAGGTGCCGGGTGTACGGGTCGTCCCTGACGTCGCCGGCCAGCAGCGGGGCCAGCGTGCGTGCCAGGCTCACTCGGCGCCCTCCCCGCCCTCCGCGCCTACACTGCCCTCCGCGCCCTCCCTGCCCCTCATGCCCTCCAGGTAGGTCAGCGCCGCCCGCGTCCCGCCCTCCTTGATCGGCACCCCGGCCGCCGCCAGGCCCATCTCGACGCCGCTCAGCGTGCCGGCGAGCATCAGGTCGTTGAAGTGGCCGAGATGCCCGATGCGGAACACGCGGCCCGCCAGCCGGCCGAGCCCGGTGCCGAGCGACATGTCGTACCGGTCGAGGATCAGCTCCCTGACCGCGTCGGCGTCGTGGCCCGCGGGCAGCACCACGGCGGTGAGCGAGCTGGAGTACGCGCGCTCGTCCGCGCACAGCACCTCCAGGCCCCACCCGCGCACGGCCCGCCTGGTCGCCTCCGCGTGCCGGTCGTGGCGGGCGAACACCGCGTCCAGGCCCTCCTCCTCCAGCATGATCAGCGCCTCGCGCAGGCCGTACAGGAGATTGGTGGGCGGCGTGTACGGGAAGAAGCCGCGCCGGTTGGCGGCGATGACCGGCTCCCAGTCCCAGTAGGAGCGCGGCAGCCGCCCCCGGTGCGCCAGCGCCTTCTCACTGACCGCGTTGAACCCGAGGCCGGGCGGCAGCATCAGCCCCTTCTGCGAGCAGCCGACGGTGACGTCGACGCCCCAGTCGTCGTGGCGGTACTCCATCGAGCCGAGCGACGAGATCGTGTCCACCAGCAGCAGCGCGGGATGCCCCGCCCGGTCGATGGCGTCGCGGATCTCCGGCACCGGGCTGCGCACGCCGGTCGAGGTCTCGTTGTGCACCACCATGACCGCGGCCACGTCGGGGGTGAGCCGGTCGGCGAGCGCGGCGGGGTCGGCGGCGTGCCGCCAGTCGCCGGGCACGACGTCCACGACGAGGCCCAGCTTGGTGGCCATCTCGCACCACAGCGAGGAGAAGTGCCCGGTCTCGAACGCCACCACCTTGTCACCCGGCGACAGCGTGTTGACCAGCGCCGCCTCCCACGCGCCCGTACCGGACGAGGGGTAGCAGACCACCGGGCCCGACGTCCTGAACACGCCCCGCAGCCGCTCCAGCACCTCGCCCGCGAGCCGGGCGAACGCGGGCCCCCGATGGTCGATCGTGGGCTGCGCGATCGCGCGCAGCACCCGGTCGGGGACGTTGGTCGGCCCTGGGATCTGCAGGAAGTGCCGGCCCACTGATGGATCACCTCCGTGCCGCTAGACGGCACGGTGTGCCGCTTGACGGTTCATTAACATTAAGATCGGCCCGCAGAGGAGTCAATGCATGCAGAACGTGGTCAACGCCCTCCGAGCCCTCGAAGCGGTCGCCGCGCGCCAGCCCATCGGCGTCGGCGAGCTCTCCCGCGCGCTGGGGCTGCCCAAGAGCACCGTGCAGCGGTCGTTGCGGACACTGCACGACGCCGGGTGGATCAGGCGGGCGGGAGGCGAGGTCACGCGCTGGCAGGTGACGAGCAAGGTCTTACAGATCGCGCGGACGACCGAGCTGGGCCTGCGCGACGCGGCCATGCCCGTCATGGAGGAGCTGCGCCAGCGCACCGGCGAGACCATCCACCTGATGGTGCCCGAGGGCGACGGCGTCGTCCTGATCGAACGCCTGGAGACCGACAAGCCGCTGCGCATCGTGCTGCCGCTCGGCATCAGGCTCCCCCTCCACGCCTCCGCCAACGGCAAGGCCGTCCTCGCCCACCTCGACCGGCCACTCGGCGAGCTGCCCGGCTACACCGCCACCACCATCACCGACCCGGCCGCGCTGCGGGCCGAGCTGGAGCAGGTCCGCGCCCGTGGCTACGCCGACAACCGGGGCGAGTGGCGCTCCGACATCGCGGCCGTCGCCGCCGCCGTACTCGGCCCTGCCGGGCCCGTCGCCAGCCTCAGCATCTCCACCCCGGCCAGCCGCATGCCGGACGACCTGCGCGCCGAATACGGCGAGCTGGTCACGCGGGCGGCCGCCGCGCTCTCCGAGCACTCAGCCCGTCGGTGACGGGCTGCCGCTGATCGTGTCAGGGCTCGTCGGAGCCGTGGGCGGCGCGGTGGCGGGCGGCGAGGCCGACGGCGGCGCCGTCGGGGTGGTCGGCAGGTTCGCGTACTGGCCGGTCCGCGCCATGACCGGCACCATCACCCGCATCTTCGAACGGTCCTGGAACGTGAACGTCATCGGCACCGACGTGCCGCGCGCGCCCGAGACCGTGCCGATCGGCTGGTTGCCGGTGCCGATCGCATGGTCGGGCGGGATCTCGACGGGCCCGGCCAGCCGCACCTGGCCGCCGCCCTCGATCGTGACGTTCTCCAGCCGGTTCGCCCGGCTCGAGCTGTTGACCAGCACCACGAAGAGCGCCTGCTCGGGCGCCGGCGACGCCGGGTCGGCGCTGCCCAGCAGGAAGGCGTTGCGCAACTGCAGGCTCTGCCCCACGTTGGCGTTGGCCCCGTCGTTCTGCGGCGCCTGGTTCGCCCAGTCCTTCTCCGTCTTCGTGCAGCCCGTGACCACCAGGCCCACGACCACGGCGGCGATGATCGAACGACGCATCGCGCCGCCCCCCTTCCGGCATGTCCCCCTCGTGGTCCTCCCGCTACCCCGCGTGACCGGCCCGGAACCCGCCCGGTTCATGGAAAGCCGGGACCCCCGGCGAATCCGGCTGATGACCATCGATCAGCGTTCATGTACCGTCGCGGGAGACGCCAGACCTCCCCCAGGAGCGGCAGATGGTTGAGCAGCAAGGACTCGACGCATCAGGTCAGCTGAGAAGACGGCAACTGGTCCGTGCGGTGGTCGCCTCCGCCGTCGGCACCTCGATCGAGTGGTACGACTTCTTCCTCTACGGCTTCGCCGCCAGCACGTTGTTCGCGGAGCTCTTCTTCCCCACCAGCGACCCCACCACAGGACTCCTGCTCGCCCTCGGCACCTACTTCGGCGGGTTCGCCGCCCGGCCCATCGGCGCCGCCATCTTCGGCCACTACGGCGACCGCATCGGCCGCAAGGCCGCCCTCATCACCACGCTCGTCACCATGGGCGTGGCCACCGCCCTCGTCGGGCTCGTGCCCACGTACGAGCAGATCGGCATCTGGGGCGGCATCCTGCTCACGCTGCTGCGCCTGCTCCAGGGCATCAGCGTCGGCGGCGAATGGGGCGGATCCGTGCTCCTCGCCACCGAATGGGGCAAGACGCGCGGGGGCAAGCGCGGGTTCCTGGGCAGCTGGCCGCAGTTCGGTGTGCCCGTCGGGCTCGTGCTCGGCTACCTGGCGCTGCAGATCTTCGAGCCGCTGCACCCGTACTGGGGGTGGCGCATCCCGTTCCTGCTCAGCATCGTGATGGCCGCCGTCGGCCTCTACATCAGGCTCGGCATCCTCGAGACGCCCGTCTTCGCCAAGGTCATGAAGGAGAACAAGGTCGAGCGGGTGCCCGTCAAGGAGGTGCTGGTCAAGAACTGGCGGGAGATCGTGCTCAGCGCGCTGCTGCGCACCGGGCAGCAGGCGCCGTTCTACATCTTCACCGTCTTCATCCTCACCTACGCAACGACGGCGCTGGGGTTCGAGGCGAGCGACGTCTACACGTACGTGATCGTCGCCGGCCTCGTCTCCCTGGTCACCGTGCCGTTCTGGGGGTACATCTCGGACCTGGTCGGGCGGCGGCGCCTCTACATCGTCGGTGCCGCGCTCATGGTCGTCTGGTCGTTCGTCTACTGGCCGCTGCTCGACACCCGCGTGCCCGCCCTGGTCTTCCTCGCCATCGTGCTGGCCGCGCCCATCCACGACATCCAGTACGGGCCGCAGGCCACGTTCATCGCGGAGAGCTTCACCGGGCGGCTGCGCTACAGCGGCGCGTCCCTCGGCTACCAGCTCGCCTCTTTGACGGCGGGCGGGCCCGCGCCGCTGATCGCGGTGTGGCTGTACGCGACGTACAAGAGCTCGTTCGCCATCGCCGTGTACATGGCGATCTGCGCCGCGATCAGCGTGGTGGCGGCGTGGGCGTTGAAGGACCGCTCACAACAGGACTACGCCATCGAGTACGACGACCCGAAGGCGACGTCCTAGCCTTTCGCGGGGCTTTCCGCGGGCTCTTCGTGGGGCTTTTCGTGGGGCGCCTGGTGAGGAGGTCGCGGATCGCCTTGACCACCTTCGCCGGCGCCTCCTCGGCCATGAAGTGGCCGCTGGAGACCGTACGGTGATCCAGGTCGTCCGCCCACGCCCGCCACCGCCCCGCCGCGTCGAACCCCAGCGCCGAGCCCCAGTCCTGCTGCAGGACCGTGACCGGCATCCGCAACCGGCGGCCCGCCCGCCGGTCGGCCTCGTCGTGCTCGACGTCGATCGTGGCGGTGGCGCGGTAGTCGGCCACGATCGACGGCACGGCCGCTCGCGACGCCTCCAGGTAGGCGTCCCGCACGTCCTGCGGGATCGCGTCCCGGCTGGAGGCCCACAGGTCGAGGAAGTAGCCGAAGAACGCGTCCGCCGTCGCCTCGATCATCGCCTCGGGAAGTCCCTTGGGCTGCGCCATCAGGAACAGGTGGAACCCCACGGCGGCGGAGCGCCCCTGCATGACCTCCCACGAGTCCAGCGTCGGCAGCACGTCGAGGGCCGCCACGTGCGTGATCCGATCCGGGTGATCGAGCCCCGCCCTGACCGCGACCAGCGCGCCCCGGTCGTGGCCCACGAGCGCGAACCGCTCGAACCCGAGCGCCTCCGCCAGCGCCACGACGTCATTGCCCATCGTCCGCTTGGAGTAGGTCTCGCCGTCCACGTCCCCCGGCTTGTCACTGGCGCCGTAGCCGCGCAGGTCGGGGCAGATGACGGTGTGATCGGCCGCCAGGTCGGCGGCGACATGCCGCCACATGAGATGGGTCTGTGGGAACCCGTGCAGCAACACGACGGGATCCCCACTCCCACCGACGGCCACATTGAGCGCCACCCCATCGGCGACGGGGACGCGCCGCTCAGCGAATCCGGGAATCTCGGGAGCCATAAGGGCTCACCTCCTTGAGAGTTAGGTGTCATGACGTTCCGGGTGCCGGGTGCCGGGTGCCGGGTGCCGGGTGCCGGGCTCCGGGCTCTGGGCTCCCCGCTCCCGGCTCCCGGGCTCGGGGTCTCGGCTCCGAGCTCCGGGGCTCGGGCCTCGGGGTCCGGGGTTCGGGAACGGCCCCACCATGCCGTCCGCCGATCAGCAGTCACTCAGCGCTCACTCAGCAGTCCGATCAGCAGTCCGATCAGCGGCCGGATCAGCGGCCGGATCAGCGGCCGACTCGGCGGTCGGATCAGCGCGCCGGATCAACGCGGTTGATCGGCGTGTCGGGTCGGCGGCCGGATCAGCGGTATCCCTCAAGGGACCCCACCCCGTCGCGCCCCGTCGCGCCCCGTCCTACGTGGGGCGGGGCAGGCGGTCATGCCTGGTCAGAGGCCGGTTGAGGGGGAGCGGTCCCAGTCCGGTCCTGAGGGCGCATAGGTTGGGTGGCGCCATGGTGAGTTTCGGTGTGCTCGGCCCGTTGACGGCCGCCGGCGAGCGCGGCCCGATCCCGCTCAAGGGGCCGCGTCACCGGGCGGTCCTGGCCCGGCTGCTGGTCGCCAGGGGACGGGTCGTGCCGGTGTCATGGCTGGTCGGCGACCTGTGGGAGGAGCCGGGGCAGGGCGCGGTGGGGGCCGTGCAGACGTTCGTCGGGGCACTCAGGAAGGCACTCGAACCGGACCGCCCGCCCCGCACGCCGTCCCGCCTCCTGGTCACCTCACCCCCGGGTTACGCCCTGCGCGCCGAGCCGGACGCGGTGGACGCCTGGCGCTTCGAGTCCGCGCTCACCGACGCCACAAGCCGCCCGGCCGCCGAGGCGTACCGGCTGCTCGACGCGGCTCTGAAGTTGTGGCGCGGGCCCGCGTACGCGGAGTTCGCCGATCAGGACTGGGCGCGTGGCGAGGCCGCCCGCCTGGACGAGCTCCGCCTGCTCGCCGTGGAACGCCGCGCCAAGGCCGGCCTGGCCGCTGGGCTGGCCGCCGAGTGCGTCGCCGACCTGGAGGCTCATGTCGCCGCCCACCCCCTCCGCGAGGACGGCTGGCACCTGCTGGCCCGCAGCCTGTACGCGACAGGACGCCAGGGCGACGCTTTGGGAACGCTGCGCCGCGCGAGAAACACTCTGCTGACGGAACTGGGCGTGGACCCGGGGGAGCCCCTCCGCACCCTCGAATCCGACATCCTCTCCCAAGCCCCCCACCTCACCCCGCCCCCGGCGAAGAGACCCACCGGCCCTTCTGAACGAGCGGAGAAGACGTCCCGAAAGACACCGGCGATGGAGACGGCGGCGATGGAGGCCGAAGTGACGGCTCTGCCAGTGGCGCGCCTCGCGGCGGGGAAGACTGCGGCACCGGAAGCTCAAGCGACGGGCCTGGCCGCGGCGCACCTCGCGGCGGCGGAGCACCCCTTCGTGGGCCGGCACGCGGAACTGGCCGAGCTGGAACGTGCGGCGGCATCCGTCACCACGTCCGGCCGCCCGCGACTCGTCCTGATCTCGGGTGCGGCAGGCGCGGGGAAAACCGCCCTGGTGGACGCCTTGGCCCGCCGCCTGCGAGCAACCGGCTGGCAGACAGCCCGGCCCACCAGCGAAACCCACCAGACGGTGGTGGTCGCTGCGCGTGAGGCGCCGGTGTTGCTGGTGTTCGACGATCTGCACGAGGTTGACGAGGAGACGCTGGCCGTGTTCGCCAGGCTGGCGACCGGGCTCGGGCCCGCGCGCGTGCTGATCGTCGGCACGTACCGCTCCACCGACCTCACCGTCCCCCTCACCGAGGCCCTGGGCAGGGCGGCGCGGGCCGAGCCGGTGCGGGTGTACCTGGGCGGGCTGACTCAGTCCGAGGTGCGCGAGCTGGTGAGCGCCCTAGCCACCCGAGAGCCGGCCGACGCCCACATTAAGACGATTCAAAGGCGCAGCGCCGGAAACCCGTTCTTCGTCCGCGAGCTGACCCGCCTGTGGGAGAGCGACGGCGACGCCGCCCTGCACACCGTCCCCGCCGGGGTGCGGGACGTCATCCGGCACCGGCTGGCCGGGCTGCCCGGCGCGGCGCGTACGCACCTGCGCCAGGCCGCCGTCATCGGCCAGGAGGTCGATCTCGACGTGCTGACGGAGCTGGCCGGGGACGAGGACGCCGTCCTGGACTCGGTCGAGTTTGCCCTGCTCGCGGGCTTTCTCGTCGAGCGGGACGCCGACCGGCTCGGGTTCGCGCACGCGCTCGTCCAGGAGACCCTGTACGACGACGTCGCCCGTGCCCGCCGCGCCCGCTGGCACGCCGCCGTGGCCGGCATCGTGGAGCGGACACGTCCCGGCGACGTGGACACCATCGCCCACCATTGCGTGCGCTCCGAGGGCCGGGCCGGCGACCTCCGTACCGCCCGCTACGCCCGCGCGGCGGCCGAACGCGCCGAACGCCGCTCCGCCCCCCACGAGGCCGCCCGCCTCTGGCACGCCGCCCTCACCGCCCTCGACCGCGCCATCACGAAAACACCCACCCCTTCCCGCACCACCCCAGCCGTCCCTGGCAGGGATGCCGCCGGTGGGATGCCTTCGGCTCCAGCCGGCCCCGACCGGGATGCCGCCGGTCGCATGTCCTCGGACCGTGCGGCCCGCGACGAGGCCGGCGGCTCGGGGCTCGCTCGTCCGTCCGGGTGGGAGGAGACGGCATCCTCTGATGGCCCGGCCTCGGGCGGCGGGACGGTGGTCGCGCCCCACCCGGACGGGGCGGAGGGGACGCTGCTTGAGGAGCGGCTGGTGGCCGTCATGGGGCTCGGGCGGGCGTTGGCGGTGACCGGGCGGTTGCAGGAGTCGCGCCGGTTGCGGGCCGAGGCGGTGGATGCGGCGGAAGCGCTCGGCGACCCGCTGCTGACGGCCACCGTCATCGGCTCGTTCGACGTGCCGGCCAACTGGACCACCAACGACGACCCGGCCCTGTCAGAACGCCTGGTCGCCGCCGCCGAACGCACCCTCGCCGTCCTCCCCGACGACACCACGCCCACGTCCCTGGGGCGGTATGCGGCCGAGCGCGCCCGCCTGCTCATCACCGTCGCCATGGAACGCCGCGCCGACCCCGGCCGCCGCGCCGACCAGGCGGCCCGGGAGGCGGAGAGCATCGCGCGGCGGCTGGGCGACCGCACACTGCTGGCCTACGCCCTCAACGGCCGCGCCCTCCAAACCTTCCACCGAGCCGGCCTGGCGCCGGAACGAGCCGCGATCGGCGAGGAACTCCTGGCCCTCGCCGCCCCAGCCCCAACCCCAGCCCCAGCGAACGCCACGGCCCCGGATACGCGCGGGGGCGCGGGTGTGGGCCCGCGCAGGAGTGTGTGCGGGGGCGTGGGACCCACGGGTGCGGGTGCCGGTGAGGAGGCGGAGCGCGCGAATGCCACGGGTGCGGGCGCGCGCGGGGGCTTGGGCGCGGGGGCGGCGGAGTGCGTGGGCGCCACGGGTGCGGGTGCGGGGACGGCAGAGTGCGCGAATGCCACGGGTGCGGGCGCACGCGGGGGCGTGGGCGCGGGGGCGGGGGAACGTGCGGGGGCCGGGGTGGGGGAGGGCATGGTGACGTTTGCGGTGCTGGGGCATCTCATTTTGCTCCAGGCCAGGGCTGGGATGGGGGATCTCGCCACGGCCGACCGGCATGCTGCCGCTGCTGACCGGCTGGCGGAACAGTACGACCTGCCGCTTGTCGGCGTTTTCACCACCTGGTACGCCGCGCTCCGCCTGGCCATCACCTCCGGCGATCGGGACGCGGCCCGAGCTGCTTACCGGGCGGCCGCCGGCCGTCTCGATGGCGTGAGCATGCCCGGCGTCGAGCAGGGGCTGCTGCCTCTGGCTCTGGTGACGCTGGACGTCATCGATGCCGGGTCAGTCAAGCCCGGTCAAGCCCCGCCCGTCCCCACTCGACCGGGTCCCGCGCAGGGCGGTCTGGAATGGGGGCCGTACGAGGCGTGGGTGCGGCCGTTGGTGCTGCTGGCGGAGGGCCGTTCCGAGCAGGCTCGCGAGGCCGTGCGGATGGTGCCCGAGTCGCCGCGCGACCTGCTGTACGAGCTGAGGACCTGCCTGCACGCCACGGCGGCGCTGGCGGCCGGCGTGACCGATCACCTCCAAGACCTGTACGACCGCCTGCTCCCAGCCCGGGACGAGCTGGCCGGAGCAGGCAGCGGGCTGGTCACCCTTGGGCCGGTGGCGCTCTACCTCGGCCGCCTGGCCGCCGCGCTGGACCGGCCGGATCTGGCCGAGGAGCACTTCCGCCAGGCCACCGCCCTCGCGGCCCGCGCAGAATCCCCGCACTGGGCCGCCACTGCGCAGAGCGCCGTCACCGCGTCAGAAAGGGGGCAGGCCGGGCGGTGATGGGCGCTGACAGGTAAGAGGGGTGGTTGTAACCTTCTTGTCAAAACGGGCGGTCAGGAGCGCGGCCGTGGTGGGGCGGGATCGTGGCGAGGCGCCCTTCGCGCCCTTTGTCTTTCCGAAAGTTTCGGGCAACTTGTCGCCGGATGAAGCCGTCGCGAGGCCCGGAGCTCGCCGGGCGCGATAACCGGCTGGACCGGCAACACAGCAGTTGGCGGCACTCTTGACACGATTCAACCGGCCCCCTTATGTTGCCGCAATATTAACCGGAACTGCTTGAAACTTTCGGCGTCACTTTCGCGTAACACCCCGCTAGCGCTCGCGGGACGGCGCCGGCATAAGGGCATGGGCGAAGGGACGGCATGAGGGGCCACGAACCAGATGACACGCGCTCGGCGGAGTCCGGCGAGCGCGAGCAGTGGCGGGACACGCGGTTGACCCCCGCCCAGCGGGCCGAGGCCCTCATCCCTCTGATGACTCTGGAAGAGAAGGTCGCCCAGCTCGTCGGGGTGTGGGTCGGCGCCGACGCCTCGGGGGGCGGCGTCGCCCCGCACCAGACGGACATGGGCGGCGGCCCCGAGTGGCCCGAGGCCATCAGCCAGGGCCTGGGTCAGCTGACCAGGCCGTTCGGCACCGCGCCGGTGGACCCGGTGGCGGGCGCTCGCTCGCTCGCGGCCTCGCAGGAGGAGATCGTGCGGGCCAGCAGGTTCGGCATCCCGGCGCAGGTCCACGAGGAGTGCCTGACGGGCTTCGCGGCGTGGCGGGCGACGGTTTACCCGGCGCCGCTGAGCTGGGGCGCCTCGTTCGACCCCGAGCTGGTCGAGCAGGTGGCGGCCAGGATCGGCCGCTCGATGCGCGCGGCGGGCATCCACCAGGGCCTCGCGCCGGTGGTGGACGTGACCAGGGACTACCGCTGGGGACGCACCGAGGAGACGATCGGCGAGGACCCGTACCTGGTGGGGACGGTCGGCGCCGCCTACGTCCGCGGCCTGGAGGGCGCCGGTCTGGTGGCCACGCTCAAGCACTTCGCCGGCTACTCCGCCTCCAGGGGCGGCAGGAACCTCGCGCCGGTCCCGATGGGCGCCAGGGAGCTGGCGGACGTGGTGCTGCCGCCGTTCGAGATGGCGCTGCGGCTCGGCGGGGCGCGTTCGGTGATGAACTCGTACGCCGAGATCGACGGCGTCCCGGTGGCGGCCGACGAGAGCCTGCTCACCGGCCTGCTGCGGGACGAGTGGGGCTTCGACGGCACGGTGGTCGCCGACTACTTCGCCGTCCGGTTCCTGGAGCGGCTGCACGGCGTGGCCGCCGACGGCGGGCAGGCGGCGGGGCTCGCGCTGCGGGCGGGCATCGACGTGGAGTTGCCGACGGTGGACACGTTCGGCGCCCCGCTGGTGGACGCGGTCAAGGCGGGCGCCGTGGACGAGGCACTGATCGACCGGGCGCTGCGCCGCGTGCTGACGCAGAAGGCGGAGCTCGGCCTGCTCGACCCGGACTGGCAGCCGCTGCCCGGCCCGGCCGACGAGGTGCGGCTGGACGACGAGGAGAGCCAGGAGCTGGCGCTACGACTGGCGCGCGAGGCGATCGTGCTGCTGCGCAACGACGACGCCGTCCTGCCCCTGCGAACGGGACAAACCGGACGGGCGGCGGCGCACGCGGGCCAGGCCGCACAGGCGGCGGTGCAGGCGGGCGAGGCCGGACAGGCGGCAGGGCAGCGGGTGGCGCTGGTCGGACCGGTGGCCGACGATCCGATGGCGATGCTCGGCTGCTACGCCTTCCCCGCGCACGTCGGCCCGCACCCCGAGCACGGGCTGGGCCTGGAGATCCCGTCCCTGCGCGAGGCGCTCGCCGGACTGGTGCCCGATCTCGCCTACGCCCCCGGCTGCGACATCAGCGGCGCCGACACCTCCGGCATCGCCGAGGCGGTGGCGCTGGCCGAGGACAGCGACGTGTGCGTGGTGGCCGTCGGCGACCGCGCAGGGCTGTTCGGGCGGGGCACGTCGGGCGAGGGCTGCGATGCCACCGACCTGCGGCTGCCCGGCGTGCAGGCGGAGCTGGTCCAAGCGGTGCTGGCGACCGGTACGCCGGTCGTGCTGGTGCTGCTCGCGGGCCGCCCGTACGCGCTGGGCGAGGAGACGGACGCGGCCAAGGCCGTGCTGTTCGGCTTCTTCCCCGGCCAGCGCGGCGGCCAGGCGCTGGCCGAGGTGCTGACCGGCGCGGTGAACCCGACCGGCCGCCTGCCGGTCAGCGTCCCGCGCGACGCGGGCGGGCTGCCCGCCACCTATCTCGCGCCGCCGCTCGGCCGCCGCACCCAGGTGTCGTCGGTGGACCCGACGCCCGCCTACCCGTTCGGCCACGGCGTGGGCTACACCACGTACGAGTGGAGCGAGGCTCAGGTCGGCGACGGCGTCACGGACTGGCCGGTGGACGGCGAGGTGCGGGTCGAGGTCACCGTGCGCAACAGCGGCGACCGGGCCGGCGCCGAGGTCGTCCAACTCTACCTGCACGACCCCGTGGCGCAGACCACCAGGCCCGTGGTCCGCCTGATCGGTTACGCGCGCGTCCCGCTGGAGGCGGGGGAGAGCGCGCGGGTGAGCTTCACCGTGCCGGCCGACGCGACGTCCTTCACCGGGACGCACGGCCGGCGCATCGTCGAGCCGGGCGACGTCGAGCTGCGGCTCGGCCGCTCGTGCGCCGAGACCGTGGCGACCCTGCCGCTGCGCCTCACCGGCGACGTACGCGACATCGGCCACGGCCGCCGGCTCCAGGCGCCGGCGCAGATCGATCGCAACCCCCCGGAGGGCCGAGGATGAGCACACCCGACACGCTGAGTCCGGCCAGGCCGCAGCCGGCCAAGGAGAAACCCGCGCCGGGCCGCCGCCGCCGCGAGAAGAGCGGCTCGTGGCGGCGGGCGCTGCGCCGCGACTGGCAGCTCTACACGCTGGCGATCCTGCCCCTGCTGTTCTTCCTGATCTTCCGGTACGCGCCGATGATCGGCAACGTCATCGCGTTCAGGAAGTTCGAGCCGGGCGGCAGCATCTTCGGCGAGGAGTGGGTGGGCCTGCGCTACGTGAAGCTGTTCCTGAACGACCCCACGTTCTGGAACGTCTTCACCAACACCCTCGTCCTCGGCGCGCTGACGCTGATCTTCTGCTTCCCGCTGCCGATCGTGCTGGCGCTGCTGCTCAACGAGGTCAGGCGGCGCACGCTGAAGCGGTTCCTGCAGTCGGTGACCTACCTGCCGCACTTCCTGTCGATGGTGATCGTGGCCGGTCTGGTCATGCAGATCACCGCGCTGGACGGGCCGATCAACGCCTTCCTCGACTTCGTCGGCAGCGAGAAGGTCTCCTTCATGCAGGACCCCGACTGGTTCAGGACGATCTACGTCGGCTCGGAGGTCTGGCAGACGGTCGGGTGGGGCACGATCCTCTACCTCGCCGCGCTGACCACCATCGACGACCAGCTCTACGAGGCGGCCAGGATCGACGGCGCCGGCCGCATGCGGCAGATCTGGCACGTGACGCTGCCCGGCATCCGGCCGACGGCGGTCACGCTGCTGATCCTCAACATCGGCACGTTCATGGCGGTGGGCTTCGAGAAGGTCTTCCTGCTCTACAACCCGCTGACCTATCCGACGGCCGACGTCATCTCGACGTACCTGTACCGGATGGGCCTCGAGGCCAGCAACTTCAGCTACGCGGCGGCGATCGGCCTGTTCGAGGCGCTGGTCGGCCTGGTGCTGATCCTCTCGGCCAATGTGATCTCCCGTCGCACAGTTGGGACGAGCCTGTGGTGACTACGCACGACCTGACCCGGGGCTACCGCGTCTTCCAGTGGTTCAACGCTCTCATCCTGACCGTCGTCGTGATCGTGACGCTCTATCCGTTCGTCAACATCCTGGCGCGCTCGTTCAGCAGCCAGAGCGCGATCAGCGCGGGCGAGGTGAACCTGCTGCCCAAGGGGTTCAACCTGACCACGTACAAGATCGTCGCCTCTGACCCGATGTTCTGGACGAACTACCGCAACACGATCGTCTACACGGTCGTCGCGACGTTCATCGCGATCGTGATGACCACCTGTTACGCGTACGTGCTGTCCAAGAAACACCTCAAGGGCCGGACGTTCCTCATCGGCGTCGCGGTCTTCACCATGTTCTTCACCGGCGGCCTGATCCCCAACTACGTGCTGATCACCAGCCTCGGCATGAAGAACTCGATCTGGGCCATCGTGCTGCCCAACGCGATCAGCGTGTTCAACCTCCTGGTCATGAAGGCGTTCTTCGAGAACCTGCCCCAGGACCTGGAGGAGGCCGCCGCGATCGACGGCCTGAACACGTACGGCATCCTGTGGAAGATCGTGCTGCCGCTGTCGAAGGCGGTGATCGCCACGATGATCCTGTTCTACGCGGTCTCGTTCTGGAACTCCTGGTTCCCCGCGTTCCTCTACATGAACGAGTCCGAGCTGTTCCCGGTCACCGTCTACCTGCGCAACCTCATCGCGGGCGCGACCGGCGCCGACTCCTATGGAGCGGTGGCGAGCGACGTGACCCAGGCGGCGGCCAACATCCAGGCGGTGACGATCGTGCTCACCGTCCTGCCCATCCTCCTGATCTACCCGTTCGTCCAGCGGTACTTCGTCTCCGGCGTCATGCTCGGCGCGGTCAAGGGCTGACGTCCCCGCCCCCCTCTACCCAGCAGAATCACGGGAAGGAATCCCCCCAATGCGCGACATCTCGCGGCGTCAGGCGATCATCGGTCTCGGTGCCTTCGCCTCCCTCGCCCTGACGGCCTGCGGCAGCGACGGCGAGACCCCGGCGAAGGGCGCGGAAACGGCGGCCAACAAGGCCGGCTCGATGGCGGGCTTCGCCGTCGGCCAGCAGTTCAAGGCCACCGAACCGGTGTCGTTCAGCATGCTCTACAACAACCATCCGTTCTACCCGCTCAAGAACGACTGGCTGTTCTGGCAGGAGCTCACCAAACGCACGAACGTCACCATCCAGCCGACGACCGTGCCGCTCAGCGACTACGAGAAGAAGCGCAGCCTGATCATCGGGGCCGGCGACGCCCCGCTGATCATCCCGAAGACCTATCACCCGCAGGAGGAGGCATTCGTCTCCTCCGGCGCGATCCTGCCGGTCAGCGAGTACTTCGACCTCATGCCGAACTTCCAGGACAAGGTCGCCAAGTGGCAGCTCCAGCCGGAGCTCAACTCGATCATGCAGTCGGACGGCCGCATCTACCTGCTGCCCGGCCTGCACGAGGCGGCCTGGGCCGACTACTCCTTCGCGGTGCGCACCGACATCCTGGAGAAGCTCAAGCTCGAGGTCCCGAAGACGCTCGACGACTTCTACAACATGCTCAAGGCGATGAAGGCGGAGTACCCCGACCTCTACCCGATGACGGACCGGTGGGGCGTGCCGAACCCGGGCGGCAACCTGATCAAACTGATCGCCCAGGCGTACGGCAGCAAGGGCGGCTGGGAGTACCAGCACGCCACGTTCGACCAGGCGCAGGGCAAGTTCGTCTACACCGGCACCATGCCGGGCTACAAGCAGACGATCGAGTACCTGAACAAGCTGGTCAAGGAGAAGCTGCTCGACCCCGAGAGCTTCACCCAGCAGGACGACGCGGCCAAGCAGAAGTTCGTCTCCGGCAAGTCGTTCGTGATCAGCACCAATGCGCAGACGCTGATCAACGACTACCGCGGCCCGCTGGTCGAGAACATCCCCGACGCCAAGATCGTCAAGATCCCGGTCCCGGTGGGCCCCATCGGCGAGTACAAGATCGCCACCCGGCTGGAGAACGGCATCATGATCTCCAAGAAGGCCGTGGAGAACAAGAACTTCGTCGCCATGATGCAGTTCATCGACTGGCTCTGGTACTCCGACGCCGGCCAGGAGTTCGCCAAGTGGGGCGTCGAGGGCGTCACCTTCACCAAGGAGTCCGGCAAGTACAAGCTCGCCAAGGACGTCGACTACGTCGGGCTCAACGCCGGCGCGCCCAAGCACCTGCAGAAGGACTTCGGCTTCGGCAACGGCGTCTTCGCCTACGGCGGCGCCACCCAGCTCCTGCAGTCCACGTTCTCCGATGAGGAGATCGAGTTCCAGAACGTGATGAACGCCAGGAAGCCCTGGCCGGTCGAGCCCGCCGCGCCGCTCACCGAGGAGGAGCGCGAGCAGGCCTCCCTGTGGGAGACGCCGCTGAAGGACCACGTCACCCAGAACACGCTCAAGTTCATCCTCGGCCAGCGCGACCTCAGCGAGTGGGACGCCTACGTCAAGGAGGTCGAGGGCAAGGGCGCCACCCAGTACGTCACGCTGGTCAACGGCGCGTACGAGCGGTTCAAGAAGGAGCACGGCAGCTGACGCGGCCGACCTCCCCGCCGGCCGGGCCGTCCGCACCGCACCAGGACGGCCCGGCCACCCCCGCTCCCGCGCCCGCTCCCGGACGCCCGGCCACCCCCGCTCCCGGACGGCCCGGTTGCCCGGGCGCGAGCGCCGGGGCGGTCCCGGCCGCCCGCGCGCCCGAATCCGGAGGGATCGGTATCCTCCGGGAAAGTCTCGCCTCGGAGGACCACACGCGATGAGCGACCTGACGACCTCGCGGAAGTTCGGCACCGGCCCGCTGTCGCGCGGCTCCGCGCTGATCTACACGCTGCTGATCGTCGAGCTGCTCGTCCTGCTCACCGCCGTCCCAGGACTGGTGGCGCTGGTGCTGCTCGACCGCGACGCCAGCAACGTCCCGCTGATGGCGGCCTGCCTGCTGCCCGCGGGCCCCGCGCTGTCCGCCGCCCTCTACGCCCTGCGCCACCGCAGCGGCGACCTCGCCGAGCTGAGCCCGGCCACCGCGTTCTGGCGCGGCTACAGGCTCAACTTCGGCGCCGCGCTCAAGATCTGGGTGCCCTGGCTGCTCGTGCTGGCCCTGGCCGGCACCAACCTGGCCAACTTCGCCGCCGCCGGGGTGCCCGGCTGGTGGGGCGCCCTGCTGATCGTGCTCGCCGCCGGCGGCACGCTGTGGGTGGCCAACGCGCTGGTCATCACCTCGCTGTTCGCCTTCAGGGCGGTGGACGTCGCCAAGCTCGCGGCGTACGCCCTCGGCCGCTTCCCCGCCGCCACCCTCGCCAACGCCTGCCTGCTCATCGTGGCGGGCGGCGTGGTGCTGGTCGCGTCGGAGGCGGTGCTGGCGCTGCTGGCCTCGGTGCTCACCGCGACGCTCCTGTGGAACAGCCGCGCCATGATCACCGAGGTGCGACAGCGCTTCACCCGCCCCTAGGAGCCAGCCCTTAGGAGCCAGCCCCTAGGAGCCCGCCCTAGTGGATCGTCCTGCCGTGCGCGTCGGGCACGCCCGACTTGCGGAAGAAGTAGGTGTTGATCTGGTCGCGCCACTCCTCCGCCGAGCGCACCTGCTCGTCCAGCCGCTCGCGTACGCGGGCGTACAGCGCGGGATCCACCACGTCGTCGCCCTCCAGCTTCGCCCACAGCGCCCTGACCTCGGCGGCCTCCTCGGCGCCGGCGAAGTGGGTGTCGTAGATGTGCTGGATGACCGTGGTGCCGCTCTGCAGCACGTGCTCGTACGGCACGTGGTGGAAGAACAGCAGCAGCTCGTCGGGGCACTCAGCGCGTGACTCGTACACCTGCGACCACGGCGCGGGATACTGGCCGGTGTAGCCGGTGCCGGTGGACCTGGTGCGGTCGACGCCGACGCCGTCGCGGTCGGCGAAGTGGTAGGTGCCCCACGGCGTGTACTCGTAGCCGTCCACGTCAGGGCCGTAATGGTGGCCTGGCCTGACCATGAAGCCGACGCCCAGCGGCGCGGTGTAGCGCTCGTACGTGCGCCACGAGCCGTCCATCATGCCGTGCAGCGTCTCCCGCAGCCCTTCGCCGCCCTCGGGGAACGTGAGCCCGATCCACTCGTCCAGGATCGCCGCCGGGTCGAGGCCGGGGTTCCAGGCCAGGCGGCCGAAGGCGTACAGGTTGGCCTGGGCCAGCGGATGCCCGGTCCAGTAAGGGTCGTCGCCCACGTTCGACACCGCGACGAGACCGCCGCTCGTCGTCACGTCAGCCACCGCCCGCTCGCCGGGGCCCCAGAAGCGGAACCCGAGCACCTCGCTCCACATCGGCGCGAGATAGCAGACGTGCCGCTGCTGGCCGGTGTACTCCTGCGTCACCTGCAGCTCCACCGCGAGCTTCGTGGCCGGCATGGCGGCGATCACCGGGGAGATCGGCTCGCGCGTCTGGAAGTCGATCGGGCCGTACTTGACCTGGAGGATCGCGTTGTCCCTGAACCGGCCGTCGAGCGGCGAGAAGTGGTCGTGGGCGGCGCGGGCGCGGTCGGTCTTCCGGTCGCGCCAGTCCTGGCGGTGGTTGTAGACGAAGGCCCGCCAGTGCACCACGCCGCCGTGCGGGGCGAGGGCGTCGGCCAGCATGTTCGCGCCGTCGGCGTGGTCGCGCCCGTACGCGAACGGTCCGGGCTGGCCCTCCGAGTCGGCCTTGACCACGTAACCGCCGAAGTCGGGGATCGTCTCGTAGACCCGCTCCGTCGTCCGCGCCCACCACGCGCGCACGTCCTCCTCCACCGGGTTCGCCGTCTCCAGGCCGCCGAGCACGATGGGGGAGGCGAAGGTGACCGACAGGTGCACGCGGATGCCGTACGCGCGGAACTCGGCCGCCAGCGCGGCCACCTCGCCGAGCCGGTCGGTCAGCAGGCGGGCCTCGGTGGCGTGCACGTTGACGTTGTTGACCGCGACCGCGTTGACGCCGGTGGCCGCCAGCAGCCGGGCGTAGGCGCGTACCCGGGTCAGGTCCTCGCGCAGGACGCCCTCATGCCAGAAGATCGAGCCGCCCGAGTAGCCGCGTTCCACCTGGCCCATCACGGGGTGCACGCCGATGTTGTCCCAGTGGTCGAGCATGCGCCTGGCCAGCGCGGGCCGGTGCGTTTCGGCCGGGCGGTCGCCCTCGAACGCCGCCTCGCCGAGCCTGACCACCGCGAAGAACCCGTACAGCAGGCCCGCCGGCTGATCTGCCAGCACCACGGTCACGCCGCCGGAGCGGGCCAGCAGGAAGCCCTCAGCACCCGGTTCGGGGCCCTTGACCGCCTGCGCGGCCGCGGGCAGCGAGCCGTCGGAGGTCAGCGCGAGCACGAGGTCGTACGGCTCGCCCGGCGCGGCCACGGCGCCGCCGTGCCGCGCGCAGGCGTCCGCCACCTCGGCCCGGACGGTCTCCGCGACCTCCGAGGCGTCGGCGAGCACGAGCACGCGGCGCGCGCCGAGCGCACGGAACGCCTCGGGGGGCAGCCAGGCCGGATGGACGTCATCGACATGGGGAACGGTCACGGGGGGCTCCTTAGGTCAAACTCCAAGGAGCGAATCTATCGCCGCCCCGCGAACCGCCCTCAGGCAGCGTCGTTGAAGGGCGTCAGCCGGAGCCTGATCGCGGTGGGCGCGGTGTCCTCGATGTAGGTGGAGCCGTCGGCCACGTCGTCGTAGGGGTAGCCGTACGCCTTGCCGCTGCGGGTGTTGGCGTGCAGGACGCGGGCGTAGTGGTTGGTGAGCGAGGTGCGGTAGTACTGCGACCGGTCGGTGACCGGCTGGTCGGGGTGGCTGAGCAGGGTCGTGCGGTTGAACGCGGCCCCGAGGATCGCCGCGATCGGCCCCGAGATCCCCTCGGAGTGCAGGGCGCCGTTGCAGTAGAACACGTCGCGGGTGCTCGGCCTGGCGAACGAGCGGATGCCCCTGTCGAAGACGAACTGCCCGCCCTGCACCCGCCCGGTGTAGGTGACGCCGTTGGCCACCACGCGCAGGTTCCTGCCGGTGTAGGAGTTCCACACGTCGTTGATGTACGGGTCCAGGTAACTGCCGGAGAACAGGCCCGAGTCGATGCCGTGGCCCGGCGCGATCACCCGCAGGTCGCCCACGACGAGGTTGCGGAACGCCGGCTGCGCCGCCACGCCCGCGAAGATCTGGTCGCGGCCGTTCGGCACGAGCGTGCCGGAGACCTGGCTGGTGCGGCCGTCCAGCTTGAGCTCCATCGGGATGGAGAACATGTCGACCATGGTCGTGTTGCAGAACATGCCGCCGCTGTTGAAGGTGAACTCCATGAAGTCGTGGAGCACGTTGTAGCTGGGGTCAGAGCTGACCCAGCCGGCCGGGTGCTGGAGCGCGGGGCGGCCGTTGCCGTCGATGACGACCCTGAACCTGATCTTCTGGCCGATGGAGACGTACACGCGGCCGGACATCCAGGGCAGCGTGATGCGGGTGTCGCCGCCGGCGGCCAGCGGGATCGACAGGTCGGCGAAGCCGTCGGGGCCGTTGTGCGACAGCGAGACCGGCACCTTGGTGCCGTCGGCGCGGGCGAAGACCTGGTTGCCGGTGGCCTGGTCGGTGCCGACGACGTACAGCCAGATCTGGCTGTTGGCGTAGCGGAAGGTGTGGTTGACGACGGTCATGGGCAGCGACGTGGCCGCCTGGGCGGGCTTGGCGAGGGCCAGTACGGGAGTGGCCGCCGCGCCGGCCAGCAGCGCCCTTCTGGTGATCATCGTTCGACTCCTCGGGGGGTGCGCTTCGAGAGAGCGAAGGGTCGAGAGAGCGCTCTCTCGTTAGTTTCGGTTAAGTTTCTTTCCTGTAATGGCACACTGTCAAGACCGGCATGAAGGGTCGTCACCGATTCGCGGGGCCGCGCCCTGCTCCGCCCTCCGCCGGGCCTCCCGCCGGCCCGCGCTAGCGGCCGGCGGCGGGTGCTGCCTGGTGGCCCTGGACCAGGCCGGATGGGGCCTGGGTGCGCCACGGGCGCGGCGTCCTGGCCGGGCGGCGGCCGGCGACCAGCGGCGGCGTCTCAGGGGCCAGCACCGAGACCTCGCGGGGCGACGTACGCGCCGCACGCGGCGGCACCGCCTCGCCCTCGCGCGACCGCGGCCGGGCCGAGCCGCCGTCCCGCGTGGACGGCTTCGGGCCGGCGGTGGCGGGGGAGGACGGCGCTGATGTGATCGCGCCGATACGCGGGCCGCTTGTCGGGCCGCCGGTCGGGCCGCCGGTCGGGGCGCTCGTCGGGGCACCGTTCTGGCCGTCGCTGGGGGCGCCGCTGGGGGCGCCGCTGGGGGCGCTGGTCGGGGTGGCGATCGGGCGGGGGCTGAGGGCGGACAGCGGGCGCCGGCCGCGCGCGTCCTCCTCGTACGGGAACGTCAGCGGATCGAGCGTCGGCGAGCTGCCCGGGACGCCGATCAGCACCCCGGCCACCGCCAGTTGCAGCACGCCCGCCAGCAACGCCGAGACGCCCAGCACCCGCCGCCGCCGCGCACCGGCCGGACCGGGCCGCTCGCTCAGCACGGCGTACGCGTTCGTGCCATGAGTGTCCTCCGGGGGGTGGGGGGACGAACGGGTTTCTCGATCTAGGCACGAAAGATGATCGCGGTCAAGCGGGGACGAACGACGCAGGGGCCGTTCGGGGGTGCTGCGCTATGATCGCACCGACGACGGGCTCACGACCTGGAACGATCCGCACCGGCCCGGACACGTCGTTCAGGTCGCGGTTCAGGTCGCGCCGCTCACGGGACACGAGGAACGATGTCGAGCATCAAAGAGGTCGCCCGGCTCGCCGGGGTGTCCGTAGGTACCGTGAGCAACGTGCTCAACCGGCCCGACCTGGTCGCCCCCGACACCAGGCGCCGGGTGCAGGCGGCCATCGAGCGGCTCGGCTACGTCCGCAACGGCTCGGCCCGCCAGCTCCGCGCCGGCCGCAGCCGCACCATCGGGGTGGTCGCGCTCGACCTCGGCAACCCGTTCTTCATCGACGTCCTGCGCGGCGTCGAGACGGCGGCCCAGCAGTCCGACCTCACGGTCATGGTGTTCAACAGCAACAAGGACGCCTCCAGGGAGGCGGGGCTGCTCGACACGTTCGAGGAGCAGCGGCCGCTCGGCGTGCTGATCACGCCGGTCAACGACAGCGGCGAGGAGGAGCGGCTCGGCAGGCTCGTCGCGCGCGGCATCCCCGTGGTGCGCTTCGACAGCTCGGCCGGCCACGGCAACGGCTGCTCCGTCGCGGTGGACGACGTGCTCGGCGGGCGCCTGGCGGGCAACCACTTACGCGCGGCCGGCCATCGCCACATCGCCTTCGCCGGCGGCCCGTTCACCGTCCGCCAGGTGCGGGAGCGGCGCGACGGGCTGGCCGCCGCGCTCGGCCCCGGCGACACGCTCACCGAGATCCCGCTGCCCGACCTGACGGTCGCCACCGGCCGCACGGTCGGCCAGGAGATCGCCGCCCGGCCGCCCGCCGACCGGCCCACGGCGGTGTTCTGCGCCAACGACCTGGTCGCGATCGGCGTGCTGCAGGAGATGACGCTGCGCGGGCTGAAGGTCCCCGACGACCTGGCGATCATCGGCTACGACGACATCGACTTCGCGGCGGCGGCCGCCGTGCCGCTGTCGTCGGTCCGCCAGCCGCGCGAGCAGATCGGCCGCACGGCCGCCATGCTGCTGCTGGAGGAGGCCAACCGGCCGGGCGAGCACGAGCACCGCCAGGTCATCTTCCAGCCCGACCTGATGGCCCGCGCCTCCACCTCCGCGACCGCGCGCTAGCGGGCGCCCAGCCGGAGCGGGAGGGTGCGGGGGCCGCGTACCTGGCCGGTGGACCACGTCACCGCTGCCGGGTCGGCCAGTTCGAACGACGGGATGCGGGCCAGCCACACCTCCAGCGCGACCCGCAGTTCCATGCGGGCCAGGTGGGAGCCGACGCAGCGGTGGATGCCGAGGCCGAAGGCGGCGTGCCGGTTCGCCTCGCGGTCGATGACCACCTCGCCGGCCCGCTCGAACTGGGCCGGGTCGCGGTTGCCCGAGGGGAACGACAGCAGCACCCAGTCGTCGGCCCGCATGCGCACGCCGTTCCAGGTCATGTCCTCCTTGACCAGCCTGGCCATGGTGACCGGCGCGTACGCCCGCAGGAGCTCCTCCATCGCGGTCGGCAGCAGCTCGGGCTCGGCGACCAGCCGCTCGCGGTCGGCCGGCGTCCTCGCGAGGTGCCACAGCGAGGCGCCGATCGCGCTCCACGTCGTGTCGATGCCCGCGATGAGCAGCAGCGCCATCGTGCCGGCGACGTGCGCGGCCTCCAGCTTGTGCCCGCCCAGCTCGGCCTTCACCAGGTAGGTGGTCAGGTCGTCGCGCGGGTGGTCGACGTGGTCGCGGATCTGGTCGAGCAGGTAGTCGTACAACTCGTCCAGGGCCGCCGTACGCTCCTCGGCCGGCTTGTTGACGCCTTCGAGCACGTTCTCGATGAAGCGCCGGAACCGGGGCCCGTCCTCGGGCGGGAAGCCCAGCATGTCGGCGATCACCCGGACCGGGATGTGCTGGGCGTAGTCGCGGGCGGCGTCCACGACCGGCAGACCCTCCAGGGTGTCCACGAGGGCGTGGCAGTAGGCGCGCGTCGCGGCCTCCCGCCGGGCCACCGCCGACTTGGTGAACGCCGGCAGCAGCAGCTTCCTCGCGTGGTGGTGGAACGGCGGGTCGGACGAGATCGGCGGCGAGTCGCCCATCGGGGCCAGCTCGCGCGGCGGCCGGACGTTGCCCATGATGATCGCGCGCGAGGAGAACCGCTCGGTGTCGTACGCGACCGCGGCCACGTCCGCGTACCGCGTCGGCAGCCAGCCGCCGCCGAACCGCTCCGTGCGGGCGATCGGGCAGCGCTCGCGCAGGTCGTCCAGGATCGGGTACGGGTCGGCCGCCCATTCGGGCTCCAGGTGGGAGAAGTCGGTCGCCCAGTCGGAGACCGGGCCGGTGACGATCTCGCTCCGCGTGCCCTCAGGCACCTCGGACGCCTCCTGCGGGCCCGCCGTGAAGCGGTCGTCCACGGTCACCGTCAGGATCCCTCACCGGTGTCGATGGCGTGCTCGGGGCAGTTGGAGACGGCCAGGCGGGCCGCCCGCTCCTGCCCGGACGCCACCAGGCCGTCGCCGAGCACCGTGCCGTAGCCCTCGCCGTCCTCCCCGAACAGCTCGGGTGCGAGGTCGTAGCAGCGGCCGTGGCCCTGGCAGCGCTCCGGGTCGATGTGCAGTTTCACGGGGTGGCCTCCGTCTGTGGTGTCGGGTCGGTGGAGCCGGTCGGTGCGAGGGCGGCGATGATGCGGACGAGCAGCGCCGTCCACTCCTCGTCGTCCACGGGATGCAGGTCGGAGGTGACGAGCGCGCTGCCCATCGCGAGCAGGGTGCAGAAGTGGGCGAACGCGTCGGCGGAGACGCCGGGGTCGATCTCGTCGTCGGCCTGCGCCACGCGTACGAGGTCGGCGATCCAGCCCGCCCGCTCGCCGAGGTAGTCGCGCATCGAGGCGGCCACGTCGTCGTCCCTGCGGGCGGCGACCAGCGCCTCCACGATGAGGTTGCCCTGCGCGTCGCGGCGGCGCGGCAGGCCGCGCCCCAGGGCGAGCAGCAGGTCGGTGGCGGACCTGTCGGGGTCGGCGGCGAACAGCCCGGCCAGCATGCGCCGCCCGTGCGCGCGCAGCGCGGCCACCATCAGGTCGGCCTTCGAGCCGAAGTGGGCGTACAGGGCGCCGTTGCTGACGCCCGCCGCGGCGGAGATGTCGGCCACGCGGGTGCCGTCGTAGCCGCGCTCGGCGAAGGCGTCGGCGGCGGCGCGCAGCAGGCGCTCACGGGTCTCGGCGGCGGTCACTCCGGGGATGCGTCCCATGAACGAATTTAAAAAGTCGTTCATTTGCCGCGTCAAGTGCACCGGGGCCGGGGGTGGCCCGGGGTCCTGATCTCATCTACGCTGAACGCGGCGAGGGGAGTACTTCGCAAGAGTCGGCCCGGTCAGTACGGACGTCCGCGCGTCCCCGGGCGGCCACCCCCAGGGTGAAGGAGACCTCGAACGGGAGAAGTACGTTCGAGGGAGGTTTCCCATGTCCGCGGGGTTGTTCTCGCATGTCGTCGAGCTGCGCACCATCGCCTCACCGGCCCTATGGTCGATCACGGTGGCGGCCCTGGTGCTGCTGCTGGCGCTCGATCTCCTGCTGACCCGCAGGCCGCGCGAGGAGAGCGTGCGCGCGGCGGCCGGCTGGTCGGTGTTCTACCTGCTGCTGCCCGTGCTCTTCGGCTTCTACCTGTGGGCCGGTCACGGGGGCGGCGTGGCGGTGGAGTTCTTCACCGGGTTCGTGGTGGAGAAGTCGCTGTCGGTCGACAACCTGTTCGTGTTCATGCTGCTGCTGGCCGCCTTCGCGGTGCCGTCCGCGCTGGCCAGGCAGGTGCTGCTGTACGGCATCGTCGGCGCCCTCGTCCTGCGCGCGATCTTCATCGGGCTCGGCGCCGCCGCGCTGCAGAGCGGCACGTGGGCGTTCCTGCTGTTCGGCGGGATCCTCATCCTGACCGCCGGCAAGATCGTCAAGGACGTGATGGCGGGGGAGCAGCAGGAGGTGGACATCTCCTCCATGCGCACGGTCCGCCTGGTACGCCGGTTCGTCCCCGTCACCGAAGGCTACCGGGGCTCGCGCCTGGTCGTCCGGGAGAAGGGGCGCATGGCGCTGACCCCGCTCGCGCTGGCCGCGGTCGCCATCCTGGCCACCGACATCGTCTTCGCCGTGGACTCGGTGCCCGCGGTGTACGGCGTCACCGAAGACCCTTTCCTGGTGTTCGCCACCAACGCGTTCGCCCTGCTGGGCCTGCGCGCGCTGTACTTCGTGCTGCAGGGCGTGCTGGCCAAGCTGCGCCACCTCAACCACGGGCTGGCCGTCATCCTGGCCTTCATCGGGGTCAAGCTGATCCTGCACTGGGCGCACGGCGTCTGGCCCGGCGTGCCGGAGATCCCGACGCCGCTCTCGCTCGGCGTCATCGTCTGCGTCCTGGCCACGGTCACCGCGACCAGCCTGCTCGCCAACCGCCGCGAACGGCGGCGTGCGCCGCGGCAACCGCTCGAAGAGGCCGAGCGGCACGTCTAGGGGGCGGTCAGTGACCGGTTAGTGGGCGGCGCGGGCCTGGAGGAGGTCGGCGAGGAAGTGCAGCAGGGCCGCCGAGGTGGTGGCGGAGGTGATGGCCTGCTCCTCGATGAGCCCCTGCACGCGCAGCATCGGCACCCACTCGGCCCGCCCGCGCTCCTCGTCGCCCTCGCCCTTCTCCGGGCCGCCGGGCAGCTCGGTGGCCTGGTGGGCGGCGAACACGACGTGTTCGCAGTCGGCGACGTCGCCGGCCGGCCTGGTGCGGATCAGCGGCACCAGCGGGCCGGGCCGCCAGCCCGTCTGCTCCTCGACGTGGCGGGCCGCCGCCTCCGCAGACTCCTCGCCCGGGCCGACGTCGCCGAGCGGGATCTCCCAGCCGCGGGTGTCGGTGATGGGGCTGTGCCGCCACAGCAGCAGCACCCGCCCGTCGTGGAAGACGACCGCGCCGGCCGCCTGCGGCGTCCTGATGAAGGGCCGCTCGACGCGCTCACCACCGGTCAGCTCGACGTCGGCGACCCCGAGGCCGACCCCGTTCGCCGCGTAGAGCAATCGCTCCGACCGCCGTCGCATGGGATTCTCCTCACCGCTCACCGCTCCTATCCCCACTCTCCTCGTCGATACGCACCGGTAGGGCTAGAGCCGGGCGCTCGGGGGAAACGTCAGTGGGGGAGGCTACCCTGGGCTGCGCCGTTTCGCGGAGGGGCGGCACGGGGGTCCGGGGCGTCCCGGCGTCCGACCGGAGGGGAAGCGATCGTGGGGTCATGCGCAGGCGGAGGGCTGCCACCTGACGAGGTCGTCGTCACGGCCCTGCGCGCGGGCGACGAGGCGATGTTCGCGGTGCTGCTCGACACCTGGTCACGGGGCATGCTCCGGGTCGCCAGGTCCTACGTGTCCACCGACCACTCGGCGGAGGAGGTCGTCCAGGACACGTGGCTGGCGATCATCGACGGCATCGACGGGTTCGAGCAGCGGTCGTCGGTGAAGACGTGGGTCTACCGCATCCTCGTCAACACCGCGAAGAAGCGCGGGGTGCGGGAGAGCCGCACGCTGCCGTGGAGCACGTTCGGGGCCGACGGCGAGCCCTATGAGCCTGGGGCGTTCGGGCCCGGGCCGCTGCCCGGCGGCTGGGGCGACCCGGGCTGGTGGCCGACGCCCGAGGGCGAGGCGCTGGCCGCCGAGGTGCGCACGCTGATCGCGGAGGCCCTGGCGCGGCTGCCGCCGCGGCAGCGGGTGGTCATCACGTTGCGCGACGTCGAGGGGTGCACCTCCGACGAGGTCTGCGAGATCCTGGAGATCTCCGCGGCCAACCAGCGGGTGCTGCTGCACCGCGCCCGCACGGCCGTACGCGGCTGGCTGGCCGACTACTACGACTCGGTCAAGCAACCGGAATGACGTCGCCTGTCCCATCTGGCGCGAAGAGCGGCGACAATGAAGTGAAGCGGTTCATCTCAATGACAAGGGCGGTCCACGTCGTGAAGCGGTTCACCTGCGACGAGCTGGCGGAACTCCTCACCGCCTACCTTGACGGGGCCCTCGATCGGCTCGCCCGCGACGGCATCAAGGCCCATCTGGCCGGGTGCGAGTGGTGCGAGCGCTACTTCGAGCAGTTCCGCGCCACCATCAGGGCGCTCGGCGACCAGCCGCCGGAGAAGCTGTCGGCCGGGGTCCGCGACCGTCTCATGGTCGCCTTCCGCGAGCGCCGCGGCGTCTAGCGGGATTTCGTTCGCGCTCGCGGGCGAATCCGGCGTGCAGGGCGGCGAGCACGGCCGGGGTGAGCGTGCCGGCGCGCAGGCAGCCGAGCGCGGCGATCGTGGCGCGCAGCTGGTCGAGCCGGCGCGCGCAGCCGGGGCAGGCGTTCAGGTGCCGCATCACGGCGCGGTGCCGGGCCGGCGGGAGCGCACCTTCCAAGTAGTCGGTCAGCGAGGCGAGCACGTGCTCGCACGTCCGCGTTCCTCCTCCTCGCCGTCGCTTCATGCCCATGTGACCTAGTTCTCAGCCCGCTTTATCCGTTACACCCCGATTTGTGCGTAACGTTCTCGCGCCTCGCGGATCTGTAGCTCCGTACTGACCGGCGAGGGGAGGACGATGATCGGTGTCACGGCCGAGAGCGCACCGTTGCGGGACGCCTCAGAGGTGGCCGACTTCGCGCGCAACAGCTTCCGTCCATCGGCGGGTGACCGCGTGGGCGTGGAACTCGAGTTCCTGGTCTTCGACCGTACGGACGTCACGGGGCAGGTGCCGGTGTCCAGGGTCGAGCGGGCCCTGCCGGCCCGGCTGCCGGGCGGGAGCAAGGTGACGTTCGAACCCGGCGGCCAGCTTGAGCTGTCCGGGCCCGCGGGATCGCTCCCGCTGATGCTGACCGCGCTGGCCGCCGACGTGGCGGCGGTCCGCGACGCCCTCGACGCCGAAGGGCTGGCGCTGGCCGGGGTCGGGCTCGACCCGGTGCGCCCGGCCCGCCGCCAGCTCACGCTCCCCAGGTACGACGCCATGGCGGAGTTCCTCGGCCGCCCGTACGGGGCGCTGATGATGTGCTCGACCGCCTCCATCCAGGTCAACCTGGACCTGGGGGACCGCCCCGCCGCTCGCTGGGAGCGTGCCCATGCGCTCGGCCCGATGCTGCTCGCCGCCTTCGCCAACTCGCCGCTGAGCGACGGACGGCCCAGCGGCTGGATGTCCGGCCGCCAGGCGGTCTGGGACAACCTCGACCCCACCAGGACCGCCCCCGTCCCCAGAACCGGCGACCCCGCGGCCGACTGGGCGGAATACCTGCTCGACGCCCGCCTCATGCTGGTACGCGAGGGCGACGACCACTACCGCACGATCCGCGACGGCTCCACGTTCCGCGACTGGCTGGACGGCGCCGGCCCCCGCCGCCCCACGGCCGAGGACCTCGCCTACCACGCCACCACCGTCTTCCCCCCGGTACGCCCCCGGGGCTGGCTGGAGATCCGCTACCTCGACGCGCAGCACCCGTCGGCCTGGCCGGTGTGCGCGGCGGTGACGTACGCGCTCGTCACCGACGACAGGGCCGCCGACACCGCGATGGCCGCCGTCGAGCCGCACCGGCAGGCGTGGGAGGCGGCGGCGCGGTGCGGGCTGGCGGACTCGCGCATCGGCCGGGCCGCCGAGACCTGCTTCAGGGCCGCGCTGGAGGCCCTGCCCCGGCTCGGCGCGGACGCCGCCCTGGCCGGCGCGGTGGCCGCGTTCGCCGACCGGCACGTGACGACCGGCCGCTCGCCGGCGGCCGACCTGACCCTCGAAGGACTGCTATGACCGACGCCAAGGAACGCATCGCCGCGCAACTCCTCGCGGTCCGCGACCGCTCGCTCGCCTACACCGAGGCCGACGACGACCTGCTCGTCCGCCAGCACTCCCCGCTGATGTCGCCGCTCGTCTGGGACCTCGCGCACGTGGGCAACTACGAGGAGCTGTGGGTGCTGCGGGCCGCCGGCGGCATCACGCCGCTGCGCCCCGAGATCGACGACATCTACGACGCGTTCAAGACCCCGCGCAAGGACCGCCCGAGCCTGCCCTTCCTGGGCCCCGCCGAGGCCCGCCGCTACATCGAGGGCGTGCGCGGGCGCGTCCTCGACGTGCTGGACGCCATCGACCTGGACGACCCCAGCCCGCTCAACCGCGACGGCTTCGTCTTCGGCCTGGTCATCCAGCACGAGCACCAGCACGACGAGACGATGCTGGCCACCCTGCAGTTGTCCGGGCAGCCCGGCCTCGTCCAGGACGGCGAGCTGCCCAAGGGACGTGCGGGCGGGCCCGAGGAGGTGCACGTGCCGGCCGGGCCGTTCCTCATGGGCACCGACACGCTGCCCTGGGCCTACGACAACGAGCGCCCCGCCACCTGGGTGGACCTGCCCGGCTACTGGATCGACCGGCTGCCCGTCGGCAACCGCGCGTACGCCGACTTCATCGAGGACGGCGGCTACGACGACCCCCGCTGGTGGACCCCCGAGGGCTGGCACTGGCGGCAGACCAGCGGCGCCACCGGGCCGCTCTTCTGGACCAGGGACGGCGGCACCTGGTACCGCAACCGCTTCGGCCGCACCGAGCCGCTCCCCATGGACGAGCCCGTCCAGCACGTCTGCTGGTACGAGGCCGACGCCTACGCCCGCTGGGCGGGCAAGCGGCTGCCCACCGAGGCCGAGTGGGAGAAGGCGTGCGGCTGGGACCCCGAGCGGCGGCGCTCCCGGCGCTACCCGTGGGGCGAGACCGAGCCCACGCCCGCCCTCGCGAACCTCGGCCACCGCGCCTCCCACCCCGCACCGCTCGGAGCCTACCCGGGCGGAGCCTCGGCGTACGGGGTGGAGCAGATGGTGGGGGACGTGTGGGAGTGGACCGGGTCCTGGTTCAACGGCTACCCGGGGTTCCGCAGTTTTCCGTACAAGGAGTACAGCGAGGTGTTCTTCGGCGAGGAGTACCGGGTGCTGCGGGGCGGCTCGTGGGCGGCCGACCCGGCGGCGGTGCGGACCACGTTCAGGAACTGGGACTACCCGATCCGCCGGCAGATCTTCACCGGCTTCCGCTGCGCCAGGCCGGAGACCTGAGGTGTGCAGGCACGCCGCCTGGCTGGGCGCCGCACGGCCGCTCACCTCGCTCATCCACCAGCCGCCGCACGGGCTGCTCACCCAGTCGTACGCGCCGCGCCGGCAGCGGCACGGCACGATCAACGCGGACGGCTACGGCATGGGCTGGTACGACCCGGCCCGCGCCGAGCCCGTCCGCTACCGGCGGTCCGTCCCCATGTGGACCGACGCCAACCTGACCGCGCTCGCCGAGATCGCCCGCTCGACCTGCCTGCTCGCGGCCGTCCGCTCGGCCACCGTGGGCATGCCGATCGAGGAGAGCGCCACCGCGCCGTTCGCCGACCGCAGGTGGCTGCTCAGCCACAACGGCCGGGTCGACCGCGACGCGGTCAAGGACCTCGCCGACGGCGCCGAGTCCACCTGTGACGCCGCCTGGCTCGCCGCCGCCGTGTTCCAGCGCGGCCGGGCGGGGGCCGGGCTGGGCGAGGCGCTGGCCGACGTCGTCGTACGGGCGGGGGAGAAGGACCCCGCCGCCCGGCTCAACCTGCTCGCCTGCGACGGCGCGTCCATCGCCGCGACCGTGTGGGGCGACACCCTGTTCCATCACCGACTCCACGACGGCGTGCTGGTCGCCAGCGAGCCGCTCGACGACTCGCCGGGCTGGCAGGCCCTGCCCGACCGCGTCCTGCTGACCGTGTCAGGCGACGACGTCCAGGTCCAGCCGTTGTGAACTCACCTCAGGAGGCCTCGTGCCCGCCACCCAGTCAACCGTCCGCCTGATCAACCACCTTGACCGCGACTACCTGCGCCAGGCGCTCGAGACCGATGTCAGGAACGGCCTGACGGCCACGCCGAAGTGGCTGCCGCCCAAGTGGTTCTACGACGCCAGGGGCAGCGAGCTGTTCTCGGAGATCACCCGGTTGCCCGAGTACTACCCGACCCGCCGCGAGCTGACGATCCTGCGGGCGCGGGCCAAGGACCTCGCCGCGGCGGGCCGCGCCGACACGCTGGTCGAGCTGGGCTCCGGCACCAGCGAGAAGACCGTGCTGCTGCTCGACGCGCTGGCCGCGGCCGGCACGCTGCGCGGCTACACGCCGGTGGACGTGGACGCGGTCACCCTGGAGAGCGCCGCCAGGCGGCTGGCCGCGCGCTATCCCGGGCTGGCCGTGCAGGCGGTGTGCGCCGACTTCGAGCGGCATCTGGTGCTGCTGCCCCGCGACGGGCGGCGGATGGTCGCCTTCCTCGGCGGCACCATCGGCAACCTCGAACCGGGGGCGCGGGCCGCGTTCCTCGCCGGGCTGCGCGAGACGCTGCGGCCGGGGGAGACGTTCCTGCTCGGGGCCGACCTGGTGAAGGACACCGGGCGGCTGGTGGCGGCGTACGACGACGCGGCCGGGGTGACGGCGGAGTTCAACAGGAACGTGCTGCGGGTCATCAACAGGGAGCTGGACGCCGACTTCGAGCCCGAGTCGTTCGCGCACGTCGCCCGCTACGACGGGGAGCACGACTGGATCGAGATGCGGCTGCGGGCCACGCGCGCCATGCGGGTGCGGGTCGGCGGGCTCGGCCTGTCCGTGGACTTCGCCGAGGGGGAGGAGATGCGCACGGAGATCAGCGCCAAGTTCCGCCTCGAAGGGCTGCGCGCCGAACTGGAGACGGCCGGCTTCACCCCGCTCCGCGACCACACCGACCCGGCCGGCGACTTCGCCCTCCTCTTGGCCGGCGCATGACAACCGACCTCGTCGAAGGGCGCCGGTCGTCCGTCGGGGAGGTGTGGCGGGCGGGGCGGTCCGTGATGCCGGGCGGGCACCTCGACGCGGCGGGGTGCAACGTGCCCGCTGACCGGGTGCTCGACGCGATGGCCGCCCACCTGGCGCTGGAGCGCGAGCGCGGCGGGTACGGCGCAGTCCCCGACCTCACCGGGCCGCGGCGGGCGCTGGCCGCGCTGGTGGGGGCGGGGCCGCGGGACGTGGCGTTCCTGGAGAGCGGCACGGCGGCGATGGCGGCCCTGCTCGGCGGCTGGCGGCTCGGCCCCGGCGCCCGGGTGGGGCGGGCCCGCACCGAGTACGGGAGCACGCTCATGCTCCTGCACCGCCTCGCCGAACGGAACGGCTGGCGGCTGGTGGACCTGCCGGTCGGTGGCGACACCAGGATCGACCCCGACGGGCTCAGGGTGGCGCTGGCGGCCGGGCTCGACCTGGTCGTCGTCTCCCACATCGCCTCCCACCGGGGCGTCGTGCAGCCGGTGGCCGAGCTGGGCGCGCTGTGCCGGGCCTCCGGGGTGCCGCTGGTGCTGGACGTCTGTCAGTCGCTCGGCCACGTGGACGCCCTGGGCGCCGGGGCCGCCGCGTACGTGGGGACGTCCAGGAAGTGGCTGGCGGGCCCGCGCGGCGTCGGCTTCCTCATCACCCCCGGCCTGACCCCCGCCATGGACGCCCCGGCGCCCACCCTCAGCGGCCACACCTGGGACGACCCCGCCGAGGACCCGGAGCCCGTGCCGGGCGCGGCCCGCTACGAGAGCTCGGAAGGCGTCATCGCGGCCCGCGCCGGGCTCGGCGCCGCCGTCCTCGAACACCACGAGCTCGGCCCCGCCGCCGTCCACGAGCACCTGGCGGGACTGGGCCGCACGGCCCGCGAGCTGCTGGACGGCGCCGGCGGCTGGCGCGTCGCGGAACCCCTGGACGAGCCGTCCGCCCTGATCACCCTCCGCCCGCCGCCCCACGACACGGTGGAAGGGGCCGCCGCCCGCGCCGCCGCCGCGTCCCTCCTGGTCGGCACGGTCCCCGCCGTCCGCGCCCCGCTGGACCTCCAGGGGCCGCTCCTCCGCGTCTCCCCACCGCCGGGCACCTCGCCGGAGACCCTGGAGTCTCTCGCCGAGGTCCTCAGGGGGCGGCGGGGGTGAGGAGCCGGTGCACGGCGGCGGCGACGCGGCGGGTGAAGGGGGAGGCGCTCGCCGGGCCGTGGAAGGGCTCCGTCGCGCCCTCCGTGACCGCCTCGATCGTCGCCAGATCGGCGCCGGGGTGGCAGAGCACGTCCGGGCCTGGGAGACCCGCGAGCAGGAACTCGCCCTGGTCGGCCGGCGCCTCGGCCGGGTGGGCGGCGCGGCGGACGAAGCGGGGCCGGTCGGCCTCGTCCAGCCGGTAGACGCCGGGGCCGCGGCCGGCCGTCACCCGCACCGGGGTCTCGCCGGTCACCCGCAGCCGGATCGTGAACGGCCCGCCCGCCCGGGTCGCGCGCAGCAGGCTGAGCTGGTTGAACTCCTGCGGATCTGGCAGCCAGGTGACCCGCCCGCCGAGCAGCACCGTCAGGTGCGCGGCGGTGAACGGGGGCACGCCCATCGCCTGCTGGTTCGCCGCCGACACCTCGGTGGCCGCGTCGTACCGCCACCTGATCGCCGACAGGAAGACCCGCTCGGCCGGGGTCAGCAGCGCGCGCACGGTGAACAGGCCGGTCACGCCGTAGCGGCGCCAGCCCCACACCGCGAGGCGTTCCGCGCACTCGATGAGCAGCGCCGCCGCCGGCAGCGGCCAGGGGCGCGACCAGTCGTGGCCGGCGCCGTCCAGCGGGCCCGCGCCCGCCTCGGGGACGCCGGTGGCGGCGTGCGCGGGGCGGTCCACGTACACGGAGACGCCGCCCGCGCCGTCCGGCACGCTGAGCGCGGTGACCGCGCAGGGCAGGCCGTCCACGTACGCCGCCACCCGGTACGGCCCCAGCAGCCGCGCCGCGCGCCCCATGTCGTCCTCGCCCGACACCACGACCGTGCCGCGCCCGCCTCCCGCCCCGCCCGCCTGCACCACGACCCGCTCGGTGCCGACCGCCCGCCGCAGCTCGGCCAGGCCGGGCAGCCGCTCGACCGGCACGCTCCTGATCCGCGCCGCCGGCGGCACCCCCGCCGCGCGCAGCAGGTCGTCGAAGAGGTGCCTGGCCTCGATGGTGGCCCTGACGCCCGGGTCGACGGCCGCGATCGTGCCGCCGTGCGCCAGCTCCTGCAACTGGGCGCCGGCGATGCAGGTGGCGACGACCGGCGGCCGGTCCAGCTTGACGAGCTGCCTGGCCGCGTCGTGGCGGACCCGGCGCAGCCAGCCGTGCCGCTCGGCCACCGACCGCACCCCGGTACGCTCCTCGGCCGACACCGTCACACCGGGCAGCGCCGGGTCCCACGCCGCGTAGCAGCCGACGGCCAGCGCCGGCCGCAACGCCTCCACGGGCGCGGGACCGGTGTAGCCGGTGCGGAGCACGGTGCCGTACCGGTCGATCGCGACCAACGGCCGGCCGTCGAGCGCCGCCAGCAGCTCGGCATGCGCCACCTCGAACGCCGCGTCCTTGGACGTCGCGCCCTCGTATGCGGCGCCCTGGCATGCCGCGTCCCTGGACGTCGCGCCCTCGTATGCCGCGCCCTCGTAGGCCGCGCCCTCGTAGGCCGCGCCCTCGTAGGCCGCGCCCTCGTATGCCGCGCCCTCATATGCCGTCCCCTCCATGTGCCGCCTCCTCTCGCTCGCCGGCCGGCCGTGGCAGAACGTCACCGTCCGCACTATTGACGGTGCTTTGCGTGGAGCGGAGAGTCGAGGGCACGGCGATGTGAAGCGATGTGAAGATGCGATGCCGCCACGACGCACCCGCCCCGTCGCGAACCGGGCGCTCGCCGCGCTCATCGAGCAGGCCGGCTGGACGCACGCCGCCACCGCGCGGCAGGTCAACGCGGTCGCCGCGGAGAGCGGGGAACGGATCCACTACGACCGGTCCGCGGTGGGGCACTGGCTGACCGGTACGGTGCCGCGGCCCGAGGCCGTGCACGCGGCGGTGGAGGCGTTCCGGCGCCGGCTCAACCGGCCCGACCTGCGACCCGCGCACCTCGGCTGGCCGGACCCCGGGGTGCCGCCGCCGCCCGACGACCCGTGGCGCGGCGACCCGGTCGCCCGGCTGGCGGGGCTGGGAGAGGACGACCTGCTCAACCGCCGTACGGTCCTGACGGCCGGCACGTTCACGCTGGCCGCGCTGTCCGGCCTGGCCGACGCGGGGACCAGGGGGCCGGCCCGGCGCCCCGTGGGCCGTCCTGGCGCGGGCGACGTGGTCCGCGTCCGCGCCGTCACCGCGAGCTTCGCCGACCTCGACGACCGGTACGGCGGCGGCCACGCCAGGCAGGCGGTGGCGGCGTACCTGTCGCGCGAGGTGACGCCGCTGCTCGCGAACGCGACCGGGCGCAGCAGGCCCGACCTGTTCACGGCGGCGGCCGAGCTGAGCTACCTGGCGGCGTACATGGCGATGGACGCCGGCGCGAACGCCCTGGCCCAGCGCTACTACATCAGCACCGTGCGGCTCGCCGACGAGGCGGGCGACCTGGTGCTGCGCGCGACGGCGCTGCGCAGCATGGCGGTGCAGGCCGCCGAGCTGGGTCACGACGGCGAGGCGCTGGCGCTGGCCGACGCCGCCGCGTCCGTGCTCGGCGGGCGCGGCCCCGGCCGGACCCTGGCCTGGATCACCGGCATGCGCGCCGAGACGCACGCGGCGGCCGGCACCCGCTGGGACGCGCTCAACCTGCTGCGCAGCACCGAGACGCAGCTCGAACGCGCCGACTCGGCGCCTGAGTCGGAGTGGACGGGCAACTACCGGCGCGAGTCGCTGGAGCACCAGATCGGGCTGACCCTCACCAGGCTCGGCGACCACGCCACCGCCGCCCGCCATTTCGCCGCCTCCATGCGCGCCCGCCGCCCGGTCGAGACCCGCACCCGCGCCCTCATCGGCCTGCGTACCGCCCACGCCTACCTGCGCGCGGGCGACCCGGAGCAGGCCGCCGTCACCGCGCTCCTCCTCCGCGACGACGTCCCGCTGATCTCCTCGGCCCGCGTGGGCGACGAGCTCCGCCGCCTACGAGCCGGCTGGCAGCGCCACCGCTCCAACCCGCTCGTGGCCGAGGCGGACCTCGCCATGGCGGGAAGGAGCTGAGAGCGGTCAGGAGCGTGCGGGCCGGACCTGGCGGGGGAGGGGTCGCGCGCGGTCAGGGGTGCACGATCGTGCGGGCCGCCACCAGGTCGCCGCCGGCGAAGCCCTCGACTCTGACGACATGTGCGGAGGCCACGCCCGGGACCCGCAGCGTGGTCGTCTCGCCGGTCACGTCGGCCGACACGCTCGGCCGGCCGTCCAGGTAGACGTCCGCGCGGTCCACCAGGCGGGTGTGCAGGGCCAGGCCGTCGGCCGTCCGCTGGACGTCGAGGCGCCGCACCGGGCGTGCGGCCAGCAGCTCGCCGGCCCGGGCGAGCAGGTCGGGGTTGTCCTCCATGACGTCCCTGCGGGTCATCATGTGCCGGTGGCCGGGCACCACGCCGAGGTCCTCGACCGGCGTGCCGGCCAGGTCGTGGGTGCGCAGGCTGCGCCGGATCGCCACCCGCATGCCGGCCTCACCCGGCAGCGTCCTGTACGGGCTGTCCCGCAGCGGCGACGGCAGTTCGAGCAGCAGCTTGAGCAGGCTGTGCGTCCAGACGTTGGCGCCGCCCGCGCCCGTGTTGTCGTCGGTGCCGAGGATCTCGCCGATCCGGTGGTCCTGGAAGCCACCGGCGAAGATGTCGGTCGCCGAGTAGCACAGGGCGTTCGTGACGAGCACGACCGGGCCGTGGTACTGCTGGCCGAGCGCGTTCGCGCCGCCAGCAGGCGTGATCGGGAAGCTGCCCGAGTAGACCGCGCCCGTCTCCAGCGCCTGCTCCATCGACGGGAACCAGGGGCCGAGGTCGATCTGGCCGGTCGGATCCTCGCGGTGCTGGGCGCAGATCCGCAGGTTGAGCGCCGTCGTCACGAACTGGGTGGGCTCCGGCACGATCGGGCGCGGCGTGAGCGTCTGCAGCAGGAACTCCGAGGCGTAGATGTGGCCGCCGCCGTTGCCGCGCACGTCCACGATCAGCCCGCTCTGCGGCAGCAGCCCGATGAGGCGGACGAACTCCCCTACGAACGCGTCGGGGTCGTTGACGTTGAAGCTGAAGACCCTGATGTGGCCGAACGTGCCCGACCGCGTGGTGACGCTCCTGGCCTTGAAGAAGCCGGGCATCGACGTCGGGACCACGCCGTCCTGCTCCGTCGGCAGTCCGGCGAGTTCGGCCCCGCCGAGCGTCTCGTGCGGGGTGACGGCCTCGGGGACGTACAGCGTCTTGAGCGCCCGGCCGATCTCGTCGGCGCCGAGGTCGAGGCCCTGCGCGACGGCGGCCACGCTGAGCCGGTCGGCGTCCACGAACGACGGCTGGTTCTCGGTGACCCGCCAGCTCTCCCGCAGCTCCCTGCTGATCCCGTCGTCCCCGACGTACGTCAGCACCACCCACGCCTCGTCCGGCGGGACGTGCAGGCGCAGCGGCCTGATCGTCATGGACTGCAGGCCGCGCGCGTGCCTGGCCGCCGGGTTGCCTCCGGCGAACCTGGCCGCGTTGACGTCCACGGCCCGGTCGATGGGGACGCCGTTCCAGTGCGTCACCTCCACGCCGGGGCCGAAGCCGGGCGCGGAGTAGCCCTCGACGGTCCTGGTGACGACGTAGTGCCGCTCGCCGCCCTCGTAGTACTCCTCGATCAGGTACGGCAGGTACGCGATCTTGCCCGCGTACGGCTGGGGGAGCACGTAGTTGGTGTGCAGGTCGCGTACCGAGTGGAAGATCTCCGACAGCTCCGCGTGGAAGCGCCACTCCGGCCCCATGGTCGCGGGCGTCTGCCGGCTCAGCCGCAGGGCGAGCAGGCGCAGCCGCTGCACCGGGTTCACGGCGTGCATGGCGGCCTTGAGCGGCAGGTGCACGTAGTTCTGCTCGATGAGCAGCAGCGCCTGCTGGACCAGGAGCCTGCGGTCGTCGAGCGTCAGCCCGCCCCGGTCCGCCGCCCGCAGGAAGTCCTGCAGCTGCTGCTTGCCCACTCCGCCCGATGGCTCGCTCATCATCACACCCGCCCCTGGTCGTCGCCGGATACGGGCACGGTGCCACCGGCGCCCTGGCGCCCGCCACGGGGACCGGCCCAGGGATGTCCCTAGTGGGCCCCGGGGAGGGGGAGCGCGGCGAAGGTGTGCGCGGCCCACAGGCGGCGCGAGGTCTCCTCCGGATAGGGCGCGACCGCAGGCTCGGCGTCGAAGAGCCGCGTCAGGCGGCTCCCCTGCTCGTACGGGGCCCAGCCCGGTCCCTCGCCGCGCGCGAACGCCGTCCACGCTCGCCGGAAGTCCCGTGAGACGGCCACGGCCTCGTCAGGAGGGGGATCGCCGAGGAGGAAGCGGGCCATGCCGCCGTCCAGGTTCCCGAACACCAGCGGCACGTCGAGCGCGTGACAGGCGCCCAGCCCGGGGACGCCCCAGGTCAGCTCGTACACGTACGCCCGCCCGCCCCCTGCCGCGTGCGCGTCGGCCAGCCGCAGGCTCGGCATCCGGAACAGCCAGTCGGACCGCACCAGCTCCGCCAGGTCCGCGTCCGGGAAGGCGTCCGGGAAGGCGTCCCGGAAGGCGTCCCGGTACGGCAGCCCCGGCGCGAACGCCGCCAGCACCGCGTCGGTCGGCTCGGCGGGAGCGTCGTGCGTGAACAGCCGGTATTCGTCCCTGTTGTGGCCCACGATCAGCTCGACCTCGCGGGCGGCCCCGTCGGACAGCGCGGACCAGGGGTCCCGGGGCAGCACGTCGCCGTCCACGACGGGCGAGAACGGGGTGGGGGTGTGGGCGACGACGCCCCAGCGGTCCTCGTACGCGAGCATCTTGGCCGCCAGCGCGTCCGCGGCGCCCACGAGCCGCTCAGGGGTGACGGGCGCGAGGGCGTCGGCATGGGGCGGCAGGCCCAGCTCGCCGGCGAGCGCGGCGGCGACGTCGGCGGCCAGCGGCGCCGAGAAGTACGTGCCCGGCACGCTCTGCGCGATCGCCCGCCCGAACAGCCCGGCCGCCCGGGGCATGGCCATGAGCGCGGCGATCGACCCCGCGCCGGCCGACTCGCCGAACACCGTCACCCGGGCCGGGTCGCCACCGAAACGGGCCACGTTGTCACGCACCCACTCCAGCGCGGCCACCTGGTCGAGCAGCCCCCGGTCGGCCGGCGCGCCCACCAGCTGGGCGAACCCCTCGGCGCCCACCCGGTAGTTGAAGGTCACCACGACGACGCCCTCCCCGGCCAGCGTCGCGCCGTCATAGACGGAGTCGGCGGCGTCGCCGCTCCGGTACGCGCCCCCGTAGACGTACACCATCACCGGCAGCCGCCCCCCGAGGCCGGGGGACCACACGTTCACCGTCAGGCAGCTCTCGGTCAGCGACTCGGTCGCGCCGTGCTGCGGCGGTGGCGGGCCGAACGCCGCGCAGTCGCGGACGCCGTCCCACGGCTCAGGGCGTACGGGGGCGGCGAAGCGCAGGTCACCGAGGGGCGGCCGGGCGTACGGGATGCCACGGAAGACGGCCACCCCGTTCTCGCGGTGGCCCCGCACACGGCCGGTCGTGATCGTGGCCTTCGGCTCCGTCAAGGTCGCCTCCAAGATTCCCCGCCGTTCGCCGACAGGATCTGACCGCTCGTCGTAAAGGTCGTACAACTTTTAAATACTGCATACCGTATGTGGTAGCCGTGATGCGTGGCAGACAGTACGAGGTCCGCGAGTCCCCCAGCCTTCCTCAGTCGTTCCCGTATTGTGGCGGCGCCCACCTGGAGCCGTTGGCTCGTGCCGCCCGCTGCGCTCTCCGTGCACCTCGCCATCGGCCAGGCGTACGCGTGGAGCGTCTTCAAACCTCCGCTGGAGTCGGCGCTCGGCCTGTCGGGCACCCAGAGCGCGCTGCCCTTCCAGCTCGGCATCGTCATGCTCGGCCTGTCGGCCGCCTTCGGCGGCACGCTCGTCGAGCGCAACGGCCCTCGCTGGGCCATGTTCGTCTCGATGACCTGCTTCTCCTCCGGATTCCTGCTGTCGGCACTGGGCGTGATCACCCGGCAGTACTGGCTGGTCGTGCTCGGCTACGGCTTCGTCGGCGGCATCGGGCTCGGCATCGGCTACATCTCCCCGGTCTCCACCCTCATCAAGTGGTTCCCCGACCGGCCCGGCATGGCGACCGGCATCGCGATCATGGGCTTCGGCGGCGGCGCGCTCATCGCCTCGCCCTGGTCGGCGCAGATGCTCTCCTCCTTCGGCACCGGCACGACCGGCATCGCCACGACGTTCCTCGTGCACGGCGTCGTCTACGCCGTGTTCATGTCGATGGGCGTGCTGCTCGTCCGCGTCCCGCCGGACGGCTGGACGCCCAAGGGCTGGAAACCGCCCACCACCCGGCTGCGGCCGCTCATCACCACCGCCGACGTCTCCGCCCGCAACGCCATCCGCACCCCGCAGTTCTCCTTCCTGTGGGTCGTGCTGTGCTGCAACGTCACGGCCGGCATCGGCATCCTGGAGAAGGCCGCCCCGATGATCACGGACTTCTTCGCCGGCACCACGGCCGCCGTCGCGGCGGGCGCCGCCGCCGGGTTCATCGCGCTGCTGTCGCTGGCGAACATGGCCGGCCGCTTCGTCTGGTCCTCCACCTCCGACCTCATCGGGCGCAAGAACATGTACCGGGTCTACCTGGGCGTCGGCGCGCTGCTCTACCTCGCCATCGCCCTGGCGGGCGACGCGTCCAAGCCGCTGTTCATCCTCTGCGCGCTCGGCATCCTGTCCTTCTACGGCGGCGGCTTCGCCACCGTGCCCGCGTACCTGAAGGACCTGTTCGGCACGTACGAGGTCGGCGCCATCCACGGCCGGCTGCTCACCGCCTGGTCCACCGCGGGCGTGCTCGGCCCGCTGATCATCAACGCCATCGCCGACGCCCAGGAGAACGCCGGGCGCTCCGGCTCCGACCTCTACACGACCTCGCTGTTCATCATGATCGGCCTGCTCGCCATCGGCTTCCTCGCCAACGAGCTGATCAGGCCGGTCCACGAGAGGTTCCACGAACGCCCCACGCAGCCGGTGCAGAAGGGACAGACCGTATGAGCGAGCGGCGTACCTGGCTGATGGCGCTGGCCTGGCTGTGGGTGGGCGTGCCCTTCGCGTACGGGGTGTACGAGCTGCTCCTCAAGCTCACCCAGCTCTTCTCCGGCTGACCGCTCGTCACAGGGCGCGCCGCACCGCCGACGCCACCATCGTCAGTGCGGCGTCGCCGGCGGGCAGCACGTTCACCATCGTGAAGAACACGTGCGTCTGGCCGTCGAACCGCTTGAACTCCACCGGCACCCCGGCCTGCGCCAGGCGTTCGGCGTACGCCTCGCCCTCGTCACGCAGGACGTCGTGCTCGGCGGTCAGCACCACGGCGGGCGGCAGGCCGGACAGGTCGGCGCGCAGCGGCGAGGCGTCGGGGGCGGCGCGGCGCACGTGGTCGGGCGCGTAGTGGTCCCAGAACCAGATCATGGAGTCGCGGTCGAGCAGGAGCTGGTTGGCGGGGTCGAGGTAGGAGTCGGTGTCGAGCAGGCAGTCGGTGACCGGGTAGACGAGCACCTGGAGGGCGATCTCGGGGCCGCCCTCGTCCCGCACTCGCTGGGCCACCACGGCCGCCAGGTTGCCGCCCGCGCTGTCGCCCGCCACCACGATCGGCAGGCCGGGCAGGGCGGAGGCAGTCCAGAGCAGGGCGGCGTACGCGTCGCGCGCCGCCGCCGGGTAGCGGTGCTCGGGCGCGAGGCGGTAGCCGGGCAGGACGACCGTGCATCCCGTACGCGCGGCCAGCTCCCTCCCGACCGTGTCGGTCTCGTCGATGGAGCCGATGACCCAGCCGCCGCCGTGGTAGTAGACGATGACGCCGCGCGGCTCCTCACCCGGCACGAGCACGCGGGCCGGGAAGGAGCCGCCGTCCTCCGCCGGGATCGTCACGTCCTTGACCTCGGCCATGTCAGGGCCCTCGCCGCACAAGGCCGCCAGCCCCGCGCTCACGGCGCGCGCCTCGGCCACGCTCATCTCGTGGATCGGTTTGCCGCCGGCCTCCGCCAGCTGCGCGAGAAACCGGGTCGTGGCCTCGTCCAGCGCCATGCGACGTCACCTCGTCAAGGAGGAGTGATCGGGATCACTCGACCGTAGGATCCGCGCCGGGCCTTGTCCAGACCCGGAACCGGGAGTGCGGCCGGTCGTGACGAGGGCAGGTGTGGAGGGCGTGAGCTGGGGCAACGCAGGGGTGATGGAAGTGGTCACGGTGTCGTCGTGGCGCGAGCTGGACGACGCGATCGGGGAGGCGGGCCGGCGCGAGGGGTGCGGGCCGGCGCACACCTCGCTGGTCTTCCGCGGGCTCGCGCGCAGCACGTACTCGCACATGTCGGGGCTCGCGCGGCTGCGCGGCCATTACCGGCAGGTCGAGTCCCATCTCATACGAAATTTCCGGAAATATGCGCATAGACAGGCCCCCGGGCCGACCGTCTGGGACTGGCTGGCGCTCGGCCAGCACCACGGCCTGCCCACCCGCCTGCTCGACTGGACGTTCTCCCCGCTCGTCGCCCTCCACTTCGCCACCGCGACCTGGCCGGAGGACGACGGCGTGCTGCTGTCCGTCGACTGCGCCGCCACCCACCGGCTGCTGCCCGACCCGCTGCGGGCCCCGCTCGCCGCCGAGGGCGCGCTGGTGTTCACCACCGAGATGCTCGCCGGGGTCGCCCCCTCGCTCGACCGCTTCGACCGGCTCGGCGACGGCGGGCCGTTCCTGGCCTTCTTCGAGCCGCCGTCGCTGGACGATCGGGTGATCAACCAGTCGTCGGTGCTGTCGGTGCTGTCGGACGTGACGTACCAGCTGGAGGACTGGCTGGCCGACCACCCCGGGCTGGGGCGCCAGTGGGTGATCCCGGCCCCGGTCAAGGCCGAGATCAGGCAGCGGCTCGACCAGGCCAACATCACCGAGCGCGTACTGCTGCCCGGCCTCGACGGGCTGGCCGACTGGCTGCGGCGCTACTACTCGCCCGGCTCCATCGAGAACGGGCGCGGCCTCCAGGACGACGGCTCCTCGATGGCCGGCCTGGAGAACCGCCACAGCCAGGACGGCCGCATGGGCGGCTGACCAGGTCAGCGGCCCGGGCCCGAGACGGCCTTCCAGGGGCCGGGCAGCCGGGTGGGCAGCCGGGTGGGCAGAGGTGTCGTGCCGTCGAGGACGTGGGCGCGCGCCTTCGCCCTGGCGGCCTTCACTGCCCGGTCGGTGCGTCCTGGAGGGTGAAGCGCCGGTCGAGGCCGGTCATCCGCATCAGCCGGCTCACCCTCGGCTGCAGGCCGCTCAGGCGCAGCCGCCCGCCCGCGGCCTCCACCGTGTTCGCCGCCCAGATCAGCGCGTTCAGCCCCGAGGAGTCGCAGAAGTCCACCTCGTGCAGGTCCACGACGACGAGCGGCGGGCGCAGGCACGACATCGCCTCCGCCAGGCCGCTGCGGAACTCCTCCATGGACGACAGGTCCAGGTCCCCGCAGGGACACAGGACGGCGGCGTCATCACGTTGCGTGACCACCCAGGAGAAGCCGGCACGATCGATGCTGCCCATTCCACCCCTCCGCATCCCTACGGTTCGCCCCTCTTATCTTTGCATGGTGCAATCGCCCGCTACGGGTTTCGCAGTGATCGTTTACAACACGGTGATCGTGTACAACGGTCGCGGGCTGTTGACGGGACCCGTGCAGGCTGGCAGTGTCCTCGGCGTGGGGCGGGATCGGCTCGACGGCGGCAACGACGGCGGCGCCGTGCGGATCGGCCACACCGTACGCCGTCAAGTACGCCCCTGGACCCCGTCCGTCCACGAGTTGCTGCGGCACCTCGAACGCAAGGGGTTCGCGGGCGCCCCCCGCGTGCTCGGCATCGACGACGAGGGCCGCGAGATCCTCACCTACCTCGAGGGCGAGACCATGGGCGGCGAGGTCGTGTGGCCCTGGTGGACCCGTACGGAGGAGTCGCTCGTCCAGGTCGCCGAGTGGACGCGCGCCTACCACGAGGCGGTCGCCGACTTCGTGCCGTCCGCGGGCGCGCGCTGGCGGATGGGCGGCAGGTGGGCGCCCGGCCTGATCATCGCGCACAACGACGCCAGCCCGTTCAACGCCGCCTGGCACGACGGCCGCATCACCGGCTTCTTCGACTGGGACTTCGCCGGCCCCGTCACCGCCGACTCCGACGTGAGCTGGATGGCGCACGGCTGGGTGCCGCTGCACGCCCGCTGCACCGCCGAGCTGGACGGCTTCACCGACTTCGACGCGCGCCCCCGCAGGCTGCGGCTGTTCCTCGACACCTACGGCTGGGACGGCAGCACCGACGCGCTCATCAGGGAGCTGCAGTCGCGCATGACCGCCCGCGCGGCCCGCATCCGCCGCTACGGCGCGGCCGGCGAGGGCCTGTACGGGCGGCTGCTGCGCGACGGCGTCGCCGACGACCTCGACCAGGCCGTCCGTGAGCTCGACGACTTTCCCCGCTGAGCACGCGGGACGGGTCACAGCACGTCCTCGATGAGGATCGGCAGGCGGCGGACGCGGCGGCCGGTGGCGTGGAAGACGGCGTTGGCGATGGCGGGGGCGACGCCGACCAGCGCCACCTCGCCGAGGCTCTTGACGCCCATCGGGTTGAGCGCGAAGTCGGGCTCGCCGATGAAGTCCACCTCGATCGTGCCGACGTCGGCGTTGACCGGGATCACGTAGTCCGCGAGATCGCTGTTGACGAAGCCGCCGTAACGGGGATCGACCTCGCTGTGCTCGTGCAGCGCCGCGCCGATGCCCCACACCACCCCGCCGCGCACCTGGGCGTCGGCGGTGACCGGGCTGGCCACCCTGCCGCAGTCGGCCACGCTGACCACCCGGGGCACGCGGATGCGCCGCGTCACCGGCTCCACCCTGACCTCGGCGAAGTGCGCGACGAAGCTGAAGGAGACGAAGCCGGGATATTCGGGGCCGGTCGGCGCGGCGAGACCCGTGCGCATGCGGTCGGCCATCTCCGGCGGCTGGCCGGGCGCCTGGGTGACGGCCTCGGTCACCACGTCGTCCCCGCCCGCCTGCTTGACCGCCGCCGCCACGTCCACCGGCCCGTCGGGGGCGGCGCCGAGCCGTTCGCGCAGCCGCAGCAGCGCCGCGTGCACGGCCAGCAGCGTGCTGTTGGTGCCCCAGGCGCCGGCGGTGAGGTGGTGCGGGACGCGGGCGGTGTCGCCGACCGCGACGGCGACGGAGTCGGGCGCGATGCCGAGGTCGCCGGCCACGGCGGAGACGAGGGCGGTCGTGATGCCCTGCCCCATCTCGTGGCCGCCCACCTCCAGCAGCACCCGGCCGTCGGCGTCGGCGGTGAGCCTGGCCTGGATCGGGACGGTCTTCGACGGGTACGCGCCCACCGCGACGCCCCAGCCCACCAGCGTCCCGTCGGCCTCCTGCATCGAGCACGGGTCGGGACTGCGTCCGGCCCAGCCGAACAGCTCCGCGCCGCGCCGCAGGCAGTCGGCCAGGTGCCGGGACGAGAACGGCTTGCCGGTCACCGGGTCCGTGCGCGCGTCGTTGGCCAGGCGCAGCTCGACCGGGTCGCGGCCGGTGGCGACGGCCAGCTCGTCGATGGCCGACTCCAGCGCGAACGCGGCCGGGTGCTCGAACGGGGCCCGCATGAAGCCGGGCGACTGCGTGTCGGTCCTGACGTGGCGCTGGCGGCCGCGGAAGTTCCTGATGTCGTACAGGCGGGAGGTCAGCTCCGTGTACGTGGCCGGCAGCAGGTCGTGCCGGGAGTCCTGCTGGTCCACCTCGTGGATCGCGGCCAGCAGCCGGCCCGAGCGGTCGGCGCCCAGCCGGACACGATGCCTGCTCAGCGGGCGGAAGCTCGCCGCGTGGAAGGTGTGGGCGCGCGGCAGCACCAGCTTGACCGGCCTGCCCAGCCGCCGGGCGGCCACGGCCAGCGGCGCGAGGTGCGGCTGCAGCGCGTTCTTCTGGCCGAACGCGCCCCCCACGTACGGCGAGATCACCCGCACCTGCGCGGGGTCGATGCCGAGCTGCCTGGCCAGGCCGCCGCGCAGCGCGCCGACGGTCTGCGTGCCCTCGTGCACCACCACCGTGTCGCCGTGCCACTCGACCACGCCGCCGATCAGCTCCATCGGCACCTGGTGCTGCGGCCCCGCCTCGTACGTCTCGTCGATGCGCAGCGGGCTGCGCTCGTACTCGCCGTCGGCGTCGCCCGCCACCACGTCGGCCAGCGCCGCCTCCTGGGTCTCGGTGCCGGCCGCGCCCAGCTCCACCGCGATCGGCTCCTCGTCGTACTCGGCCCGCACGAGGGCGGCCGCCTCCGTCGCGGCGACCAGGGTGTCGGCCACGACCAGCGCGATCGGCTGGCCCCGGTAGGCGATCCGGTCGTCCAGCAGCGGCTGGAGGCTCTGGAAGGCGTAGCCGCCGCGCATGAGCGAGCCGGCCGGGACGATGCCGAGGTCGTCGAGGTGCGACAGGACGAGCAGCACGCCGGGCACGGCGGTGGCCCCGGCGGTGTCGAGGCGCGTGATGCGGCCCTTGCCGGCGGTCGCCACCACGGGCATCGCATACGCGCAGCCCCCCGGTGTGCGGTCGGCGCCGAAGCGGGCGGTCCCGGTGACCTTCTCCCGCGCGCCGACGCGGGGGATCGCGAAGTCCGTCATCGTACGGCCCGCTCTCCGGCGATCCGCAGCGCCTCGGCCACGGTGCGGATGCCCAGCTCGACCCGGAAACCGTTGTGCGCGCCAGGCCGGGCCCCGGCGAACGCGGCCTCGCCCGCCCGGCGCGCGGACCGCTCGTCCAGCGCCGCCCCGGTCAGCTCCCGCTCGGCGTCCGGGCAGCGCCACGGCCTGGTGGCGACCCCGCCCACCGCGATGCGGCACTCGGCCACGCTCCCGTCACCGCCGAAGCGCACCGCGGCGGCGGCGGAGGCCAGCGCGAACGCGTACGACTCCCGGTCCCTGACCTTGTGGTACGTCGATCCGCGCCCTACCGGCGTGACCGGCACGCGGATGCGGGTGATGATCTCGCCGGCGGCCAGCGTGTGCTCCCTGGCGGGCGTGTCGCCGGGCTCGACGTGCAGCTCGGCCAGCGGGATCGTCCGCGTGCCGCCGGGGCCCGCCACGTCCACCACGGCGTCGAACGCGATCAGCGCGACCGCCCAGTCACCCGGGTAGGTCGCGACGCACGCCTCGCTGCCGCCGAGCAGCGCGTGCCCCCTGTCCAGCCCGCCGATCGCGGCGCAGCCGCTGCCCGGCTCCCGCTTGTTGCAGGCGAACGGCGGGCCGCCCCTGAAGTAGCCGCAGCGGGTGCGCTGCAGCAGGTTGCCGCCCACCGTCGCCATGTTGCGCAGCTGCTGGGAGGCGGCCTTGGCCAGCGACTCGGCCAGCGCGGGGTAGTCGCGCAGCAGCACCGGGTCCTCGGCCACGTCGGCCATCAGCGCGCCGGCGCCGAACGACAGCTCGCCCGCACCCGCCGTGTCGATGCCCGCCAGCTCGCGCAGCGCGCGCACGTCCACGACGCTGTGCGGGGTCTCGATGTCCAGCTTCATCAGGTCGTACAGGGTGGTGCCGCCGGCCAGCACCCGCGCGCCTGGCCCGGCCGCCGCCAGGGCGCTGACCGCCTCGCCGAGGGTGGCGGGGGCGGTGTAGGCGAAGGGGCGCACGGTTCACTCCTCCCGGAGCGCCGCGGCCTGGCGTACGGCGGCGAGTATGCCCGTGTACGCGCCGCACCTGCACAGGTTGCCGCTCATGTACTCGCGGATCTGGTCGTCGTCGCCCGCGTGCCCTTCGGCGATGCAGGCCAGGCCGGACATCACCTGGCCCGGCGTGCAGTAGCCGCACTGCAGCGCGTCGTTGTCCACGAACGCCTCCTGCAGCGGATGCAGCCCGCCCGCGCCCGACACGCCCTCGATCGTGGTCACCGACCTGCCGTGCACCTGGACGGCCGGGGTCAGGCAGGATACGACCCGCCGGCCGTCCAGGTGGACCGTGCACGCGCCGCACTGGCCGTGGTCGCAGCCCTTCTTGGAGCCGGTGAGACCCAGCCGCTCGCGCAGCACGTCGAGCAGGGACTCGCGCGGGTCGAGGTCGAGCCGCACGGGCTGGCCGTTCACCGTGAACGCGGTCGGTCCGGTCATAAGCGAAACGCTAACGGGACCCGCCGTATACATCCCTCTATGTCGCTATAAGAGCGGGTCAAGATTCAGTCGGGAGGGCTGGTGGGTCGCCATCACCGCCCTGAGCTCGTGACCGGCCTTCCGCCGGTTGATCACGCCTCCTCGGCATGGGGGACGACGATGACGACGTTTCCCACCTTCCGGCCGGTTTCAACATAGCGGTGGGCGTCCGTGATCTCGTCCAGGGGATAATGGCGGTCGATGACCGGCCGAAATGCGCCCGACTCAAGCAGCTCCTTCAATTGCCGGGCCATCTCCGCGCCATGCCGGGGCAGCGGGAATTTCACCCTCCGGCCGCCGAGCAAGGGGCCGGCGGCGGCGAGTAAGAGGTTCTGCCAGAAAGGACCCACGTCGGCGGCGACATAAACGCCACGGGGTTTGAGCAGTTTCCTGCACCGCCCGAACGTGCTCTTGCCGACCGCGTCCAGCACGGCGTCATATCGGCGCTCGTCGGCGGTGAAATCGGTGGAGGTGTGGTCGACCACCTTGTCGGCCCCGAGCCCGCGGACGAGATCGAGATGATGCGGCCCGCAAACGGCGGTGACCCAGGCGCCGTGGTGCTTCAGAAGCTGCACGGCGGCCGACCCGATCGCCCCGGTGGCGCCGTAGACCAGCACGTCGTGACCGGCCCGCACCCCGGCCCCCCTGATCATGGAGAGCGCGTAGTGGGCGCCCTCGGTGCCGGGCGCCGCCTCCTCGTACGTCAGCCCCTCGGGCAACGCCGCCAGCGTGCCGCTCTCGCGAACGGTCAGGAACTGCGCGTGCGCCCCCGACCTGCCGTCGTTGTAGCCGAACACTTCGTCCCCGGCCTTGTACGACCCGACGCCCGCCCCCACGGCCACCACCTCGCCGGCGAATTCGGTGCCGAGAACGGGCATCCGCGCAGGCCGGACGAGCCCCGTGAAGAATCGCCACAGGAACGGCTTGGCCGCCCGCATCGCGCAATCGGTGCGGTTGACCGTGGTCGCGCGCACCTTGACGAGCAGCTCACCAGGGCCGGGGACCGGTTTTTCCACCTCTGAAACGCGAACCACTTCCGGCGGGCCATATCTGGCGCGCACTGCGGCTTTCATGCCTCGGATACTAATGCGTTCATTCGGCCGCGACGGCGCCCGTGTACGCGAGATCCGCCGCCATTTTCGCGGCCGTCTCGCGCAGCGCCGGCAGCACGTCGCGGACCAGCGCGTCGTTGCCGGCCCGCCCGGCGTGGGTGGCGACGTTCACGGCGGCGACGGTGCTTCCTGTGCGGTCCTTGATGGGGACGGCGATGGACCGTACGCCCTCCTCAAGCTCCTGGTCCACCAGCGCGTAGCCGTCGGCGGCGGCCCGCCGGACGAGGGCGCGCAGCTCGTCGCGGGAGGTGACGGTCCTGGTGGCCAGCCGGCGCGGCTCGATCGCGGCCAGCCGCTCGTCGGGCTGCTCGGCCAGCAGCACCCGGCCCATGGAGGTCGCGTACGCGGGGAAGCGGGTGCCGACGGTGATGTTCACGCTCATCAGGCTCACGGTCTGGACCCGCGCCACGTACAGGACGTCGTCGCCCGACAGCACCGCGACGGACGCCGACTCGTCGACGCGGGCGGCGAGGTCGGCCAGGTGCGGCTGGACGATCTCGCGGAACGTCAGCCCCGACAGGTGCGCGTAGCCCAGCTCCAGCACCCGGGGCAGCAGCGTGAACCGGGTGCCGCGCGCGGCGGCGTACCCGAGCCGCTCCAGCGCCTGCACCGCCCGCCGCACGGTCGCCCGCGGCAGGCCGGTCACCTTCGCGCAGTCGGCGAGCGTCACCCCGCCCCGCGCCGACCCGAGCGCCACCATGACCGCCAGCCCCCGCGCCAGCGACTGCAGGAACCCCATCCCCAGCTCCCGCTTCGCCTCCTTGGCCGCGTCCGAGGACGAGGAGGTCGCGGGGGTGGCGGCTCCGGCGGGGCCCGCCGGAAGAGCCGACGGGCCGGAGGCCGGGGGCGCGGCCTGCGGGCTGGAGGTCGAGGGTGCGGCCTGCGGGGCGGGGGTCGAGGGCGCGGCCTGCGGGCCGGGGGCGGCGAGGGCGGCTTCCATCTCGGCGACCGTCTCGCGGAGGGCGGGCAGGCAGTGGTCGCGCAGCTCGGCGACCGTGTGCCGGCTGGTGTGGCTCACCACGCTCACCGCACAGGCCGGCTCACCGCGGACCGGGACCGCCACCGCGATCAGGCCGGGCTCGATGAGCTGGTCGTCCTCGGCCCAGGGCTTGGCGGGGTCGAGGAGGGCGAGGCCGGCGGCGCAGCGGGAGGCGGGCAGGACGTCACCGACGCGGAAGGTCACCGACATGCGCCGCCGCCGGGTGACCTGCGCGACGAACCGCACCCCGTCCCCGTCCCGTACGGCCACCGACACCGACTCGTCCAGCTCGTCGGCGAGCCGCGCGGCGGGACCGGCGACGGCGTCGCGCAGCCCCGAGCCGGACAGATAGGCCTCGCCCAGCTCCATCAGCCGCGGCGCGAGCACCACGTCACGCCCGTCGGCCCGCACGTAACCGAGGTGCGCGAGCGTGCCGAGCACCCGGTCGACGGTGGACCTGGCCAGCCCGGTCGCCCGCACGAGGTCCGTGGCGCGGGCGGGCCGCCGCGGGTCGGCGGCGAGCGCGCGCAGCACGCTCAGCCCGCGTTCGAGGGTTCCGGCCGGTTCCATCGGCTCCTCCTGGAAGGGATGAAGGGGACCTTTGACAGGCCAGCCAACCCAGACACATACTGAAATCCTCATAATAGTGAACAAAAGTTCGCAGAGCGAACACACCCACGATCGGAGCGTCGTGCCGAGAGACAAGGTGGTCGCCACGGCCGCGGAGGCGCTGGCAGGCGTGCGTGACGGCGCGTCGTTCGCCGTCGGCGGCTTCGGCCTCAGCGGCATCCCCAACGTCCTGATCAAGGCCCTGTACGACACCGGCGTCACCCGCCTGTCCGTGGTCTCCAACAACTGCGGCGTGGACGGCGGCGGCCTGGGCGTGCTGCTGGCGGCCGGACGCATCGCCCACGTGACCGCCTCGTACATCGGCGACAACAAGGAGTTCGCCCGCCAGTACCTGTCCGGCGAGCTGACGGTCGAGCTGACCCCGCAGGGCAGCCTGGCCGAGCGGCTGCGCGCGGGCGGCAGCGGCATCCCCGCCTTCTACACCCCGGCCGGCGTCGGCACCCCCATCGCGGACGGCGGCCTGCCGCTGCGCCACAACCCGGACGGCTCGATCGCGGTCGCCTCGCCGCCCAAGGAGGTACGCGAGTTCGACGGCCGCGAGTACGTGCTCGAACACGGCATCCGTACCGACTTCGCCCTCGTCCGCGCCGCCAAGGGCGACCGCCACGGCAACCTGGTCTTCCGCAAGGCCGCCCGCAACTTCAACCCGCTCGCCGCGATGGCCGGCCGCGTCACGGTCGCCGAGGTCGAGGAGCTGACCGAGCTGGACCCCGACGAGGTGCACCTGCCCGGCGTGTTCGTGCAGCGCGTGCTCGTGCTCACCCCCGAGCAGGCCGCGGACAAGTCCATCGAGAAGCGGACGGTGACCGGATGAGCTGGACCAGGGACGAGATGGTCGCGCGGGCCGCCGCCGAGCTGCGCGACGGCGACTACGTCAACCTGGGCATCGGCCTGCCCACCCGCATCCCGTCGTTCCTGCCGCCCGGCGTGGACGTCGTGCTGCACTCCGAGAACGGCATCCTCGGCGTCGGCCCCTACCCGGCGGAGGACGAGGTCGACCCCGACCTGATCAACGCCGGCAAGGAGACCGTGACCGTGCGGGAGGGCGCCGCGTTCTTCGACTCGTCGGCGTCGTTCGGCATGATCCGCGGCGGGCACATCGACGTGGCGGTGCTGGGCGCGATGCAGGTCTCGGCCCGCGGCGACCTGGCCAACTGGATGGTGCCCGGCAAGCTCGTCAAGGGCATGGGCGGCGCCATGGACCTCGTGCACGGCGCCCGCAAGGTCATCGTGATCATGGATCACACCGCCAAGGACGGCTCACCCAAGATCGTCGAGGAGTGCTCGCTGCCGCTCACGGGGAAGGAGTGCGTCCACCGGATCGTCACCGACCTGGGCGTCCTCGACGTCACCGAGCAGGGGCTCGCGCTGGTCGAGCGCGCGCCGGGAGTGAGCGTGGACGACGTGCGCGAGCGCACCGACGCGGAGGTTCTGGCATGAAAGACGTCTACATCCTCGACGCCGTACGCACCCCCTTCGGCCGGTACGGCGGCGCCCTGTCCGGCGTCCGCCCCGACGACCTGGCCGCGCACGTCATCAAGGCGCTGGTCGAGCGCAACGACCTGGACGGCCCCGACGAGGTCGTGCTGGGCAACGCCAACGGCGCCGGCGAGGAGAACCGCAACGTCGCCAGGATGGCCGCCATCCTCGCCGGCCTGCCGATCACCACGCCGGGCGCGACCGTGAACCGGCTGTGCGGGTCGGGCATGGAGGCCGTCGTGCAGGCGTACCGGATGATCGCGATGGGCGACGCCGGCACCGTGATCGCGGGCGGCGTCGAGTCGATGACCCGCGCGCCCTGGGTGCTGCCCAAGCCGGAGAAGGCGTTCCCCGCCGGTGGCCAGGAGCTGGTCTCCACCACGCTCGGCTGGCGGCTGGTCAACCCCGCCATGCCCGCCGAGCACACCGTCGCGCTCGGCGAGGGCGCGGAGCTGATCGCCGACAAGCACCGCATCACCCGCGCGGAGCAGGACGCGTTCGCGCTGGCCAGCCACCAGAAGGCGGCCAAGGCGTCGTTCGAGCGGGAGATCGTGCCCATCGGCCACGTCACCCGCGACGAGGGCATCCGCCACGACACGTCCCTGGAAGCGCTGGCCCGGCTCAAGCCCGTCTTCCGCAAGGACGGCGGCACCGTCACCGCGGGCAACTCCTCGCCGCTCAACGACGGCGCCGCCGCGCTGCTGCTCACCGACGAGGAAGGGCTGCGCGGGCGCGAACCCCTCGCCAGGATCGCCGCCACCGGCGTCAGCGCCCTGGAGCCGCGCTACTTCGGGCTCGGCCCCGTCGAGGCGTCCACCAGGGCACTCGCCAAGGCGGGCCGGCGCTTCGGCGACCTCGCGACCGCCGAGCTGAACGAGGCGTTCGCGGCGCAGGTGCTCGGCTGCCTGGCCGAGCTGCCCGACCTCGACCCCGCCATCGTCAACCCCGACGGCGGCGCCATCGCCATCGGCCACCCCCTCGGCGCCTCGGGCGCCCGCGTCACCGGCGCGGTCGCCCACCGGCTGGCCGCCGCCGGCTCCGGCACCGGGCTGGCCGCGCTCTGCATCGGCGTCGGCCAAGGGCTGGCCGTCGTCCTCGACAGATAGCTCGAAAGGCAGCTGTATGTCCGAACCCCTCCAGCAGGCCGACATCGACCGGGAGATCGCCGAGTACGGCGGGCAGGCCTCCACCCCCTCCGGTCATCCCGCCCGCGACTACGCCCCCTACCGCAGCACCCTCCTGCGCCACCCCAAGCAGCCGCTCGTCGCCGTCAAGGACCCCGAGGCGGTGGAGCTGTCGGGGCCGGTGTTCGGGGCAACCGACGTGACGCCCCAGGACAACGACCTCACCAGGCAGCACCTCGGCGAGCCGCTGGGCGAGCGGATCACCGTGCGGGGCCGGGTGCTCGACCGGTCGGGACGGCCCGTACGCGGCCAGCTCGTCGAGATCTGGCAGGCCAACGCGTCGGGACGCTACCTGCACCAGCGCGACGACCACCCGGCGCCGCTCGACCCGAACTTCACCGGCGTGGGCCGCTGCCTGACCGGTGACGACGGCGGCTACGTGTTCACCACGATCAAGCCCGGCGCGTACCCGTGGCGCAACCACCGCAACGCCTGGCGGCCGGCGCACATCCACTTCTCGCTGTTCGGCAGCGCGTTCACGCAGCGGCTGGTCACCCAGATGTACTTCCCTGGCGACCCGCTGTTCCCGTACGACCCGATCCTGCAGTCCGTCACCGACGCGAGCGCCCGGCAGCGGCTCGTCGCCGACTACGTGCACGACCTGTCCGAGCCGGAGTTCTCGCTCGGCTACCGATGGGACATCGTGCTCGACGGCCCCGCCGCGACCTGGATGGAGGAAGGCCGGTGAACCCCACCCCCTCACAGACCGTCGGCCCGTTCTACGGGTACGCCCTGCCCTTCCCCGGCGGCGGCGACATCGCGACCGGCGGCATCGCCGTCCACGGATACGTCTACGACGGCGCCGGCGACCCGGTGCCCGACGCGCTGCTGGAGTTCTGGCAGGCCGGTGAGGACGGGCAGGTGCGCGGCGCGCCCGGCACACTGCGCCGCGACCCCACCACCGGGGCCGTGCTCGGCAGGGACGGCGTCGTCTTCACCGGCTTCGGCCGCGTCGCCACCGACCTCGACGGCCACTGGGCGCTGCGTACCGTACGGCCGGGAAACGGGTACATCAGCGTGTGCGTGTTCGCCCGCGGCCTGCTGCACCACCTCTACACCCGCATCTACCTCGGGCAGGACCCCTTCCTCGACTCCGTGCCCGCGGAGCGGCGGCACACGCTGCTGGCCGAGCAGGAGCGGGACGGGGTCTTCCGGTTCGACGTCCATCTGCAGGGCGAGAAGGAGACGGTCTTCCTTGACTTCGGCTGATCCCGCTGACCTCGGCCTGCTGTCCCCGATGCGGGGCGCGGCCGAGACCACCGGGGACGCCGCCGTGCTCCAGGCGATGCTGGACGCCGAGGCCGCGCTGACCCGCGCCCAGGCGGCGCTCGGCCTCGCGCCCGCCGCGGCCGCCGAGGCCGTCACGGCCGCCTGCCGCGCCGACGCCTTCGACCTGCCGGACCTGGTCGTACGCGCCAGGTCCGGGGGCAACCCGGTCATCCCGCTCGTCGCCGACCTGCGGCGGGCGGCCGGGTCGCACGGCCCGTACGTGCACCGGGGCGCCACCAGCCAGGACATCCTCGACACCGCCCTGATGCTGGTCGCCCACCGCACCCTGGGTCCCGTGCTCGCCGAGCTGGACACGGTGATCGGCCGCCTGGCCACGCTGGCCGCCGGCCACCGCGCCACCCCGATGGCCGCGCGGACCCTCACCCAGCAGGCGGTCCCGACGACGTTCGGCCTCAAGGCGGCGGGCTGGCTGACCCTGGTCACGGACGCCTCTGTCCGCCTCACAGCGGCCCGCCAGGCCGTCCCCGCCCAGCTGGGCGCCGCCGCCGGCACCCTCGCCGCCTTCCACACCGACGCTCAGCAGCCAGGCGGGGGACCGGAGCCCGGGTCGCCGGAGTCCGGCGCGCGGCCGGTGGCGTTGGAACTGCCGGCGCGGTTCGCGGCCGAGCTGGGGCTGGCGGCGCCGGTGTTGCCGTGGCACGTGCTGCGGACGCCGGTGGCCGACCTCGCGGGGGCGCTGGCGTTCACGGCGGGGGCGCTCGGGAAGGTGGCGGCCGACGTGCTGGTGCTGTCGCGTACCGAGATCGGCGAGGTGACCGAGGGCGTCGGCGGCGGGTCGTCGTCCATGCCGCACAAGCACAACCCGGTGCGGGCCACGATGATCGCCGCCGCCGCCCGCCAGGTGCCCCCGCTGGCCGCCACCCTGTACGCCGCACTCGCCGCCGAGGACGAACGCCCCTCGGGCGCCTGGCACGCCGAGTGGCAGCCGCTGCGCGAGGCACTCCGCCTGGTCGCCGGCGCCACCAGGGACGCCGCGGAACTCGTCGCCGACCTGCGCGTCCACCCGGACCGCATGGCCGCCAACCTCTCCGTCGAAGGCACCCAGGCCCCGGCCCCCGCCCTGGTCGACCAAGCCCTCACCCACCACGAACACCGAGACAAGGCACGCCATTGATGTTGCAGCACCGTATGGACGGCCCCGAGCGGGGAGAGCCGCTCGTCCTCGCCCCCTCGCTCGGCACCTCCGCCCGCCTGTGGGAGCCGCAGGTGCGGACGCTGGCCCGCACGTACCGGGTGCTCAGGTTCGACCTGCCGGGCCACGGCGGCTCCAAGCCGCTTCCGGCGAGCACGGTCGAGGAGCTGGCCGCGCTGGTGCTGGAGGTGACGGAAGCGGCGGGCATGGAGAGCTTCCACTACGCGGGCGTCTCGATCGGCGGCGCGATCGGCGCCACGCTGGCCGTCCGCCACCCCGGCCGGGTGAGGTCGCTGGCGATGGTGTGCTCGAGCGCCAGGTTCGGCGACCCGGAGGGCTGGCACGAGCGGGCCGCGCTGGTGCGGGAAGAGGGGACCGGGCCGCTGGTGGAGGGCGCGGCGGGCCGCTGGTTCGCGGGCCCGCCCGACCAGGCGCTGCTGGACGACCTCGCCGCCGCCGACCCCGCCGCCTACGCCGCCTGCTGCGAGGCCCTGGCCGGTTACGACCTGCGCGCCGAGCTGGCCCAGATCACCGTGCCGACGCTGGTGGTGGCCGGTCGCGACGACCCGGCCACACCGCCCGCGCATGCCAGGGAGCTGGTGGACGGCATCCCCGGCGCCACCCTGGTCGAGCTGCCGGGCGCCGCCCACCTGGCCCCGGCCGACCAGCCGGAGCGCGTCACCAAGGCACTGCTCGACCACCTGCCGTCGGTCCCCGGCATGCGGGTGCGCCGCGAGGTGCTCGGTGACGCGCACGTGGACCGCGCCGTCGCCCGCACCACCGACTTCACCAGGGACTTCCAGGACTTCATCACCCGCTACGCCTGGGGCGAGATCTGGACCCGCCCCGACCTCGACCGGCGGACGCGCAGCTGCATCACCCTCACCGCGCTCGTCGCCAGGGGCCACCTGGACGAGCTGGCCATGCACGTACGCGCCGCGCTGCGCAACGGCCTGACCCCCGACGAGATCGGCGAGGTGCTGCTGCAGAGCGCCGTCTACTGCGGCGTTCCGGCCGCCAACGCCGCCTTCGCCGTCGCCCAACGCGTCCTGAACGAGGAGAAGGACTGAGCCGGGGGCGCGGGGCCGGCGGGCTGAGCCGGCGGTCCCGCGCCGCCCGAACAGATGGTCAGCGGGCCGGGGCCGGGGCGGGTGTCCGGCCGAGCTCCTCCGTCGGCACCCGGTACGTCTCCCGCGCCGTAGCCACCGCGACCGCGCTGATCGCGCACAGGATCGCGGTGAACACCCCGACCCCGGTCCACCCCTGCAGCCCGAGCCAGCCGTCGGGGGAGACGATCCCGGCGGCGGAGGCCACGGCGAACCCGGCGATGGCGAAGCCGATCTGGGTGCCGATGGCCATGCCGGACAGACGTACGCGGGTGCTGAACATCTCGCCGTACAGAGCGGGCCAGATGCCGTTCGAGGCGCTGTAGACGACGCCGAGCGTGAGGATGCCGACGAGGAACACCAGCGGATAGCTGCCCGAGTTGATGGCCGCCAGGTAGGCGAAGATCATGATCGGGCTGCCGACAGCGCCGATGAGGAACACCGGCTTGCGCCCGATCCGGTCCGACAGCCGCGCCCACAGCGGGATCGCGACGAGCGCGACGGCGTTGGCGGCCACGCCGACCCAGAGCATGGTGGCGTTGTCGAGCCCGATCTCGTCGCTCGTGGCGTAGTTGAGCGCCCAGACCGTGAAGATCGTGCTGACGGTGGCGATGAGCGCCGCGCACACCACCCGCAGCACGCTGCTCCAGTGGTCGCGGAAGAGCACGGCGAGCGGCATGCGCGGGACGGTGCCCGCGGCCACCTCCTCCTCGAACGCCGGCGTCTCCTCAAGCCGCCGCCTGATGATCCACCCGGCCACCGCCACCGCCACGCTCAGCCAGAACGGCACCCGCCAGCCCCAGGTCAGCAACTGCTCCTCGGGCAGGGCGGCGACCGGGATGAACGCGAACGTGGCCAGGATCTGCCCGAACTGGGTGCCGTTCAGGGTGAAGCTGGTGAAGTAGCCGCGCCGGTCGGCGGGGGAGTGTTCGAGGGTCATGGAGTTGGCGCTGGCCTGCTCGCCCGCCGCCGACAGCCCCTGCATGATGCGCAGCAGCACCAGCAGGACGGGCGCGGCCCCGCCGATCTGGTCGCGGGTGGGCAGGCAGCCGATGAGGAACGTCGACAGCCCCATGAGGACGAGCGTGAACACCATGATCTTCTTGCGCCCGAACCGGTCGCCGACGTGCCCCAGGAAGAACGCGCCCACCGGCCGGGCCGCGTAGGCGACGCCGAAGCTGGCCAGCGACTGGAGGGTGGCGGTCGCCGGGTCGGAGTCGTCGAAGAACACCCGGCCGAAGATCAGCGCGGCGGCGCTGCCGTAGATGAAGAAGTCGTAGTACTCGAGCGCGCTGCCGATCCAGGCGGCGATGGCGGCCTTGCGCGGCGTGCCCCTGCCGAGGGGGCTGCCTGGCGAGTTGCCTGGGGAGTTGCCTGGGGAGTTGCCTGGTGCGTTGTCGGTCACGTGAGCTCCTCGGGCTCTGGCTCCTCGGTGAGCGTGGTGGTGGCGGCCCCCGGCGCCGGTTACCCGTGTTTTACGAACTAGATAGTTAATTAACGTGGGAGCAATGCTGACGTGGCGCGCGTCACATGTCAAGGACGGCTTCCCGCGGGCGCGGGTGGTGGGTTATAACGAACTCACTAGTCCGTACGTTGCTGATCGGGGAGCGCCGCATGACCTCGTACCTGACCGGCCTGATCGGCTCGGGCATCGGTCCCTCGCTCAGCCCGCCGCTGCACGAACGCGAGGCCGCGCACCACGGCCTGCGCTACGTCTACCGGCTGCTCGACACCGACCGGCTCGGCGACGACGTCGGCGAGCTGCTGCGTACGGCCCGCCGGTTCGGCTACGACGGGCTCAACATCACCCACCCCTGCAAGCAGGCCGTCATCCCGCATCTGGACGAGCTGTCGCCCGACGCCGCCATGCTGGGCGCGGTCAACACGGTCGTCTTCGACGGCGAGCGCGCCGTCGGGCACAACACCGACTGGACGGGCTTCGCCGAGTCGTTCACCCGGGGCCTGCCGGGCGCGGCCACCCGCCACGTCGTCCAGCTCGGGGCGGGCGGCGCGGGCGCGGCGGTCGCGTATGCGCTGCTCACCCTCGGCGTGGACGTGCTGACGATCGTGGACGCCGACCCCGCCAGAGCCGCCGCGCTGGCCGACCGGCTCGCGGCCCGCCACGCCGACCGCCACGCCGTCCACCACAGGGCCGGCCGCGCCCGCCCAAGCGGCACCGGCGACCTGCCCGCGCTGCTCGCCGAAGCGGACGGCCTGGTGCACGCCACGCCCACCGGCATGGCGCATCACCCGGGGCTGCCGCTGCCGGCCGAGCTGCTGCGTCCCGGCCTGTGGGTGGCCGACATCGTCTACCGGCCGCTGGAGACCGAGCTGCTCAAGCGGGCCAGGGCGCTCGGCTGCCGGACCCTCGACGGCGGCGGCATGGTCGTCTTCCAGGCCGCGCACGCCTTCCGCCTGTTCACCGGGCGCACCCCCGACGCCGAACGCATGCTCGCCCACCTGACCGAACTCACCTGACCGCCCCGGCACGAGGAGAAGCCATGCGCAAGTCGATCGCCACCGTCTCGGTGAGCGGCACGCTGACGGAGAAGCTGACGGCGGTGGCGGCGGCCGGGTTCGACGGGGTGGAGATCTTCGAGAACGACCTGCTCGCCTGCCCGCTCCCGCCCGAGGAGATCCGCGCCAGAGCCGCGGACCTGGGGCTCACCATCGACCTCTACCAGCCGTTCCGCGACTTCGAAGGCGTGCCGCGCGCCCGCCTGCGGGCCAACCTGGAGCGGGCCGAGCACAAGTTCCGGCTGATGCGGCGGCTCGGCGCCGACCTGCTGCTGGTCTGCTCGAACGTCTCGCCCGAGACGATCGGCGACGACGGGCTGGCCGCCGAGCACCTGCGGCTGCTCGCCGAGCGGGCCGCCAGGCACGGCATCCGCGTCGCGTACGAGGCGCTGGCCTGGGGCCGGCACGTCAACGAGTACCTGCACGCCTGGAACATCGTCCGCCAGGCCGACCACCCCAACCTGGGCACCTGCCTGGACAGCTTCCACATCCTGTCGCGCGGCTCCGACCCGCTCGGCATCGAGGCCATCCCCGGCGAGAAGATCTTCTTCCTGCAGCTCGCCGACGCGCCGCTGCTCGCCATGGACGTGCTCCAGTGGAGCCGCCACCACCGCTGCTTCCCAGGACAGGGCGGCTTCGACGTCGCGGGGCTGGTCAGGCACGCGCTGAACGCCGGGTACGTGGGGCCGCTGTCGCTGGAGGTGTTCAACGACCACTTCCGGCAGGCCGGCACCGGGCGGACCGCGCGCGACGGCATGCGTTCGCTCATCGCGCTGGAGAGGCAGCTTCAGGGGGTGGCGCACCCGTCCGTGCCGTCGGGGTTCGCCTTCGCGGAGCTGTCCGGCACCGGCTCGCTGAACGGCGTCCTCCCCGCCCTCGGCTTCGCCCGTACGGGCAGGCACAGGGGCAAGCCGGTCGAACTGTGGTCCCAGGGCGCGGCCCGCCTGCTGGTCAACGCCACCGGCACAGGGCCGGAGCCGGTCGGCGCGGTGAGTCCGGGGCCGGTCGATGGGGCGGGTGCGAGTGCGGGACCGGCTCACGCGGCCGGCGCGGGTCCCGGGCTGGTGGCGATCGGGCTCGACAGCCCCGACCCCGGACGGGCCGTCGCGCACGCCGAGTCGCTGCTGTCGCCCGTACTGCCGCGCGAGCGCGCCCCGCAGGACGCGCCACTGCACGCCGTCGCCGCGCCCGACGGCACGGAGATCTTCTTCTGCGACGACGCCTGGCTCGCCGACTTCGCGCCCGAGGGGACCGGCGGCACGGGGGCCACGGGGGCCACGGGGGCCACGGGGGCCACGGGGGCCACGGGGATCACCCACATCGACCACGTGGCGCTGGCCCAGCCGCCGCACTACTTCGACGAGGCCGCGCTGTTCTACCGGGGCGTGCTCGGGCTGCAGCCGCAGGAGAGCCTGGAGGTGCCCGACCCGTACGGGCTGGTGCGCAGCCGCGCGATGTCCACTCCGCCGGGGTCCACTCCGCCGGGGTCCACCCCGCAGGAGTCCGGGGTGCGCATGGTGCTCAACCTGGCCCAGGTCGGCGCCGGCCAGCCGCCACCCCAGCACGTGGCGCTGGCCGGCGCTGACGTGCTCGCCGTGGCCCGCAGACTGCGCGCCGAGCACCCCGAGCTGCTGCTGCCGATCCCCGCCAACTACTACGACGACCTGGAGGCCCGCCACGACGTGCCGCCGGAGCTGCGGGAGCTGGGCGTCCTGTACGACCGCGACCCGAACGGCGGCGCGTTCCTGCACCTCTACACGGTCACCGTAGGCCGGGTGTTCTTCGAGATCGTCCAGCGGATCGACGGCTACGCAGGCTACGGCGCGGTCAACGCCCCCATCCGCCTCGCCGCCCAGCACCACGGAAGCCGGACAGAGCCGCCTATGATGAGCGAATGACCTCGACCCCCGCCACCGCCGAGCGCCGGCGGGACGCCGACCGCACGCGGGCGGAGATCCTCGACGTCGCCCAGCGCGAGTTCGCCCGCTACGGCTACGCCGGGGCCAGGGTCGACGAGATCGCGGCCCGCATGCGCACCACCAAGCGCATGATCTACTACTACTTCGGCAGCAAGGAACGGCTCTACATCGCCGTCCTGGAGAAGGCGTACGCCGAGGTGCGGGCGGTCGAGCGCACGGTCGACGTCGAGCACCTGGCGCCCGTCGAGGCCATCCGCACGCTGGCGGAGCTGACGTTCGACCACCACGACGCCCACCGCGACTTCATCAAGCTCGTCGCGATCGAGAACATCCACCAGGCCGAGCACATCCGCAAGTCGGAGGCGCTGGCCGGCCTGGGCGCGCCGGTGCTCGACCTCATCACCCGCATCCTGGAGGCGGGGCGGGCCTCCGGCGACTTCGTCACCGAGGCCGACGCCATCGACGTGCACATGATGATCAGCGCGTTCTGCTTCTTCAGGGTGGCCAACCAGCACACGTTCGGTGCGCTGTTCGGGCGCGACATGACCGCGCCCGGGCATCGCGACCGGCTGCGGCGGATGGTCGGCGAGATGACGGTCGGCTACCTGTGCGGCTCAGGCGCCCGCCCCTGACCCGGGCGCGGGGCCGGTGGACAGCCGGGGCACCAGGGCAGGCGTGACGGAGAAGCGCATCGCGGCCGTGCGCCCCTCGACGCGTTCGAGCAGCAGCCGGGCCGCCGTCCTGCCCATGAGCGTGCCGTCCTGGTCGACGCTGGTCAGCGAGATGTTGGCCATCGCCGCCAGCCGGGTGTTGTCGTAACCGGCCACCGAGACGTCACGGGACACCGACAGCCCCGCCTCGTGCAGCGCCGACAGCGCGCCGAACGCCGCCTGGTCGGCGCCCGCGAAGATCGCGGTCGGCCGGGGCGAGCGGGCCAGGAGCTCGCGCGTGCCGTCGTAGCCGCCCTCCTCGGTCCAGCTCGTGGTGGCGATCGCGATCTCGCCTTCCAGCCCGTGCTCGGTCATCACCCTGCGGTACGTCTCGGCCCTGGTCAGGTGCGGCAGCGCGACCGGCTTGCCGCGGCCCGCGTTGCGCTGCGAGATGTGGCCGATGCGGCGGTGGCCCAGCTCGATGAGGTGGCGCACGACCAGCTCGGTGCCGGCGTCGTCGTCGTCGAAGACCGCGTCGTACGCCGACGAGCGCTCGTGGCGGCCGAGCACGATGAGCGGCATCTCCCCGGCCACCTCCTCCAGCCGCGACTTCGGGGTGATCGGCGCGATCATCAGGATGCCGTCGACCTGCCGGTCGATGAGCGCTTCGACGGCCCGGCTCTCGGCGGCCAGGTCGGTGCTGCCGCCCTGCACGAGGATCGCCTGGTAGCCGCTGCCGCCGAGCTGCTCGCCGACGCCGTCGAGCACGTCGGCGAAGAACGGGTTGCGCACGTGGGGGATCAGCACGCCGATCGTGAACGTGCGCCCGCGCATGGCCCGCGCCGCCGCGTGGGGCCGGTAGCCCAGCTCCTCGATGGCGGCCTTGACCCGGTCGCGCATGGCGGGGCTGGCACCGTAGGCGTTGCGCAGGACCTTGGAGACGGCGGTGGTGGACACCTGGGCGTGGCGGGCGACGTCCGCGATCGTCACCCGGCGCCTGGGCTCGCGCTCCGGCCTGTGGCCCGCCCTGTGTCCGGCCATGTGTCCGGCCATGTGTCCCGCCTTCCCGCCCGCGTCACCGCTCGTCGGTGACGAGTGTAGGAGCCCCCGCTTCACTCCGGCAGCCTGATGAGCAACGATGCCCTGGCCGCTCTGTTCAAACGTACGATCTGGTGTTGGAGCTGGGAACAATCGTGGACAACGTTCCCCAAGGGACGTCTTGACGCGCCGGCGCGCGGCGGTTTACGTTGGCTCGCGTCAGGGTGTTAAAACGTTTCAACAACGACCGCCTCTTCCGCATGATCGTGGCCGGCGACGACCGCCGGGGCCATCCAGGCCTGACCAGAAGGAGCGCCTTGCTACACGTCACACCACCTGCCTTCGAGCACCACCGCGACCCGCTCGGCATCGGCGAGAGCCGCCCACGACTGTCCTGGACCACGACCACCGACGCGCCCGGCTGGACGCAGGCGGCGTACGAGATCGAGATCCGCGACGCGTCCGGCACGGCGGCCTGGCGGGTCGAGTCGGGGGAGTCGGTGCTCGTGCCCTGGCCGGGCGCGCCGCTCGGGTCGCGCGAGCGGCGTGAGGCGCGCGTCCGCGTGCACGGCGCCGACGGCTCCACCGGCGGCTGGAGCGACTGGGCGGCGGTCGAGACCGGCCTGCTGGAGGCCGCCGACTGGCAGGCGGGGGCCGCCGCGCCACCGCGCGGCCTGCTCGGCCCGCCCGACGGCCCCGCCCTGCTGCTGCGCCGCGACTTCACCCTGCGCGGCCCCGTCGCGCGCGCCCGCCTGTACGTCACCGCCCACGGCCTGTACGAGGCCGAGCTGAACGGCCGGACCGTCGGCGACGACGTGCTCGCCCCCGGCTGGAGCAGCTACGACCGGCGGCTGCGCTACCGCACCCACGACGTCACCGCCCTGCTGCGCGAGGGCCCCAACGCGATCGGCACCACCCTGGCCGACGGCTGGTACCGCGGCCGCATCGGCTTCGGCGGCGGCAAGACCGCCATCTACGGCGACCGCATCGCGCTCATCGCCCAGCTGGAGGTCACCTACGAGGACGGCGGCACCGACCTGGTCGTCACCGACGAGCACTGGCGCTGCGCCACGGGCCCGATCACCGCCGCCGGCCTGTACGACGGCGAGCGGTACGACGCCCGCCTGCTGCCCCAGGGCTGGTCGGAGCCCGGCTTCGACGCCGCCGCCTGGACGCCCGCCGACGTGCTCGGCCACGACCCCGCCCGGCTCGTCGCGCCGACGGGTCCGCCGGTGCGCCGGGTCGAGACGCTGAGGCCGCGGCAGGTGCTGACAGGCCCGTCCGGCGAGACCATCCTCGACTTCGGCCAGAACGTCACCGGCCGGCTGCGCATCCGCGTCCAGGGTCCGGCCGGGCAGACGATCACCCTCCGCCACGCCGAGGTCCTGGAGAACGGCGCGCTCAGCCTCCGTCCACTGCGCCACGCCGCCGCCACGGACACGTACACGCTGCGCGGCGACGACGTCCCCGAGGAGTGGGAGCCCCGCTTCACCATGCACGGCTTCCGGTACGCCCAGATCGACGGCTGGCCGGGCCCGCTGCCCGAGCCCGGCGACGGCGCCGGGACCGGCGTCGAGGCCGCGATCGAGGCGGTCGTGTGTCATACCGATCTGCGGCCGACCGGCACGTTCCGGTGCTCGGACCCCGACCTCAACCGCCTGCACGACAACGTCGTCTGGAGCCTGCGCGGCAACTTCGTGGACGTGCCCACCGACTGCCCCCAGCGCGACGAGCGCCTCGGCTGGACCGGCGACCTCCAGGTCTTCGCGCCGACCGCCGCCTTCCTCTACGACTGCGCGGGCCCGCTGGCCTCCTGGCTCGCCGACCTCGCCGCCGAGCAGGCCAAGCTCGGCACCGTGCCGCACTACGTGCCGTGGGTGCCGCTGATGCCCGCGGAGCCCGCCGCGGCGTGGGGCGACGCCGCCGTCATCGTGCCCTGGGTGCTGTACCAGCGCTACGGCGACATCGGGCTGCTGCGCACCCAGTACGCCAGCATGAAGGCGTGGGTGGACCACATCGCAGAAAGGGCGGGCGAGAGCCACCTGTGGGACACCGGCTTCCAGTGGGGCGACTGGCTCGACCCGGCGGCGCCGCCCGACAAGCCGGGCAAGGCACGCACGGACCCCGCCCTGGTCGCCACCGCCTACCACGCCTGGACGGCCCGCCTCGTCGCCGAGACGGCCGCGCTGCTCGGCCACGACGACGACGCGGCCGACCACGCGAGGCTGGCGGGGGAGGTGCGGGCGGCGTTCGGGCGCGAATACGTCACGCCGTCGGGGCGGCTGGCCTGCGACACCCAGACCGCGCACGCCCTCGCCATCTGCTTCGACCTGCTGGAGACGCCCGAGCAGCGCGAGCGGGCCGGGCGGCGGCTGGCCGAGCTGGTCGCGGCCGACGGGCACCGCATCGGCACGGGCTTCGTGGGCACGCCGCTGGTCTGCGACGCGCTGGCAGCGGTCGGCGCGTACGGCACCGCGTACGAGCTGCTGACCCAGCGCGCATGCCCGTCATGGCTGTATCCGGTCACCATGGGCGCCACCACGATCTGGGAGCGCTGGGACAGCATGCTGCCCGACGGCAGCGTCAACCCGGGCGAGATGACCTCCTTCAACCACTACGCGCTGGGCGCGGTGGCCGACTTCCTGCACCGTACGGTCGCCGGCCTCGCCCCCGCGGCCCCCGGCTACCGGCGGCTGCGCGTCGCGCCACGTCCCGGCGGCGGGCTGACCGAGGCGGAGGCGGCGCTCGACACCCCGTACGGGACCGCCCGCGTCGCCTGGACCAGGGCCGGCGGCGAGCTGACCGTCACCGTCACCGTGCCGCCCGGCGCCACCGCCGAGCTTGACCTGCCGATCGAGGGCGGGCCCGCCGAGGTGGGGGCGGGCACGCACACCTTCACCGGCGCGCTTCAGGGCTGAGCGCGGTGCGGGCCCGGTCCTGCCGGGCCCGCCAGGCGCTTGCCGAGCCGCTGGGCGGGCGCCTCGACCAGGTGGTAGGTCAGCATGCTCAGCGGGATCAGGACGAGGAGGTAGCCGAGCAGGTCGGGGAGCACGTACAGCAGGATCGGGTGCAGCAGGTAGACGGAGAAGCTGATCACGCCTAGCCGCGCCAGCCAGGCGGGGAACGTCCGCGTGCGCAGCCGGTACGCCAGCCAGAACGTGCAGAACGCCAGCACGATCGCCGGCACCCACGCCGGGTCGTCCTTGGCGGGCAGGCCGCAGCCCAGCACCACCAGCACCGCCGTGATCGCGGCCCGCCAGGAGATCGTGCCCTGCTCGGCCCGGTACACCGCGGTGCCCGCGAACATCGTGGCCAGGATGATCACGCCCTGCCACGTGCCGCCCCTGCTGCCCAGCACCACCAGCGCCAGCCCCAGCAGCCCGCCCGCGACCGCACCCGCCGTCCGCAACCGGCCCCTGGCCAGCACCGTCACCGCGACGGCCGCGACCACCGCGAGGCCGAGCGTCGCCGCCAGGAGGTCGGCCCGCCCGCCGATCACCGACTTCGGCAGCAGCAGCCCGAGCGGCACGGCCGGCACCGCCAGCGCCACCGCGATCCCCGCCGACCGCCGCTCATGCCCCACCGCGAACAGCGCCACGCACATCAGGTAGAAGGCCATCTCGTACGACAGCGTCCAGGTGACGTTGACGACGGCCGGCAGGTTCAGGAGTTCCTGGAGCATCGTCACGTTCCCGAGCACGACCAGCGCCGCCGGCCGGTCGCCCAGGCCGTCCGGCACCGGCAGCACGCCGGCCAGCGCCAGCCCGAGCATCAGCGCGCAGGCGAGCAGCAGCAGCGGCAGCAGCCGGAAGGCCCGCCCGGTCCAGAACGCGCGCAGGTCGCCCTTGCGCTCCAGCGACGCCGGGATGATGTAGCCGCTGACCAGGAAGAACACGAACACGCCCCACGTGCCCATGTCGATGCGCCGGTCAACCTCCGCCCAGACGGCGGGGATGAACGTCCAGCCGGCGTGGTGCAGGGTGACGGCCAGCGCTGCCGGCCCCCGCAGGGCGTCCAGCCAGGCCAGCCGGGCGGGGGCCAGGAACATCTGCCGCAGTCTAGGCCATGGGTCACGAAAGGCCGTGGCGAGTCCCGTCGTGCATATTCGGTTTCGCGCACGCGTTCGATCTCTTATCTTTGCCGTGACCCGCGTCACTAAGGAGATGGTGATCGTGAGAAGCCCCTCCGGCCGAGCAGCTCTTCGTACCAGCGCCGTCGCCGCCGTCGCCCTCGCCGGCGGCCTGCTGACCACCCCGCCCGCGAGCGCCGCCCCCGTGGCGAGCGCGCCCGCCGTCACCACCGTGACGCCGACCGCCCACCAGGCCGCCCACCAGGCCGCCCACCAGGCCGCCCAGCAGGCCGCCCAGCAGGCCGCTGTGCGCCCGCGCAACGGCCGCATACTCTACGACCGCATCAGCGGCGGGCTCGGCCGGCTCAAGATCAAGAACGGCACGTCACGTGACGGCGTCGTGGCCCTGGTCAAGGGCAAGAAGAAGGCGATCAGCATCTACGTACGCGCCAAGTCCACCGCGACCATCAGGGACGTCAGGGACGGCACCTACCGCATCTACTTCACCACCGGCACCCGCTTCAGCGTCTCCAAGGGCAGGTTCACCCGCGCGGCCAGCTACCAGCGCTTCACCAGCAAGCTGCGCTTCAGGACGACCTCCAGCACCGCGACCGCCTGGACGCTCACCCTCAACCCGGTCAAGGGCGGCAACGCCAGGACCACCTACGTCAACCCGAAGGACTTCCCCGCCTGAACGATCACGCAGCGGAGCCCGGTGATCTCCGCCCGCGACTCCCATGCCGCATCCGCGGGTCCGGCTTGACGACGCGATCTTAGATGCACCAGATTGTTCGCGTCTTTCAGGACCGTTCCCAAGGAAACCCTCATGAAGCGAACCCTCATCGGTGCGATCGCCGTCGCGGGCCTGGCGCAGTTCGTCGCCATGCCCGCGTACGCCGCCCCCACCACCGACCCGGTCAAGGCACTGCAGGCCCAGTTAGGGCAGGGCAAGGCGGTCAACCTGCGGGCCACCGCCAAGGTGACCTTCAAGGCCGGGCAGGTGGCCACCTCCGCCCTCGACGGCACGGTCGGCTTCGGCCCGCGCGGGCCCGTCGCCTCCGACGTGGCCCACACCCTGCAGTACAGCCCGGCACTGCTGCGCACCATGAAGAAGACCGCCCCCGCCGAGACCGAGGCCCTCCAGGAAGGGCCCGTCCGCATGCTCTCCTCCGGCGGCGTCAGCTACGTCTCCGGCCCCGTCGTCGACCAGGCGCTGCCGCCGGGCACGAGCTGGGTGCGTTACCGCAAGGTCGTCCAGCCGCCCAGCAACCTGGTCGTCGAGGCGCTCGACCCGGCCACGCTCAAGACGCTCGTCGCCGGCCGTACCTCGTGGAAGGACGGCATACTCAAGGGCAGCGTCAAGGCCAGCAAGCTCGCCAAGGTTTCCAAGCCGTTCGCCGCCTTCTACGGCACCCGCTTCACCGCCAAGCGCGACGGGAAGATCGGCTACACCATCTGGTTCGGCGACAAGGGCCTCGTGCGGCGCATCGCCGCCAAGGCCGTGCTGCCCATCGACAAGAGCACCGTCCAGGTCGAGTCCGACACCCGCTACACCGACTGGGGCCGCGAGGTCACGGTCCTCCTCCCGCTGGAGGGCGACGTGATCGACCGCACCGAGGTCAAGGACGAGACGCCGGCCCAGGTGCCCGGCATCTGGAACTGACCCGCGCCGCCGGCCGGCACCGTCCTTCGGCCCGCGGCACGAAAACCCGTGGCGGGCCTTCGTGGCCCGCCCGTATTCTGGCCGCATGTCTACGCCCCGGATCTCTTAGCCAGGACACCCGCTTCCACGCCACCCGTGTGTCCTCTAGCTTTTCCGGAGCGTCATCCCATGCTCACCTTCCGTGGCGTCGCCGTGCGCGCCGGCGCCTCCCTGCTCATGTCCGGTGTGACCGGGCACGTCGGCCCCGGTGACCGCATCGGCCTCGTCGGCCGCAACGGCGCCGGCAAGACCACGCTGATGAAGACCCTCGCCGGCCGCCTCCAGCCCGCGTCCGGCGACATCGTCCGTACGGGCCCAGTGGGCTACCTGCCCCAGGACCCGGCGGCGGCCGACCCCGCGACCACGGTCCTCGACCGCATCCTGTCCGCCCGCGGCCTCGACACGGCGGTCCGCGACCTGCGCGCCGCCGAGACGGCCCTCGCGGAAACCGCGTCGGCCGCTTCCGACCCAGCCGCTTCCGACCCAGCCGTTTCCGACCCCGTCACCTCCGACCTCGCCGCCTCTGAGCGGGTCGCTTCCGAGCGCACTGCCTCCGGGGCGATGGAGGCAGCGGAGCGGGCGATGGCGCGTTACGTCAGGGCCGAGGCCGAGTTCCAAGCGCGCGGCGGCTATCCCGCCGAGGCGGAAGCGGCCCGGGTCGCCGCCGGGCTCGGGTTGCCCGATCGGGCGCTGTCCCAGTCGCTCGGCACGCTGTCCGGTGGGCAGCGGCGGCGCGTGGAGCTGGCCAGGGTGCTGTTCGCCGAGCCAGGCGTGCTGCTGCTCGACGAGCCCACCAACCACCTCGACCGCGACTCGATCGCGTGGTTGCGGACGTTCCTGCTCGGCTACCCGGGCGGGCTCGTCGTCATCAGCCACGACACCGGGCTGCTGGCCGACGTGGTCAACCGGGTGTGGCACCTGGAGGCGGGCGCGCTGGAGATCCGTAACAGCGGCTGGGAGACGTACCTCGCCGAACGGGACGCCGAGGAACGGCGCAGGGCCAGGCTGCGCGCCGCCGCCGAGCGCAAGGCCGCCGCCCTGCACGCCCAGGCCGACCGGATGCGCTCCCGCTCGTCCACCGCCGTACGCGCCCGCGACATGGCCCGCCGCGCCGACCGCATGCTCGCCGAGACCCGCCCCGTACGGCGCGCCGCCAAGGTCGCCAGGATCCGGCTCCCGGAGCCCGCACCCAGCGGCCGCACGCCGCTCGGCGCGATCAGCCTGACCAAGGCGTACGGCGGCCTGCCGGTGCTGACCGGCGTGGACCTGGCCATCGACCGGGGCAGCCGCCTCGTCGTGCTCGGCCTGAACGGCGCCGGCAAGACCACCCTGCTCAGGATCCTGGCCGGGCAGGAGCAGCCCGATTCAGGACGGGTGGTGCACGGCCACGGGCTGCGGCTCGGCTACTTCGCCCAGGAACACGACACCCTCGACCCCGCCCACACCGTCGCCGGCCACCTCGCCGCCGCCGCGCCCCACCTCACCGACGGCGAGGCCAGGACCGTCCTGGGGTCGTTCCTGTTCGGTGGGGACGACGTGGACAAACCCGTCGGGGTGCTGTCGGGCGGCGAGAAGACCCGGCTCGCCCTGGCCGGGCTGGTCAGCTCGCAGGCCAACGTGCTGCTGCTCGACGAGCCCACCAACAACCTCGACCCGGCCTCGAAGGCCGAGGTGCTGGCGGCGGTGGCGGCGTACGAGGGCGCGGTCGTGATGGTCACCCACGACGAGGAAGCCGTAGAAGCCCTGGCGCCGGACCGCGTCCTGCTGCTGCCCGACGGCGTCGAGGACCTCTGGAACGCCGACTACGCCGACCTCATCACCCTCGCCTGACCCCCGCTCCGGGGGAAGAGCCTGCCCACGGCTCTTCCCCCGGGAACGGCGGGTGGCGCGCGGGGCCGGTGGGGGTGTCACTTCTGTCTCGGAGGTCTCTGGCGTGAGGGGCGTGTGCCTGGGCAGGGGACGGTGGAGACCGCGCCCCCGCGTGGGGCGACCTGCGATGACAGGACGGCGACATGACCTCTACACCCGATCCCCACCGTCCGGTAGCTCCCGTCCCGCCCGACGCGGCGCGGGAGGCGGAGTCGGCGGTGGAGGCCGAGATCGGGCGCGTCAAGGAGCCGGCGCGGCTGCTGCGCGTCAGCACGATGGCCCGGTCACTGCTCGACGAGGCCCGCGGGCTGCCGCTGGACGAGCACGCCCGCGAGCAGCTGGGGCACATCCACGCGCGGGTCGTCGCGGAGATCGGCGACTCGGTGGCGCCCGAGTTGCGGGAGGAGCTGGAACGGCTGCTGCCCACCTCGTCCGGCACCCTGACCCAGGGGGAGATCCGTATCGCGCAGAGCCAGCTCGTGGGATGGCTGGAAGGGGTGTTCCAGGGCATCAGGGTGGGGCTGTCGCTCCAGCAGGCCACCCATCCCGAGTTCCCCGGCTCTCCTCCCATCCCAGGCCGCCCGCCCACCGCCCCCGGCACCGGCCCTTACCTCTAGAGCTCGGGACCTCTGGAGCTCGGGACCTCTGGAGCTCGGGCACGGGGGCTCAGGCGGCCGGTGACCAGGGCAGAGCCCGGCCGTGACGGATCAGCCGGCCGTAGTGGCCGGGATGCACCGGGCCCGTCGCCAGGTCAAGCAGCGGGACGGCGGCCTCGGCGGGGAGAGCGGCAGCGGTGACGTCCCACCACAGGCCTGAGGTGGGGGTGTTCATCATGCCGGGACACACCGCGGCCAGGAGGATGCCCCGGCGGGTGTCCTCGGGCCGGCGCTGCCCGGCCAGGACTCGTACGGCGGCCACCTGGGCGATCTTCGAGGGGATGTTGATGAACATCGGCCAGGCGCCGGCCTTGGCGCTGCCGTCCTTGATCGCGTCCCGCCAGGACGCGACCTGTTCGTCCACCTCGTCCAGCGACGACAGCCCGTCGAAGCGGCCGTGCAGCACCGGGGCCAGCTGGTGCAGGGTGCCCAGTGAGCTGGCGACCACGAGCAGCCGGCCGCCGTCGCGCAGCAGCGGGAGGAAGGCGCGCAGCAGGCGGGTGGTGCCGAAGTTGTTGACCTCGGTGTATTCGTCGATCACGGCGGCGGGGTCGTCGTCGGGGCCGACGCGCATGACGGCGTTGCCGAAGACGATGTCCACGCCGCCGTGCCGGTCCCGCAGCAGATCGGCCAGGCGGGTGGCGGCGCCGGGGTCGGCGACGTCGTAAAGCTCCCCGCGTACCTCGGCGGCGGTCTCAGGCAGTTGCGCGACGGCCTTCGCGACGCGTTCCGGGTCGCGGCCGGTCAGGTAGACGGTGTCGCCCGGGCCCAGGCGCTGGGCCAGGCCCTCGACGAGGGCCCGGCCGAGGCCCTGGGTCGCGCCCGTGACCAGGGCGACTTTGGTGTTGCTCACTGTAGTGCTCCTCAATCGGAAAGGGATGGAGGGAGCTCCCGGTCGTCCAGCCTAGGGAGGCGGATGGCCATGCCGCCAGCGCAAGTTCATCAAGTATGGTATGCGTAAACCTCATGGCCTTCACCGACGCGTCGCTCACCGCGCTACGGGTCTTCCGCGAGGTGGCCGGGCGCGGCACGCTCACGGCCGCCGCCACCGCGCTCGGCTACACGCAGTCGGCCGTCTCCCGCCAGATCGCCGCACTCGAACGCGCGGCGGGCGCCGAGCTGCTGGAGCGCCGCCACGACGGCGTGCGGCTGACCCCGGCGGGGCGGATCGTGCTGCGCCACGCCGCCGTGGTGGTCGACCAGGTGGACGCGGGCGCGCGTGAGCTGGCCGGGCTGCCGGACGAGCCCGGCACCGTACGCCTCGGCTTCTTCGCCAGCGCGGGCGCCGTCCTGGTGCCCCGGGCGCTGGCGGCCCTGCGCGCCGGGCATCCCGCCATCACCGTGCACACCAGGGAGGGCAGCACGCCGTCGCTGGTCCGCGCGCTCCGGGCGGGCGCGATCGACCTCGCGCTGCTCGGCTCGGCGCCGCCGTTCCGTCCGCCCGACGCCGAGAGCCCCGCCCTTGAGGTGAGCGTCCTGTACGAGCGGAGCCTGCGCGTCGCCGTCCCCGCCGCCCATCCGCTGGCCAGGGGCGACTACATCGACGTCGCCGACCTGCACGGGCAGCGCTGGATCGCCGGCCCAGGCAGTGCGGCGGCCGGGGGAGCGGGTGACAGCACCGGCATGGGCGCGTGGCCCGGCCTGGACGAGCGTCCCGAGATCGTGCACTCGGCCCGCGACTGGCTGGCCAAGCTCAGCCTGGTGGCCGCGGGCGCGGGGCTGACCACGGTGCCCGCGATGCTCGCGGAAGCCGTCCCTGACGGGGTACGGGTGCTCCCGGTACGCGGCGGCCCCCAGGAACAGCGCCGCTGCCTGCTGGCCAGGCTGCCGGGCCCGCTGCCCGAGCCCGCCGCCCACCTCGCCGGAGCACTGCGGGACGCCGCGCCCACACCATAGACGCCGCGCGCCGTGCGGTCACATGCCCTTCACCGCGTACGTGACCAGCGTCGTCAGCACATCCTTGACCGAGTCGCGCCGCCGCACGTCGCACAGCACGATCGGGATGTGCTCGCCCAGCCCCAGCGCCCGCCGCACCTTGCCGGGCTCGTACCGGCGGGCGCCGTCGAAGCAGTTGACCCCCACCACGAACGGGATGCCGCGCTGCTCGAAGTAGTCCACGGCGGGGAAGGAGTCCTGCAGCCGGCGGGTGTCGGCGAGCACGACGGCGCCGAGCGCGCCGAGCGCGAGCTCGTCCCACATGAACCAGAACCGGTCCTGACCTGGCGTGCCGAACAGATACAGCCACAGCCCGTCGCGGATCGTGATCCGGCCGAAGTCGAGTGCCACCGTGGTCGTGATCTTGGACTCGACGCCCGAGGTGTCGTCCACCCCGATGCCGCGGTCGCTCAGCAGCTCCTCGGTGTGCAGCGGCCGGATCTCGCTGATCGTGCCCACCATGGTCGTCTTGCCGACGCCGAAACCACCCGCGATGAGAATCTTGATGGCCAGTGCGGGGACGGCCGGCGCCGTCCCCGCCTCAGAGACTGCGTAGCCCATGGAGCACTTCCCTGTAGATGCGTTCGTCGATCGTCTGCGCGACGGGGCGTGGGCGGTCGATGGTGACGAGACCGTCGCGGCGCAGATCGCCCAGGATGACCCGGGTGATGTTGAGCGGCAGCCGCAGGTGCGCCGCGACGTCGGCCACGGGGGTGGGCCTGCGGCACAGCGTCAGCACGGCGCGGTGCTCGGGGATGAGGTCCGCGGGTTCCGGGACGTCGCCGATCGTGGTGACGATGGCCACCAGGTCGAACGTCTCCCCCTGGGGCCGCGCCCGGCCCCCGGTCAGCCCGAAGAGCCGGATCAGCGGCCCTGGATCGTCCCCGCTCACTGTCTCGTACCGTTCCAGGCCGGTGCCGGTGCAGCTCCCCTCGGTTGCGCGGAGAGGTGCTCGCCGACCCTCTTGACCATCAGGGCCATCTCGTACGTGACCATGCCCAGCTCGGCGTCCGCCGTGGCGAGCACGGCCAGCCGGGCGCCCTGCCCCGCGGCGGTGACGAACAGGAAGCCCTCCTCCATCTCGATGATGGTCTGCCGTACGCCGCCGAGCCCGAAGTGCCGTCCCGCTCCCATGGCGAGGCTGTGGCTGCCGGCCGAGATGGCGGACAGGTGCTCCGCGTCCTCCCTGGTCAAGCCTCTGGAGCTGCCCATGGACAGCCCGTCGGCGGACAGCACGATGGCGTGCCGGATGCCGGGCACGCGCTGGATGAGGTCGTCGAGCAGCCAGCTCAGTTCGCTTCTGGAGTCAGGCATCGGATTGGTCGTCCTTTCGGTTCCACATGTCGTGCTCGTGCCCCGTCTGCCGGCGGCCCTGCTGCCAGCCGCGTTGCATGGACGACATGAGCTGTGCGAGCTCCTCCGGCGTGCGCTCGGCGACGACGCGACGGTGCACGCGTCCCGAGTCACGGAGCTGGGGAGCCAGGCTGGCCTGCGGAATCCGCATGGGCAGCCCGTCGAGATCCTCGTCGGCGTCCTGGGCGGGCACCGTGACGCTCCACGCCTCCGGCGGGCCGTCGGGCTTGGCGGAGCCGGGCACCGGCGTGGGCTTGGCGCCGCCGGTGGGCCGCCGCATCGGCAGCTCCACGTCGTCGGTGCCGGGCCCGAGCACCGAGCCGGTCATGGGCGCCGCCGGAGAGGCCGGTGAGAAGGCCGGTGAGGAGGCCGGTGAGGAGGGAGGCATGGGGTCCTGCGCGGTGCCGCCCGACAGCCAGGCCGGGTCGGGCGTCCAGACCGGGTCGTGGTCGCCCGTACGGTCGGGCGCGTCGAACCAGGTGCCCCGCTCGGGAGCGGTGCTCGTCCCCTGCCCCCACGAGGCCGCCGACGCCGACGCCGACGCCGACGCCGACGACGCCGACGACGCCGACGTGCCGAGGGCGGGCTGCCCGCCGGCGGTGAGCGCGGGGCGCTCGGCCTCGGCCAGCAGCGAGGCGGGCAGGAGGACGATCGCGGTGGTCCCGTCGTACGGCGACCGCCGCAGCATGATCTTGATCCCGTGCCGGGTCGCGAGCCTGGCGACCACGAACAGGCCCAGCCGGTCGGTGTCGGCCAGGTCGAACTCCGGCGTGTCCGACAGCCGGGCGTTCAGCTCGGCGAGCGTGGCGTCGTTCAGGCCGAGCCCCCGGTCCTCGACCTCCAGCGCCACCCCGTTGGCCGCCGTCACCCCGCGCACCTGCACGGTGGTGTTGGGCGGCGAGTAGACGGTGGCGTTCTCGATCAGCTCGGCCACGAGGTGGATGACGTCGGTGACGGCGGCGCCGACGAGCAGCGGCGCGTCCGGCATGGGCGCGACCGTGACCCGCGTGTAGTCCTCGACCTCCAGGACGGCGGCGCGTACGACGTCGAACAGCGGCACCGGGTCGCGCCAGCGGCGGGCGGGGGAGGAGTCGGACAGGATGATGAGGTTCTCGGCGTGCCGCCGCATGCGGGTGGTGAGGTGGTCGAGCTTGAACAGGTCCTCCAGGACCTCGGGCTCCTCCACCCTGCGCTCCATCGTGTCGAGGAGCGCGAGCTGGCGGTGCAGCAGCGCCTGGTTGCGCCGGGCCAGGTTGAGGAAGACCTGGCTGACGCCCTTGCGCAGCGCGGCCTGGCCGACGGCGGCTTCGACGGCGGTGCGGCGCACGGCGGCGAAGGCGTTCGCCACGCGGTCCACCTCGGCGGTCTCGGCCGGGTCGAGGGCCGGGGCCTCGGTGGCGGGGTCCACGTCGTCGCCCCGGCGCAGCCGCTCGACGAGTCGGGGCAGCCGCTGCTCGGCCAGCTCGACGGCCGACCGTTGCAGCCGGAGCAGCTCGTCGACCAGCGAGCGGCCGAACCGGTACGACAGCGCCAGCGACACCAGCACCGCCGCGAGCCCGAGCAGCAGGACCAGCCCGATCCGCCAGTACGCGCCGACCTTCTGGCTCTGGCCCTCGGCGGCGGCGCGCGTCAGCTCGGCCTGCGTGGCCTGGTTGATCTGGCCCAGCACGGCCTCGGCGTCGCCCTTCCACTCCCGGGCGGTGACCGGCGGCGCGCCGCCCGTGTCGAACGTGAACAGCTCGTCCTCGACCGCGACCACGCGCCTGTAGGGCTCGCTCGCCACCAGCCGGTCGTAGGCGGCCCGCAGCTCGGGCCCGGCGTCGCGCTCGGCGTTGGCGAAGAGGAGCCGGCGGCTGGACATGGCGGCCACGAACGCGGCGCGGTCGGTGGGGGTCATCCTGCGCTGCGCGATCGTGCTGGTCAGCACCGCGTGCTCGCGCCACAGGTATTCGGCGGTGGCGCTGAAGGCGGCCATGCCGCGCACCGCGCGGTAGGAGGAGACGTCGCTCAGCGCGTCGCGGTCGGTGAACTGCCGGTTCACCACCGCGATGAGGTTGTTGTACGCCTCGATGATGGTCAGCGTCGGGGCCAGCACGCCGCCGTCGGCGGAGGCCCGCAGCGACTGGAGCCCGTCGAGGGCCTGCACCATCGCCTCGACCTGGGCCGGGGTCGCGTCGCTGTCGCCCTCGATGATGGTCCTGACGATCTCGCGGACCTTGCCGACCTGGGCGTCGGTCTGCTGCCGCTGCTCGGCCAGCGGCTTGTACGCGGCCGTGCTGCCGGGCGCCTCGGCGGAGAGCTGGCGTTCGCGCTGCAGCTCGACGATCAGCTGGAGCAGCGGCGAGCCGATGGCCTCCCAGCGGTCCTGCGTCTGAGAGACCTCGGCGATCTCATCCACACTGGAATAAGCGATGAATCCCCATAACGCCACCATGGAGACCAGCGGAAGCAGGAGGATCCTGAGCAGCTTGGTACGGATCGGCGGGGGCGAGCTCATCCTTCATCCAATTCCGCGCGAGTGTGCGCTGCCGGGCAGTCGTGGACGTGCTGCCGCCCCCGAGGTTGCCCGCCACGACCGGTGCGCTTGTGGTTCGTCCACTATGCCGATGGGGCAGATGTACTTCAAGGTACGGATGCGAAGAATCATCGCGAATGACGTGTTGACTCTTTGTCAACACACGATTCGTGAACCGTGACCGCCGTCACATCCACGCACAGTGACGAATCCGGGTAATTGATCAAATGACCGATCGCAGGACCGGTCAAATGAGCGATCACGATCAGACGAACGCGCCGTGCCCCGTCACCGCGCGCCCGACGATGAGCGTGTTGATCTCCCGGGTGCCCTCGTAGGAGTAGATCGCCTCCGCGTCCGCCACGAACCGCGCGATGTCGTAGTCGAGGATGATGCCGTTGCCCGCGAGCAGCTCGCGCGCCCAGCCCACCACCTCCCGCATCCGCGACGTGCAGTACGCCTTCGCCAGCGCCGAGTGCTCGTCCCGGTAGACGCCGTCGTCCTGCATCCTCGCCAGCCGCACCACCATGCCGAGGCAGGCGGTGGCGTTGCCCAGCATCTTGACCAGCAGGTCCTGCACGAGCTGGAACGCCGCGATCGGCCGGCCGAACTGCTCGCGCTCACCGGCGTAGCGCAGCGCGATCTCGTACGCCGCGATCATGATGCCGACCGCCTGCCAGGCGACGCCGCTGCGGGTCCTGCGCAGGATCTTCGCGGTGTCGCGGAAGGAGGAGGCGCCGGCCAGCCGGTGGGATTCGGGCACCCGGCAGCCCCGCAGCGTGATGTCGGCGTTCTGCACCGTGCGCAGCGCCATCTTGTTCTCGATCTTCGTGGCGGTGAACCCGGGCGTGCCCTTCTCCACCACGAATCCCTTGACCTGCCCGTCCTCGACGTCCTTGGCCCACACCACGATCAGGTCGGCGAACGTGCCGTTGCCGATCCAGCGCTTGGCGCCGTCGAGCACCCACGTGTCGCCCTCGCGGCGGGCCGTCGTCCGCATGCCGCCCGCGACGTCGGAGCCGCCCTCCGGCTCGGTGAGCGCGAACGCGCCGATCTGCTCCATCCTGCTCATCGCCGGCAGCCACCGCTCGCGCTGCTCCCGCGAGCCACAGGCGGCGATGCTGCGCATGGCCAGGCCGGTGTGCACGCCGAAGAACGTCGCCATCGACGGGTCCGCGTGCGCCATCTCCAGCGCCAGGAACCCGCTGAGCAGGCCGCTCGGCTTCGACCCTGGGCACTCGGGCAGGGCGAGCCCGGCGACGCCCAGCTCCGCGTACCCCTTGACCAGGTCGATCGGGAACTCGGCGCGCACCCAGCAGTCGTTGGCGATGGGCACCACCTTGTCGTTGAGGAACTCGCGCACCCGCAGCAGCATCCGCCGCTCGTCGTCGGCGAGCAGGCTCTCGAACTGGTAGAAGTCTCCGGTCAGCAGCTCCGACATGGCCGCCCCCTACCCGGCTCCCGTCCCGCGACACGACGCCGGAGCGCGAGAAGAGGCAGACTGGCGCGCGTCTGGTACGCCGCCGCGCAGAAGGGTCGTGATGATGCTCGACGCGTTCGCCAGGTGCCGGCTCCATGAGGATTTCGAGCCGGTCACCGAGATGGGCGCCAACCCGTACTACCGGCCGGTGGAGGAGCGGCTGGCCACCGGCGAGGTGCTGGTGGACGGGCGGGTGCTGGTGTCGGCCGGGTCCAACGACTACCTCGGGCTCTCGGCCGACCCCAGGCTGAAGGACGCCGCCTGCCGGGCGGTGCGCCGCCTGGGCACCGGCACGTCGGGCTCGCGCCTGGTCAACGGCTCGCTCGCGCTGCACGAGACGCTGGAGTCGAGGCTGGCGGCGTTCCTCGGGCAGCAGGCCGCCATGGTGACGCCGAGCGGGTTCCTCGCCAACATGGCGCTCGGCGCCCTGGCCGGGCCGCGCGACACCGTCCTCGCCGACCAGCTCATCCACGCCTCGCTCATCGACGCCGTCCGGGTCTCCCGCGCCCGCCTGCGCCGCTACCGCCACAACGACATGGAGCAGCTGGACCGGCTGCTCGACGGCTGCGACCCGGCCGCCGCCGCGCTCGTGCTCACCGAGGGCATGTTCTCCACCACCGGCACGCTCTGCGACCTGCCCGGCACCGCCGCCCTGGCCCGCCGGTACGGCGTGCGCCTCGTCCTGGACGGCGCCCACGACATCGGCCTGTTAGGGGCGGCAGGCCGCGGCGCCGCCGAGCACTTCGGCCTGGAGAGCGCCGTGGACCTGCACACGCTGGCCTTCTCCAAATGCTTCGGCACGACGGGCGGCGCGGTCGCCGGGCCCGCCGACGTCATCGTCTACCTGCGCCACCACGCGCGCTCGATGGTCTACTCGGCGGCCCTCTCACCGGCGAGCACCGCCGCCGCCCTGGCCGCGCTCGACATCATCGAGACCGAGCCCGAGCGCCGCCGCCGCGCGCTGGCCGCCGCCGACCGCCTGCGCGCCGACCTGACCGGGCTCGGCTACGACACCGGCGGCTCGCCCACCACGATCATCCCCGTCCACGTCGGCGACATCGTGCCGTGCTGCCTGCTGTGGCGGGAACTGTTCGCCGAGGGCGTCTTCGCCACCGCCATGGTGCCGCCCAGCGTGCCGGAGGGCCGGGCGCTGATCCGGGTCAGCGCCACGGCCCTGCACACCGACGCCCAGCTCGACCGCATCGCCACCGCCTTCGCGGTGGCCGGCCGCCGCCTGGGCCTGATCTCCTGATCAGGGACGGAAGCCGGCCGCCGACCACCTCCCGCCCATGATCATGAGGACCGCCACCAGCGCCGTCCAGCCCGTCTGGTGCGCCGCGCCCAGCCCGGCCCCGTCGTCCCCGTGGAAGTAGTCGTGGAAGTAGTCGTGGAACAGCACGAGGTCCCGCCATGTCGCTCAGGTACGGGCTCCACCTGCGCCAGGGCGCGTCCGGTGTGGCCGGCTGCGCGAGCCGCGCTCGTTCGGCATCCGGGTGTGGGTCCATGGCGGCGGCATCCACCTGGATCCCGCCGTTGCCTGCTCGCCACGCGGTGACGTCCATGAGGCGTCACGCGTACGCGCTGGCGGCCAGCGTGACGGTCACCGCGAGCAGCGCGAGCGCGGGCGCCGCCAGCGGGAGCAGGACGACCAGCAGCGTGCCGCCGGCCGCGCCGAGCACCAGCGCGCCCAGCACCGCCACCAGCTCGGGCCCGTGCGGCGGCCCCGTGCCCGGGGTGAGGTGGCGGGCGATCGTGCTGGTCAGCGCGCCCGTGATGAAGGTCGTCGAGCCGATGAACGTGTGCAGCCGGTGCGTCACCGCGCTCTGCATGCCCATGGCCAGCGCGGCCGTCGCGATCAGCACGAGCTGCGGCCCCGACAGCGCCCATCCCGTCAGCAGCCCGACCAGCAGCCCCGCCTCCGCAGCCACCGTCAGCCTGGTGCGCACCGCCCACCCGCCCGCCCCGCGGGTGAACCGGAACGCCAGCGCCAGCCCGCAGGTGAACGCGACGAACGCCACCAGCGAGCCCACCGCGTCGGCGAACCTGCCCCGGCTCGCCGACACGCCCAGCAGCACCAGGTTGCCGGTCATGTTCGAGGTGAACACCTGGCCCAGGGAGAGGAAGGTGAAGGCGTCGACGGCTCCCGAGGCCAGCGCCATGGTCAGCACGGGCAGGCGAGGGACGGATCGCATCCCCCCATCGTCCGACGCCGGCCCCGCTCACCCGCGGAGGACGCGCTGACCGTCTGACTGCTTCCCGCCGCTCGCGCAGTGAGGACACGCTGACCGCCTAGCTGCTTCCCTGCTGCTCACCGGCCTTCGGCTCCGGCTGCTGGGCGGTGTCCTGCGAGGGCTGCCGGCCGTTGGCGGGGAGGCGGTCGAGGACGCGGCGGCGGATGACGCGCTTGACGCGGCCCGTCAGTGTCGTCGGCGCGGCGGGCTGCCGGCGCTGCGCCGCGTGCAGCTCGCGGCGCAGCGTGCCCACCTCGCGCCGCAGCTCCACGGCGCTCTTACGCCACTTGCCCGCCTCCTCGCGCCACTTGTCGACCTGCCCGCGCAGCCGGTCGGCCTCCTCGGTCAGCCTGGCGACCTCGGCCTCCGCCCGCACCCGCGCCTTGTAGGCCGCCCGCCGCCCCACCACCTCGGGAAGGCCCTCTGCGGGTGCGGCGGAGAACGCGTACTCCTCGCCGGTCACCCACCGCACCCCGGACACGTCGTCCACCGCGTCGTCCAGCGGCTCACCGGGACGCGCGACGAGCCGGGCCCGCGCGAACGACGACACGCGCTCCAGCCGCGCCTCGGCCACGCCGTCGGCGGTCTCCTCCAGCAGTACCCTGACCAGCCCGAGCCCCTCGTTGCGCATCAGCCTCAGCAGCCGCGCCACGCTGTCCTCGCCCGGCAGCCACCCGGCGGGCAGGCGCAGCACGAACGGCGTCGACGGGTCCACCTCCTCGGCCGTCGCCAGGCGTACCCGGCCCTCGTGCTCGTAGTGGCCGTGGACCAGCACCAGGTCGAGGTTCGGGTCCTTGAGCGGGGCGCGGCGGTCGCGGTCGAGGGTGTCCCAGGGGCCGGTCACCACCACCGACAGGTCCGCCACCGTCGAGGCGAGCAGCGCGTCCACGCTCGCCCGCACGGCCTCGTACCCGGCGGTGCCGGAGACGACGGCGGTCACCTGCGGCACCTTCCACTGCCGCCCGGGATGGCCGCGCAGCCACTGGTAGGTGGGGATGCGGTCGGCGACGAAGGCGTGGCTGACCCGGTCGATGCGCTTCTGGTGCCGCATCCGCATGGTCGGCCCGAGGTGGTAGGCGCGGGCCGCCGGCTCCGGTACGAACACCGCCCCCGCCTGCGCGAGCCGGTAGCCCATCTCGGTGTCCTGCCCGAGTATCAGCTCCTCGTCCATGGGCCCCGCGGCCTCGATGAGCAGCCTGCTCGCCGAGGTCGCGCCGCCGACGTGCAGGCTGAACGGGCGCACCGGGTTGTTCGTGAGCCCGTCGGTGCGCTCCACCAGGCCCACCAGCCAGGCGTGCGGCTCGGCCGGCTCGAACGCCGCCTCCAGGTCGTCGGGCAGCTCGTCGGGCAGCTCGGCGCTGGTGAAGCGGATGTAGCCGGTCACCGACAGGTAGGGCGCGGCGTGGTGCCAGCGCATGTGCGCGGCGAGCGCGCCCGGCGTGAGCACCACGTCGGAGTCGAGCCAGTGGATGACGTCGCCGTCCGCCGCGGCCAGCCCGGCGTTGCGGGCGGCGGCCCGTCCAGGACGCTCGCACACGACCAGGCGCGCGGCGCTGCCCTCGGGCACCCGCAGCGGCGGCGAGCTGCCGTTGTCCACCACGATGACCTCGGTCAGCTCCGCCGGGTACGTCTGCCGCGCCAGCCCCTGCAACACCAGGTCCAGCTTGTCCTGGGCGCCGTAGGCGGGGATCACCACGCTGACCCGCAGCCGGGGCGTGTAGTCCTCCGGCGGCCGCAGGACGCGGTAGTCGTTGCCGCGGACGCGCGGCACCTGGCGGTCGGCACGGTCCCGAGGGGTGGCGGACATGCGCGTTGCTGCTCCCTCATGCGTCGGTCGGGGCATTGGCGAGAGCCCACTGTAGAGCCCTTACCTGAGAAAGCAACGAGCCGATATCGCGGGATCGGGAATTGTCGCAGGTCAGGACTGTCAGGATCTGTCAAGGAAGGGGGGCGCCCGGCGGCAGGAGGCGTCCGCCGCGTACCAGCGCGACGACCCGCTCCAGGTCGGGCGTCAGGTAGCGGTCGGCGCCGAGCGGCGCGACGTGCCGGCGCAGCTCCGCGTGCAGCGCGCGGGCGGCGGGGCCGAGCGGCAGGCCCGCCATCTTCTCCGCGATCAGGTCGATGCCCTGGGCCGCCATCAGGTACTGCACGGCCAGCACGACCTCCAGCCGGTCGAGGTTCTCGTGCAGGTGGCGGGCCGAGGCCATGGCCATCGTGTTGTGGTCCTCCTGGCCGTCCTTGACCGGGCGGGACAGCGTACCGGCCGGGGTGGCCCTGACCTGCAGCTCGGGGATCAGCGCTGCGGCCACGGTCTGCGCCTGCACCATGCCGGAGTTCAGCCCGGGGGTGCCGCCCGCGAGGTTCGGCGGCAGGCCGTAGCTCCACCGGGGCGACAGCAGCCGCCCGGACAGCTCCTGTGACAGGACGGCGACGTCGGCGATCTCCGCGTTCATGCTGTCGGCGAGGTGCCCCATGATCGAGGCGTCCCAGTTGCCGCCCATGACGAACTCGTACCCGGCGCCCTGCTTCTTCCTGAAGACCAGCGGGTTGGAGGTGGCGGAGTTCGCCTCGCGGACCAGAGTGCGGCGGGCGTCGGCCAGCTCGTGCCGCAGCCCGGCCAGGATGTGCGGCGCGGCCCGTACCGACACCGCGTCCTGCACGCGCGGCTCGTAGTGCTCGGGGTCGAGCCGCTTACGGCCCTCCTCCGTCATCCAGCCCGAGCCCGCCACCATCGCCCGCAGCCGCGCCGCGACCGCGTTCTCCTCGGGGATGTGCCGTTCTTTGTGCGTACGCGCGTCCAGCGCCCCCTGCTCGGCCCTGGTCGCCTCCATGAACAGCGCCAGCGCGCCCTCCGCCTGCCCGGCCAGCACCGTGGCCCGGCGTACGGCGTCCATGAGCAGGGCCGCCACGACCGTGCTGCCGCTGACGATCGGCAGCGCCTCGCCCGCCTGGAGGGTGAAGCCGGCCGGCAGCCCGGCCTTGGGCAGCAGGGCGGAGGCGGGGCCCTCCTCGCCGCCGTACCGCACCGGCGCCTCCTCGCCGATCGCCGCCAGCCCGGCCGCGGCCTGCGGCTGCAGGTCGCCGGTGCCGAGCGAGCCGATCTGCGGCATCAGGGGCACGACCCCGGCGTTGACCAGGGCCAGCAGGCGTTGCGGCACGTCGGGGCGGACGCCGTACCTGCCCCTGGCCATCTGGTTGGCCTTGACGATCAGCGCCAGCCTGGCCACGTCGTCGCGCAGCGGCTCGCCGACCCCCGCGGCGTGCGAGCGCAGCACGTTGCGCTGGAACTGCTCGGCCTGCTCCGGCGTGAGCGGCCGGTCCTTGAGCGGGCCGAGCGCCTGGTTCCAGCCGTACACCCGCTGCCCGTCCTTCAGCGCGGCCAGCGCGCCCGCCCTGGTGCGCGCCATCGTGGCCTGCGCGGACGGCGCGATCCTGGCCGCGACGGGGCGGCCCCCCAAGATCGCGAAGGCGTCGTCGAGGGTGAACGACCGGCCGTCCAGCACCAGGTTCAGCGGGCGCGGCGCGACCGGTTCGGCCGTGGCCTGGGCCGGGACGAGCAGCGCGGCCAGCAGGCCCATCCCCGTGACGATCCGTACGGCTCTCATCGGACCTGTATAGGCGGGGAGCGCGCGGGTCCCGGCGGCGCCGGGCGGAGAGCTGACCTGATCGGGAAGAAGTGATGAGACCCCCGGTACTGTCGGGAGCCATGGAGATCTGGATCAACCCGGCCTGCTCCAAGTGCCGCGCCGCGCTGTCCGTGCTCGACGCCGAGGGCGCCGGCTACACCGTACGCCGCTACCTCGACGACCCGCCGACCCCGGGCGAGCTGCGCGACGTGCTGACCCGGCTGGGCCTCGAACCGTGGGACATCACGAGGACGGGCGAGCCCGTGGCGGGTGAGCTGGGCCTGGCGTCGTGGCCGCGCGACGCCGCCGCCCGCGAGCGGTGGATCGAGGCGCTGGCCGCCCACCCCGTGCTCATCCAGCGGCCGATCATCACCGCCGGCGACGGAACGGCCGTGGTCGCGCGGACGGAGGCGGCCGTACGGTCCGTCCTGCCGCGGTGAAACGGAAGGCCGCGTCCCCGCGGGCGAGACGGGGACGCGGCCTTCCGGGCTTTCCTGACGGTCAGGCCGGGGTCGGGGCCTCGTCCTTGACCGGCGGCGTGGGCAGGTCGAGGCTGTCACGCAGCTTGGCCGGCTTGAGGAAGAACGCCGCGATCAGGCCGACGAGCGCGATGCCGACCGAGACCATGAAGATGTGGCCGGTCGCGTCGCCGTAGGCGGCCCTGACGATTCCCTTGAGCGGCTCGGGCATCGAGGCGATGTCGAGGCTGCGCCCCGCCTCGCCGCCGCCGGTCACCGGGATGCCGGCCTTGGCCAGGCCCTCCGCGATGTTCGTGGCCACCCGGTTGGCGAGCACCGCGCCCAGCACCGACACGCCGACGGTGCCGCCGAGCGAGCGGAAGAAGGTGATCGCGCCGCTCGCCGCGCCGATCTCGCGCAGCGGGACGGTGTTCTGGATGACGAGGACGAGGTTCTGCATCGACATGCCGACGCCGACGCCGACGAGGAGCATGTAGATCGAGACCAGCACCAGCGACGTCTCGTGGTCGATGGTCGCCAGCCCGGCGAACCCGGCCAGCAGCACGACCAGCCCGGCCAGGATGTACGGCTTCGTGTTGCCGCTCTTGGAGACCATCCGGCCGCTGATCGTCGAGGAGAACAGCACGCCGACCATCATGGGGATGGTCAGCAGGCCCGCGGCCGTGGGGCCGTAGCCGCGGCCGATCTGGAAGTATTGGCCGAGGAAGACCGCGCCGCCGAACATGGCCATGCCGACCGCGAGGCTGGCGAGGATGGCGAGCGCGGGGTCGCGGCGCTTGATGACGTGCAGCGGCACGACCGGCTCGCGGACCTTGGTCTCGACGAACGTGGCCAGCGCGAGCAGCAGCACGCCGCCGCCGACCATGGCGAGGGTCTGCCAGGACAGCCAGGCGAAGGAGTTGTCGACGAAGGTCACCCAGATGAGCAGCACGCTGACGCCGGCGGCGATGAGGCCGGCGCCCCAGTAGTCGATGCTCACGTCGGCCCGGCGCACGGTCGGGACGTGCAGCGTCTTGGCCAGCAGCGCGAAGGCGGCGATGGTGAACGGCACGGCGATGAAGAAGCACCAGCGCCAGCCGAGCCAGGAGGTGTCGGCGATGAGGCCGCCGAGCAGCGGGCCCGCGACGGTGGCGACGGCCATGACGGCGCCGAGGTAGCCGTTGTAGCGCCCGCGCTCCTTGGGGGAGATCATCGCGGCGATGACGACCTGGGTGAGGATCTGCAGCGCGCCCATGCCGAGGCCCTGGACGGCGCGGAAGGCGATGAGCTGGCCGGTGTTCTGGGCGAACCCGCAGGCCAGCGAGCTGACCATGAAGATCACGATGGAGATCTGGAGCAGCAGCTTCTTGTTGAACAAGTCGGCGAGCTTGCCCCAGATCGGCGTCGAGGCGGTCGAGGCCAGCAGGGATGCGGTGACGACCCAGGTGTACTGCGACTGGCTGCCCTTCAGCGAGCCGATGATCTGGGGCAGCGCCACGGAGACGATGGTGCCGCTGATCATGGCCACGAACAGGACGAGCAGGAGGCCGCTGAGGGCTTCGAGGATTTGGCGGTGGGTCATCGGCTCCGCCGCGGACGGCGCTGCCGGCTGGGCACTCACACGCAACCTCCGATCAAGGGTGTTAAGGGAAGCAACTGGGATACTTTACATGCTCAGGTGGCAACTTTGCGCATTGAGCATTTATTCCCAGTGGGTAAACTGTGGCGCACCATGGGAAGTACAGCAGGATTGCGCGAGCGCAAGAAGGCCGAGACGCGGCGGGCGGTGCACGAGGCCGCGCTGCGGCTCACCGTCGACCACGGGCTCGACAACGTCACCGTCGAGGCCATCGCCGACGCCGCCAACATCTCGCGGCGGACGTTCTCCAACTACTTCGACGGCAAGGAGGACGCGCTGCTGTACGGGGACGAGCAGATGCTCGGCACCCTCGTCCACCTCGTGCGCGCGCAACCCCGCGACCGCTCCGCCTGGCTCGCGCTGCGCGGTGCGGTGGAGAGCCTCTTCGAGGAGTACGGCGGGCCCGACCGCGAGTGGCACCTGCGCGCCCGCCTCGCCATGCGGCACCCGTCCCTGCTCGCCCGGCAGGTCGCCGGCCGGATCCGGCTGGAGCACGACCTGAGCGAGGCGATGGCCGAACGCGACTGCCCCGTCGAGCCCCGGCTCGTCGCCGCCGTGTTCATGGCGGCGCTGCGGGTGGCGAGCCAGCAGTGGTGCGCGGAGCACGAGACCCGCGAGCTCGCCGAGCTGGTCTCCCGGGCCCTCGACCAGGTGGCCCAGCCCTTCACCTGATCTCCGGAAAAATCGGCTCTTGTCGCGGAAGGGGATCGCGGAGACACTCCGGGCGGGGGATGCTCACGGGCCGGAGGGGTGCTCATGCGGGGTATGAGGTGGCGGGCCGCGTTCGCCGCGCTGCTGCTGGCGTTCACCATGGGGGCCGCGGCGGCGCCCGGCGGGCGGGAGGCGTACGAGATCTGGCTGGTCGACCAGTCCGACACGAACGGGCTCGCCCACGGCGGCACCATCCACATCTACGACGGCCACGACGTCACCCGCCGCCTGTCGGACGCCCGCCCGTCGGACGTGATCGACCTGGGCGGCGCGACGTCCGCCCTGTGCCGGGCGAGCACGGGCCGCGACCCCGTCAGGCCGCACATGCTGGTCTTCAGCCGGCGCGACACGCACGCGGCGCTCGCGTTCGTCGCCAGCGGGCACGTGGTCGTCTTCGACGCCCCCGCCAGGCGGCCGCTCGCCTGCTTCGCGACCGAGACAGGCGCGGGCGGCGCCCGCCAGGCGCACGCGCTGTGGCCCACGGGCGACGACCGCCACCTGATCATCGCCAACCAGAACGGCAAGAAGCTGGAGCGCATCCGTACGGACTACGCCACGAACACCTTCACCCAGGAGCCCGCCGCGACGCTCGACCTCGCCGGCTGCACCACGCCGAGCGGCGCCCCCTGCGAGGCCCCTGGGCTGCGCCCGGACAACGCGCCGATCTGCCCGTTCATCGCCTCGGACGACGGGCCCGTGTTCATCAGCCTGCGCGGCGGTGGCCTGTTCGTCGTGGACTGGCGCCGTACGCCGATGGCGATCGCCGGGGAGTACGACGCCGCGCACGTGCCCGCCAACGGCTGCGGCTTCGCCGAGGCGCACGGCCGGGTGTTCGGCGACGGGGGTGGCGGCACCCCGGCCAACCTCGACCAGTTCAGCGTCTTCCGGCTGCCGCGCACCGGCTACTCGGCCGCGAACCCGCCGAACACGCCGCCCGTCGAGCGCCTCTACGACGACGAGGCGCCGGACCGCGACGCGCACGGCACCCTGGTCAGCGCCAAGGACCGGTACGTCTGGGTGGGCGACAGGGACGCGAACGTGGCGGAGGTCTTCGACGGCCGCACCGGCGCGCACGCCGGCACCGTGCCGCTGACGTCGCGGTTCAGCGCCGACCCGACGGTGGACCTGTTCGCCTCGTCACCGGACCGCGCCTGGGCGTTCGCCTCCACGCGCGGCCCGAACCCGCTCTCCGGCGACCCGCACTCCTCCCACGGCACCGACCCCGGCCTGCTGATCCTCCGTCTCACCGGCGACGGCAGGACCGGTCAGGTGCGCGGCCTGATCCCCATCACGAACGTGGACGCGGGCGGCGTCGAACGCGCCGACCCCCACGGCATCCGCATCCGCCGGACGTCATGAACCGTCATCCGGCGGGGGCGGGCAGCACGATCGCCGCGAGAACCAGCCCCTCGGCCGCCAGCCACCGCCCGGAGAACTCCTGCACCGCCAGCCCTCCGACCTGCGGCCCGTCGACGAGCAACCGCGCACGAAAGCCCCCGGCGACCGCGCCCGCCGCGGATCCCGTCGCCGGCGGCGTCGCTCCCGGCGCCGTGACCGGGTCGGTGGTGAGGTCGATGCGGGCCTCCTCGAAGCCGAGCCACCGGCCCGTGAGCGGGTACCAGGTCTTGTACACGGCTTCCTTGGCGCAGAACAGCAGCCGCCCCCAGCTCACCCCGCCGTCGTCCGCCTGCTTCCTGACGAACGCGGCCTCCTCGGGCAGCGCGACCGTGTCGAGCACCCCGTCGGGCAGCGGCCCGTTGGGCTCGGCGTCGATGCCGACGGACGCCACCGCCGACGAGTCGGCGGCGACCGCCCCTCGGTAGCCGTCGCAGTGGGTGATGCTGCCCACGATGCCGTCGGGCCAGAGCGGCTCGCCCCGCGTCCCGGACAGGATGGGCGCCGCCGGCCGGCCGAGCTGCGCGAGTGCCCGGCGGGCGCAGACGCGGGCCGCGGTGAACTCCCTGCGGCGCTTGGCGACGGCCCGGGCGACCAGCGCCTCTTCCTCGGGGAACAGGCCGCCGTCCGGATAGTCGTCGCCGCGCGACTCGACCGCGACGACCTGCGGGGGAAGGAGGTGGTCGATCACGTGGACACCGGGATCGCGCCGATCATGGCCTCATTGTAGGCGAGCGCCGGGCACAGAGATCGGCGTAAGTTGGGTGGACTTCTGATGATTCGTGCCACCCGCCTGGAGGACGACATGCCCGCCCGCGCCGCCGCCGACCGCGAGCCGTGGATCCGCTCCCTGCGCCCGGCCTCCGGGCACGCGGTCAAGCTGCTGTGCTTCCCGCACGCCGGCGGCTCGGCGAGCTACTACGTTCCGCTGGCGCGCAGCTTGCCGGAGTTCGTCGAGGTGTACGGCGTGCAGTACCCGGGGCGGCAGGACCGCTTCGCCGATCCGATGATCGACGACCTCTTCGTGCTGGCCGAGCGCATCCATGAGGTGCTCACCCCACTGCTGGACGGCCCGGTCGCCTTCTTCGGCCACAGCATGGGGGCGACGGTCGCGTTCGAGGTGATCAGGCTCATGGAAGGCAAGGGCCAGGCCCCGCCCGTACGGCTGTTCGCCTCGGCCAGGCGGGCGCCGTCCCGCTCGCGCGACGACGGCGTGCACCGGCTCGACGACAAGGGATTGGTGGCCGAGGTGAGCGCGCTGAACCCGTCGGCCGCGCACGCTTTCGCGGACGCCGACTTCGTCTCCATCGTGCTGCCCGCGCTGCGCAACGACTACCGCGCGGTGGAGCGCTACCGCTGCACCGATGGCGCGACGGTGAGCTGCCCCATCACCACGTTCCTGGGCACCGAGGATCCGAAGGTGACCGAGTCCGAGGTCCGCGCGTGGGCCGAGCACACCACCGCCGGCCTGGACCTGGAGCGCTTCTCCGGCGGCCACTTCTACGTCGAGGACCACTGGCGGCGGCTGGCCGCCGAGCTGACCCGCAGGCTCACCTGAGCACGATCGAGTTGCGCCCAACGAAATCGTCAGGGATTCTTGACGACTATGACGTTCAGGTGTGCTGACCTCCCCGACCACGAAGGCTTCGCCGCGCCGGTGCTCCCCGGCGGCGAGCAGGCCCCGACCTCGCCCGTCTTCACCAAGACGTTCGTCGGCTACCGGGCCTCGTGCTCGTGCGGATGGAGCGACCGCCGCCAGCTGCCGCCCACCTCCGAGGGCGCCAAGGACGCCGAATACCGGTGGTGGAGCAGGCACGTGCCGCCGCTGCTCGCCGCCGCGCCGCCGAAGGAGCTGGTGATCAAGTCGGACCTGCTGTGCGAGCAGATCGTCCGGCTGGCCGGCGACCGCCCGCTCGCCGCGCTCGCCCTGCTGTCGCAGGTCGAGAGCTGGCAGCGCACACTGCTCGATCAGGCCGTCGCGGGCGCCAGAGCGGCGGGCGCCTCGTGGGCGGAGGTCGGCGAGGCGATGGGCATCTCCAAGCAGGCCGCCCACGAACGCTTCAGGGCCCACACCGACGCCTGAGCCGCCCGGCCTGGACCCGGCGCTCTCAGCCCGGGGACAGGCCCCCGGCCCTGACCGGTTACCGGCCCAGGGTCAGCTCTCGACCCACTTGTAGCTCTTCGCGAGCGATGACAGCTCCTGCCTGATGGCCACGATCTGGGTGCCCGTCAGCGTCGGGACCGTCGTGATGAGCAGCTCCGTGATCTCCCGCTTGAACTCCGACTCCGACAGCACCTCACACAGGTCGTCGCCCGCGTTGCCCTCATGGGAGGGTACGTAGGAGCTCTCGTAGGAGCTCTCGTGGGAGTGCGAAGGCGAGGCCGCGGCCCGCTGCCCGACGATGCGGACGTCGGACGCCTTCAGCCCCCGGTCGCCGCCCTCCAGCCGGAACTCCACGACCGTGCCGGGCCGTACGGCGTGCTTGTCGTCCAGCAGATCGTTGGCGTGCAGGAAGACGTCGGCACCGCCGGTGTCCGGCGCGATGAACCCATAACCCCGAACCTGATCGAACCGCAGAACCCTACCCGTTACCACCAGCACCTCACTCGACCAAACCGCGGGCGTTCCACCAGTTGAACGCCCGTGCGCAGGCTATCGCGCGCCGCGGCGCAGGCACAACGGCCCGCCCCGCGAGCCGGATCACGGCCGCCCGGCGATGGGCCGCACGCCATGGACGACCGCGCCCCGGTCACCGCCACCCGGGACGAACTCCGCACAATGCCCGTCGCCGGCACCCTCCCCGCGGGACGCTGGACCTGGAGCGCGCCATGACCGATCGACAGCGACTGGAGGGCCGGGTGGTCGTGACACGTACCGACACCATCAGGACGTGGCCCGCGCGGGCCTACCGGGACACGTTCGCGCCCACGGCGCCCGACCCGGTCGAGGGCGCGGAGCTGCCGCCGGGCCGGCACGGCCGCTACTTCCCGCCCGACCTGCCGATGGACGCGCTGCGCCCCGACGGCACCCCGGCCCGCGACGGCGTCGTCCCGGACATCGACCTGCCGCGCCGCCTGTTCGCGGGGGAGGAGATGACGTTCCACCACCCGATCCGCGCGGCGGCGTACACGATGCGCGCCCCCGCCTGACCGTGCCCAGTCGGCGCTCAGGCGGCGCTCAGGCGGCGCCCGCCTGAGCCCGCGCCAGGGCGGATCGCCCACCCTCGGCCCCGCCTCAGGGGTGAAGGCTCCAGCGTCAGGCGGGCACCGGCTGCGGCGGGGTGTCGCCCACGTAGCGCGCCGCCGGTCGGATGATCTTGCTGTCGGCGGCCTGCTCCAGGATGTTGGCGCACCACCCGACCGTACGGGCGGCGGCGAACGTCGGCGTGAACATCGAGCGCGGCACCCCGCACAGCTCCATCACCACGCCCGCGTAGAACTCGACGTTGGTGTGCAGGTCGCGGCCCGGCTTCAGCTCGGCCAGGATCTCGATGACCCGCCGCTCCACCTCGTGCGCGAAGTCCACCAGGTCGCCGCCGAAGCTCCGCGCGATGCCCGACAGCATGCGCGAGCGCGGGTCCTCGGTCCGGTAGACGGGGTGACCGAAGCCCATGATGCGGTCGCCGGCCAGCACGCGATCGCGCACCCAGGCGTCGATGCGGTCGGGTGTGCCGATCGCGTCGAGGGTGTCCAGGGCGCGGCTCGGGGCGCCGCCGTGCAGCGGCCCCGACAGCGCGCCCAGCGCCCCCACCACGCAGGAGGCCAGGTCGGCGCCCGTCGAGGCGATCACCCGCGCGGTGAAGGTGGAGGCGTTGAAGCCGTGGTCGATCGTGGAGATCAGATACTGCTCGATCGCCCTGGCGTGCGCGGGCTCCGGCTCCTCGCCGGTGAGCATGTAGAGGTAGTTGGCGGCGTACGTCAGGTCGTCGCGCGGCTCGACCGGCTCCAGGCCGAGCGAGAGCCGGTGCAGCGCGGTCAGCAGCGTCGGCGTCAGCGCGCTCACCAGCAGCGCGTCGTCAAGGCGCTGCTCGGGCCCGAGGTCGTAGAGCGGCCGCAGCCCGAGCACGGAGCCGGCCGCCGACACCGCGCCGCGCACGGCGTCCAGCGGGCCGCCGCCCGGCGCGGCCAGCGCGGGCAGCAGGGGCCGCAGCGCCTCGGGCACATGACGCAGCGGCAGCGTGCGCTCGACGAAGCGCCGCCGGTCCTCGGCGGACGGCAGCGCGCCGAGCAGCATCAGGTGCCAGACGTCCTCGAACGTGCGCTTCTCCGCGAGCTCGATCGCGGAGTACTGGCGGTAGTGGTAGAAGCCCTCACGGCCGCGGACGTCGCTCAGGCGCGTCTCGGTGACGACGACGCCGCTGAGCCCCCTGGGCACCTCGATGCCGTGTCCATTGCCCGCCGGCGCGGTGGTGCTGATCATGTGATGAACCTCCTCCGATACCGGCACTCTCCGGCCTGCCCCATGGGCGCGTCAACGTTGATTTTCGTCCATGTGATCGAGGTCACCGCAGGATTTACGGCACTTACCGCACCCCGACATATTGATTTTCATCAACACGCCAAGGTGCAGGCGAGCTGGGATAACCGCACCCGCCGATGCGTAACGCGGTGGTATAACTACTCACCGTAATCGACCAAGCGCGCCGGTGCGGACACCCCCGGCGCCGTCCCCCCGGCTCTTCCCCCGAAGGAGCAGCAAGCATGCGCTCGACCCGTGCGTCCCTGATCGCGGGCGGCACCGCCCTCGCCGCCCTCCTGTTCACCGCCCAGCCCGCCGCTCGGCCTGCCGCGGCGGCCCCGGTCGGCACCGGCTGCCTCGCGTACGGGCAGGTCGGCAGCTACCTGTCCAGGGAGGGCGGGTTGAAGCTGACCCTCTCGCCCGGCTTCCTCGCCGAGCTGCGGCGGGCGGGCATCGGGCTCTCCGCGCTCGGCCCGGTCGAGCTGGTGGACGGCGGCAAGGCCCTGTGGACGCCGGTCGGCGAGCGGTACGACACCGTCGCGACGCCCAGCGGCCGGATCTGCCACCCCGGCGGCTTCTCGTTCTCCGACCCCGAGACCAACGTGACGTACGAGATCGACACCTTCCGCATGGTGTTCGCGGCCACCGGCGGCAGCGGGCTCCTCGCCACCCCTGCCGTCAACGGGCGGCCACGGCCGCGTGGCGAGCTGACACTGGCCGGCTTCAGCCTCCGCGAGGCTCTCGCGCCCGGCACGTTCGTCCGGCACGGCGGCGGAGCCGGCCCGCGCAAGGTCGCCCTGACTCTGCACCAGAGCTGGGCCGACGACCTCAACCGCGAGCTCGGCACCCGCCTGCGCGGCGGCGCCCACTGGGCCGACCTCGCCATCGCCTGGCAGGGCACGCCCAGCCGGCCCGTCCCCGCCGGGACGTCGCCCGGCCTGCGCGGCATCGAGCTCGTCAGCGCCGCCATCCACCGCACGTCCTGACCTTCCCGTCCCGTTCATCCCCCACCACGAGGACACCCCGATCAGATGAAACGCGTACGGCTCGTGCTGCCCCTGCTGGGATGCGTGCTGGTGGCCTGTGCCTTGATGGCCATGTACGCCCCCACCGGGCTCCTGCGCCAGGAGGAGCCGCCGCCGGGCCCCGTGGGCTGGACGCCGCACGACCTGCCGGACGGCATCGAGGCCGCCCAGCGCCGCCTGAGCCGCCACCCCGGCGACGCGGCGGACTGGGCGAACCTCGGCCATCTGTACCTCCGGCAGGCACTCCGCACCGCCGAGACCTCCTTCCACGCCAAGGCCGAGGCCGCCCTGGAACGTTCCCTGCGGCTCGGCAGGCCCTCCGTGGAGGCTCTGATCGGCATGGGCGAGCTGGCCAACGCCCGGCACGACCACGCGGGCGCGGTCCGCTGGGCCGCCCGCGCCCGCACCGCCGCTCCCAGCAGCTGGGCGCTCTACGGCGTCCTCACCGACGCCTACCTGGCGCTGGGCCGCTACGACCAGGCCGAGCGGGCGCTGCGCCGCATGCTCGACGGCCGCCCCGACCTCGCCTCCTTCACCAGGGCCGCCCGCGTCGAACACCTCCGCGGCCGCGTCGGGCCCGCCCGCGAGCTGCTGCGCCGCGCCTGCCAGGTCGCGGGCGACCCCGCCGAGTACGCCATCTGCCAGTGGCGGCTCGGTGATCTCGCCTGGCACGAGGGCGACCCTTCCGCGGCGCGGGCGGCGTACACGCAGGCACTCGCCGCCGACCCTGGACACGTGCCCGCCCGCGCGGGCAAGGCGCGTACGGAGGCCGCGCTCGGCAACCCCGACCAGGCCAGGCGCGACTACGCCACCGCCGTCGCCCGCTCGCCCGCCTACGCCGTCGAGTACGGCGAGCTGCTCGACCACCTCGGCGAACGCGAGGAGGCCAGGCGGCAGTACGCCGCGTTCGTGGCCCACCACAAGGTGCTGGCCGCCAACGGTGACACCGACCACTACGCCATCGGGGTGTTCCAGGCCGACCACGGTGACGCGCGCGCCGCCGTACGGCATCTGCGGCTCGAATGGGCGCGGCGGCAGGCCGTCGAGGTCGCCGACGCGCTGGCCTGGGCGCTCCACCGGGCCGGCCGGTCCGCCGAGGCCGCCAGGTACGCCGCCCGCGCGGCCACGCTCGGGGGGCGCAACGCGCTCTTCTCCTATCACCGGGGCGAGATCGAGTACGCCCGCGGCCGCCTCGCCTGGGCGCGCACCCACCTGACGCGCGCCCTGTCCATCAACCCGCACTTCTCGCCAGGTGGCGCCGTGCGCGCCCGCGCCCTGCTGGCCCAGACCGCGTGACCGCTTTCCCCTCCCGGAATGCGGAGTAAACCTCTTAAATTCCGCACAAGCCCCGATAAATGGACGACACTCACAATGCGTCAATGCCGAGGGGGTGTGCTAGCCTGATGGCGTTGCAGTTGTGGTTCCCATAAAAGACTTTGTGTGCGCCTGACGGATTGTAATCTTCGGGCGCATTTTTTGTTCGCCGGTCATTTCCGGATGGGCACATCGTGGCGACACGGATTCCGCAAGGTGCGGATTCCGTCAGATCTGCGCATATCTAAGGAGATCGACATGGCTACTGGCACCGTGAAGTGGTTCAACTCGGAAAAGGGCTTCGGCTTCATCGCCCAGGACGGCGGCGGCGCCGACGTCTTCGCCCACTACTCCAACATCGTCGCCAACGGCGGCTACCGCGAGCTGACGGAGGGCCAGAAGGTCTCCTTCGACGTCGTGCAGGGCCAGAAGGGCCCGCAGGCGGAGAACATCGTCGCCGCCTGACCCGCGTTCCCTGAGCCCGGGCACCTCACCGTGCCCGGGCTCTCGCGTGCCCGCCGATGAGTTCTCGCTCCGCGGACGGTCCAACCTTCCGTAAGCCCGTTCTCCGGCGCGACGAGAGGACCCACCGCGATGAGCGAGCAGAAGATGACCCCCGCCGACCTGCCGTCCGGCCGTTCACCCGCCCTCGACCGCCTCGACGTGCTGGTGGGGGAGTGGGCGACGGCCGCCGTCTTCGACGCCGGCTTCTTCGGCCCCGGCAGCCCCGAGGTCGTCGGCCACGGACGCACCACGTTCGCCTGGCTGAAGGGCCGTCGGGTGCTCGCCCAGACCTTCACCAACGACCACCCCGACGCCCCCGACGGCCTCTGCGCCATCGGCCTGAGCGACCAGCCCGAGGTGTTCGTCCAGCACTACCACGACTCGCGCGGCGAAACCCGCGACTACCTGATGACCCTCGACGACGGCGAGCTGCGCTTCTGGCGCGCGGACCCGGCCTTCGCCCAGCGCTACCGCGGCACGGTCACGGCCGACGGCAAGACGATCGAGGGCGCCTGGGAGGTCTCGGAGGACGGCCATACCTGGCGCCACGACTTCAAGCTCATCTACACCAGGGCCGGCTGACAGGTTTTTGCAACGCAAGCCGCCGCCCGGGCGTCCCTGGGAGGTGGAGTTCGAGGATTTCGTCCGGGCCAGGGGGCCGGCGCTGCTGCGATACGGCCTGGTGCTGACGGGGAACGCCGACGACGCCGCCGACCTGGTGCAGGAGGCCCTGCTCAAGCTGAACTCCACCTGGCGCCGGGTCAGGCGGAAGGACGACCCGGAGGGGTACGTCCGCACGATCATGGCCAGGCAGCACGTGACCTGGTGGCGCCGCCGCCGGTGTGAGCACCTCACCGACGAGGTGCCCTCGCCGGTCCACGAGGACGAGCACGACCTGCGCGAGGTCTGGCAGCGCCTGCGCGCCCTCCCGCCGAAGCAGCGGGCGGTGCTGGTGCTGCGGTACCACGAAGGGCTGGGCGACGACGAGATCGCCGCGATCCTAGGGATCTCCCAGGCGACCGTACGCAGCCAGGCCTCGCGGGCGCTGGCCACCCTCCGCGTCCGCGCTCAGGCGCTGTCGGGGAGGCTCGCATGAGGACCGAGGACGAGCTGATCGAGGCCCGGGTGACCGAGACGCTGCGGATGATCGCGGATCGCGCGCCGCAACACGACCTCCTGGCCGGCTTGGCGGAGCGGCGGCGCCGTCGCCGGCACCGACGGGCGCGGGCGGTGCTGGCGGCGGCGTGCGCGATCACGCTCGGCTGGGGAGCGGCGGTCACCTGGCCCTCACCGCTCCGCCCTGTCCTGAGCGCGCACGGCCCTCGAACGGACGGCGCGGGATCGTACGGCTCTGCAACGGACGGCTCTACAAGGGACGGCTCTGCAACGGACGGTGCTCGCACGGAGGGGGACCGGGCGACGGGTCTTCCGAGTGGGGCGGGGCGGGAGATCGAGCGGGTGTGGCCGGACGCGATGGTCACCATCCCGGCGGGCTACCGGCCGCTGGCCGCGATCGACGCCACGCGGCTGCTGGTCAGGCACGAGCCGGGGCAGATCGGCGTCTACGACGTGACGACCGGGCGGTTCGGTGCGGTGTTCACCCCGCCCGCCGACATGCGCGCGCTGACCGTCGATGAGGAGCACGCCGCCTGGCTGAGCGGGGGCTGGGTGTGGGTCGCGCCGCTGCGCGGCAGCGGGCAGGCGCGGCGGGCCGGCCGCGTGCAGCCCGGCGCGGCGGGCGAGCCCGACCGGCTGGCGCTGGCGGGCGACCAGGTGGCCTGGTCGAGCCCGCTCGGCGGGGTCTGGCGGCTGAGCCTCGATGGTGGAAGGCCCGAGAGGGTGCCCCGGTCGGCCGGGCTCCAGCTCGCGGGCTGGCCCTGGGCCACCGACGAGCCGCTCGCCCTGCGCGACAACCCCACCCGCATGGTGAACCTGGAGACCGGCAGGAAGGTGACGATCCGGGCGGCGCACGGCGTCGAAGGGCTGCGATGCGGGCCCACCTGGTGCGTGGGAACTCGCGGTCAGGATGCCGTGGTGCAGCGGGTGGACGGCCGCGACGTACGCGTACGGAAAGGGCTGCGGGAGCCCGGTCACCGGGACCGGTTCTTCATCGGGCACCAGGGCGTCTACGACGCGCGGGCCGACCGGCTCGTCTCCTTCGCGCCGCTCACCCAGTGGTCGGGAGGAGACGGGGTGATCGCCTGGCGGCAGGGCGACGGGCTGCGGGTGGTGAACCTGGCGGCCGTGCCTCCGGCCCGATGAAAGGGCCGCCCCCGGTGGGAGCGGCCCTGGTGCCTGGGGGTCAGGATCTTCTTCGTGACCACCAGGTGAGGCCCCACAGGAGCAGGCCGACCGCCAGCAGGACGCCCGCGATCTCGTACTGGCCGGCCGGGCGGCCGGAGGACCAGGGGAGCACCAGGTAGAGGCAGGTGACCGCGCCCACCACGGGCAGGACCCGGCCCGCCTTGAAGTGCTCGACTCCGGTGTCCTCGCGGCGCAGCACCAGGACGGAGACGTTGACCAGTGCGAACACCGCGAGCAGCAGCAACGACGTGGTGCCGCCGAGCAGCGCGACGACCGGGCTGTCGGGCACCAGCGAGACGTAGGCGATGAGCAGCAGCGCGATGCCGGTGGTGAACACGATGGACGCGTGCGGGGTGCGCCGCGCCGGGTGCACCTTGGCGAGGAACGGCGGCAGCACGCCCTGCTTGCTCATCCCGTACAGCAGGCGGCTGGCCATCAGCATGTTGATCAGCGCCGAGTTCGCGACGGCGAACATCGAGATGAACGGCAGCAGCTCGCCGATCGGCACCCCCGGCGCCGCCGTCTCCACCACCGTCACCAGCGGCGTCTCGCTCTCCGCCAGCCTGCCGACCGGCACCACCGCGACCGCGCAGATCGACACCAGGACGTAGATCAGCCCGGTGATGCCGATGCCGGTGAACATCATCCGCGGGAAGATCTTGACCGGATTCTTCGTCTCCTCGGCCATGTTGACGGAGTCCTCGAAGCCGACCATGGCGAAGAAGGCCAGCGACGTGGCCGCGCTGACCGCGAGGAACACGCTCTTGTCCTCGGGCGTCTCGAACGCCACCACCCGGGAGAAGTCGGCCTGCCCGCCGGTGATGAAGTAGAGGCTGAGCACGATGACGAGCAGCAGGCCGGACAGCTCGATCGCGGTGAGCACCACGTTGACCTTGACGCTCTCGCCCACGCCGCGCAGGTTGACGGCCAGCACCAGCAGCATGAACGCCATCGCGATCAGCAGGATGACGGTGTTGCCTGCCTCGAAGCCGAAGCCGGTGGCGAGGTTCGCGGCGAAGGCCCGCGAGGCCGCCGACGCCGAGGTGATGCCGGAGCACATCACTGCGAAGCACACCATGAAGGTCAGCAGGTGTTTGCCGAACGCCTTATGGACGTAGAGCGCAGCTCCCGCCGCCTCCGGATATTTCGTGACCAGCTCCAGGTAGGAGCACGCCGTGATCAGCGCGACGATGAACGCGATGGCGAACGGCAGCCACGCGGCGCCGCCCACCTCGCCGGCCACCTGGCCGGTCAGGGCGTAGATGCCGGTGCCGAGGATGTCGCCGACGATGAAGAGCAGCAGGAGACCTGGGCCCATCACCCGCTTGAGCGCGGGCTGGCCGTCGCTGCCCGTTTCCGCAGGGCCGGGGGGACTGATCTGTGACATAAGGGTCCTTGTCGTGCGTCAGCTGTACGGCTGCTGGGGGAGGGGAACACGTCCCGCGCGCGGGAACCTCGTGAGACGGGGGACCACGGCGCCGACAGGAAGCTGCTCAGGCCGGACCGGCCGCGTGATCACGACAGTCATCCTGACACTTTACGGCTCCGGTGGTCATCCGTGAATACGTCGTCACGCAGAGTCGGCGCGCGCCTCGGTTAGCGCAGGTCATGGGCGGGTAGCGGCCCTCCGCGAGCATGAACGCGAGCATGATGCCGGGTGCGAACTGGGGGAGTAATGAGCACCTATCGCGACGTAAGCGCGGGGGACGGCCGGTCACGCCTTCCGATCGTCCTCAAGTCGGCCGGGGCGGGGGCCTGCGCGGGGGCCGCGGCCGTGTACCTGCTGGACCCCGCGCGCGGGCGGGCCCGCCGGGCGCGCGTACGCGACCAGGCCGCGCACGCCACGCACGAGGTGCGGGACGGCGCCGGCGTGCTCAGCCGCGACCTGGGCAACCGCGGGCGCGGCGCGGGCGCCGCGCTGCGCTACCAGGTCAGCGGCCGCTCCGCCGACGACCGGGTGCTGACCGAGCGGGTACGCGCCGAGCTGGGCCGCCACGTCAGCCACCCGCACGCCGTCCATGTCACGGTCGAGGACCACGTGGTGACGCTGGACGGCGACCTGCTGGCCGGCGAGGAGGAGCGGGCCAGGAAGGCCGTGCGCCGCATTCCCGGCGTCCAGTCGGTCGTGGCCCGCTGGACCCCGCACCTCGACCCGACCGGCGTGCCCACGTTGCAGGGGCTTGGCCGGCCCCGCGAGCCCGTGCCCGAGCTGCTGCAGCAGCGCTGGTCGCCGAGCGCCAGGTTCATGGCGGGGGTGGCGGCCGCGTACGCGCTGACCGCCGCCCGCCGCCTGCCGGGCCCGCTCTCCTGGGTCGTCCGCACGGCGGGCGTCGCCGTGGCCGCCCGCGCGCTGACCAACCTGCCGCTGCGCAGGCTCACCGGCATCAACGCGGGCCGGAGGGCCGTGGACGTGGGCGAGGCGGTCGAGATCGCCGCCCCGCCCGAGGCCATCTGGGAGCTGGTGGGCGACTATTCGGTCTTCGCCCGGGTCATGCCCGACGTGTACGAAGTGCGCCGCTCGCCCGACGGTGAGCTGTCGCACTGGATGATCAAGGGCCCGGCCGGGGTGCCGATCCGCTTCGACGCCACCGAGACCAAGCGTGACGAGGGCAAGGAGATCGCCTGGAAGTCCACCGAGGGGCAGCTCATCGCGCACACCGGGTCGCTGCGGCTGGTGGACAGGGGGCGGGGCAGGACCCGCGTGCAGGTGCGGCTGACGTACAACCCGGTGGTGGGGGCCGCCGGGCACGCGATCGCCAGGCTCCTCGGCGCGGACCCCGGCCACAAGCTGCGCCAGGATCTCGCGCGGCTGAAGCAGCACGTCGAAGGCGAGCACCGGCGGCGCAGCGCCCCGCGCGAGCGCCCCGCCACCGTCGGCGCCTGACGCTGGCGGTGGCGGGGCGGCCACCGCGCACCCGCGCGGGTGGGCCGAGCGGAGTGGGGCCGAGCAGGGTGGGGCCGAGCAGGGTGGGGCCGAGCAGGACGTCGGCCACCCATCTCGTCGTGGGCTGCTGGGCCCGCTTCCGGTGATCGCACCGGAAGCGGGCCCAGCCCTCTCATGGGGTGAGCAGCCCCCAGTACGCCGCCCACGGCACCAGCAGCAGCGCCCCTGATAGCAGCACGCCCCGCCGGAAACCGCCCCGCCGGAAACCGCCCCGCCGGAAGCCGGACCGCTGGGCGCCGACCGCGCTCACCACGCCCGCGACCACGGTCAGCGCGGTGAGGAGTTGCAGCGCCAGCCACCACGGAGGCCGTCCGAGCACCGCCGCGTCCACCTCCGTGGCGCCCGTCATGACGACGGACCCCAGGTAGAGGAGCGTTCCGACCAGCACGGCCGTCCCACCGGCGGCCACCACCCTGGGCGCCCACCGCGCCACCGTTCCCCGGTCGTCGCCCGCCCGGCCGCGCACGCGGCGTACGGCGCCGCCGATCCCGTAGCAGGCGAACGCCGCGAGCATCGCCGCGAACACCACCACGTGCAGGACAGGCGACTCGTGCCAGGCGGGCGCCGCGACCGGCCGGCTGGCGAACGGCTGGGCGGGCGGCGGGTCGGCGACCACGGCCGGGGGACCGGCGGCGAGGCCCTTGACCCAGGAGGCGACCGTGTCGACGTACCCGGGCGCGAACCCGGAGCCCCGGGTGAAGCCGTCGTGGCTCGCCCGCAGGTCGTGGTCGGCGTCGCGGACGACCTTCAGCGCGTAGTGCCCGTGGCCGCCGCGCTCCAGCGTCTGCCGGAAGATCGCCAGGCTTTCCCCGGGCGCGGTGGAGCGGTCGTGCTCGGCGAAGACGGCGAGCAGCGGCCGGCGGACGCGGGCGAGGTTCGCGACGGGGTCGTTGCCGGTGTCGCCGAACAGGCCGGCCGCCATGAGCACCCGGCTGAGCCGCGTACCGATCGGGTCGATCAGCCGCTCGGCGACGCCGGCGTGCGCGAGGTGGGCGCGGTTGCTCCACAGCTGCGTGCGATCAGGACGCAGGGCGCCGGCCCCCACCGTGACCACGAACGCGACCGTGTCCGCGCGTGCGGCGGCCAGGGGGACGACCCAGCCGCCCTGGCTGTGCCCCCACAGCCCCGTCTGCCGCGGATCTGCTTCGGGGCGGCGGCGCAGCAGGTCCAGGGCGGCGAGCGCGTCCGTGGCGAGGTCGTCGAACGAGGTGGTCGCGCGCGAGTAGCCGGCCCGCTTGTCGTAGACGAGCGTGACGACCCCGGCCCTGGCGAACGCCTCCGCCTCCGGCTGGTACGCCGCGCGCGACGTGCTCCCTGACCCGGCGACCAGCACCATCGCGGGCAGCCCGCGGGCGCCGGCGGGGGCGAGCAGCGTGCCGTGCAACGTCCGGCCGTCGCTGGTGAAGCTCACGTCGGTGGCGGTCAGATCAGTGGCGGTCGGATCGGTGGCGGTCAGATCGGTGGCGGCCTGGCGTACGGGCTGGAGCAGCGCCAGCAGCGCGACCAGCAGCAGTAATCCGGCTGATTTGCGTACGGACAGCATGGAGTGCTCTCCTAACGAGGAAAGGTGTGAGCATGAGGAACTCGCCTGGTGGCGAGGCATCGCAGCTTTCGCAGAGCCCGGGTCGCCGAGTTGCCGCTCGGCGGCCCGGATCATCGTCGTCAGTCGTGTCGGCCGGTGGCGCCCTCCTCGGGGTCGGGGAACGCGACGAACCTGGTGTGCACGGTGCGCGCGCCGGGCGCGGCCTGGCCGTGCGGACGCTGGTAGCGCTTGAGCAGCGCGAGATAGTCGGTGAAGAACGCCATCAGCTCGTCGAGGTCGACCGTGATGACGCCGCGCGAGAACGGTCGCGCGGCGGCCCACGGGCCCAGCTGGTCGCGGACCTCGTCCAGCCGGGCCAGCAGCTCCTTGTCCTCGCCGAACCACACCTCGGCGAGCAGGTCGACGGCGTCGCGCATGGCGGGCTCCTGCGCGCCGCGCGGCTCGAAGCGTACGCTGCGGCGCGCGGAACGCCACCAGCGTTCCTTGCCGCGCGCCCGCTCGGGCACCTCCTCCACGAACCCGTGCTCGGCCAGGATCCGCAGGTTGTAGCTGGTGCCGCCGGTGGTGACGCCCAGGCGGGCGGCCAGGGTCGTGGAGGTGGCCTCGCCGAGCAGCTCCAGCTCCCTGAGTATGCGCTGCCGGAGCGGGTTGGCCAGCGCTTTGGCCGCGCCCAGGTCGGCCATGTCGTCTTCCGGCATATGTGCATCATAAGTCGTGCACGACAATTCGTGCACACCTGAAAAACGCCCCCGGCCTCAGCGGGCCGGGGGCGCGGTGGGTCAGGCCGATCGCGGGGGGTGCGGGCGGCCATGCGGCGCCCGCACCTGAGCGCGGTGGGTCAGGCGGGTTGCGGGGTGCGGGCGGCCATGCGGCGCTCGAACCAGAGCGAGGTGAACGGCGGCACCGCGCACGCCAGCCCGAGCACGATCGCGCCGCGGCTCCAGCCCGCCTCCCGCGCCGAGAGCAGCACGCCGAGCCCGTAGAGCACGAACAGGGCGCCGTGGATCGGCCCGAACACCTTGACGCCGAGCTCGCCGGTCTCGGTCACGTACTTGAAGAACATCCCGACCAGCAGGCCCGCCCACGAGCACGCCTCGGCCACCGCCGCGATCCGGAACCAGCGCAGCACTTTCGCCCCTTTCCTAGGTCCGCGTCACTCTACAGCCTGTAGAGCAAGGCCGGGTCAGCGGCCGTGGCAGCGCTGGACGTAGAGACGGTTCCCGCGCGGCCCCGTCCACTCCAGCCGCACCACGCCGGCCACCGCCGCGTCGCCGACGCGGGACGGGTCGGCCCAGTAGCCGACGTTCGGGTTGCGGAAGAACGTGGCCCACAACCGTCCGGCGTGGTCGCGGAAGACGTTGTTGTGCCCGGCGCCGACGCCCAGCGTCCACCGCTTGGAGTAGGGGCCCTCGAACCGGTCGGCGACGGCGATCACCGCGTCGTACTGGTACTGCGTCCGTCCGGCGCCGCCGGGGTCGTAGGCGTAGCGGGTGCTGCCGTCGGGGTTGGTGGAGGTGCGGTCCCAGGCGGCGTGCAGGAGGTAGTACTTGCCCTCGTGCTTGAAGACGTACGCGCCTTCGAGGTATGGCTCCGGCGCGTACGGCTGCTGCTGGAACGCGGGCAGCCCCGTGGCCGGGACGATGTCCTCCATGTCGTCGCGGAACTTGGCGTACAGGTGGTTGTGCAGCACCAGCCACGCCTCGCCGCCTTCGCTGTAGAGGCTGCCGTCGATGTGGTGGTACGCGCCCGGCTCGATGAACGCGGGGCCGCCGACGAAGGACTCGCCGAACGGCTTGTCCAGGTTGCCCTCCGCGAGCCGGTAGGGCCCCTCGACTCCGCCCTCGCTCACCAGCAGGAACGAGCCCACCTTCTGGGAGTGGTCGCCCATGCAGGCCACGATGTACCACTTGCCGCGGAAGTAGTGCACCTCCGGCGCCCACGCCTGGCCGCGCTTGCCGAACCTGTCGTCCGTCCAGTACTCCTGCCACGGCGCCACCACCGTGCGCCCCTCCCGGTTCTCGCCGGCGAACTCGGGCGACCACACCTTGCCCTTCTCCGCGTCCGGCCTGATGCGGGTGGTGTCCGCCAGCCGCCACGGGCCCTTCAGCGACGGCGCGGTCCACACGAAGATGCCGTCGTTCCAGGGGCCCGCCGCCTCCAGGCCGGGCACCCGCGTGGTGCCCGTCGCGACATAGAGCGGGCGGCCGCGCACGATGAAGCAGTTGACGTACGTGTCCCGCATCCACACCCGGCCGAGCTCCCGGTCGCGGGGGCGCAGTTCGAGCGGCAGCACGAACGAGTTGTCCTCCCTGGGCCACAGGTCGGGCCGGGTGTCCGCAATGCCGTACGGCTCCTGCTGCGGCCAGTTCGCGGGATAGCGTCCCGGCGCCGCCTGAGCCGCCGTCGCGGGCAGCGCCGCCGTCCCGGCCAGACCTGCCACGCCGGCCAGCAAGGCCCTCCGGCCGACCTGCGCGCCGTTGTCGGAACCAGTCATCAGTACGTCCTCCCACTGCGGTGATCCGCCGCGGCTCGCCGCGACCTGCCGGAGAGTCTGCCGAAGTCGCGCAAATTTCGTCAATAACCCGGAAGAAATCGGCTCGCGGGTTCCAGACGCCCGGAAACCCCGTACCGGACGGGAAAACCGGTGCGGAGAAGTGCTGCGGCGGGAAACCTTGCGGGCCCGCCCAGGCGTTGGAAGGGTGAACAACGCGTGGCGAAAGGCGGAGATGCGGGACAATGTCCCGTCCTGTACGGACGACCAGCGGCCAACGGGGGAACACGGAGGATGACGTCGAGGATGAGCACGCAGGCGCAGGAACAACTCGGTCCCTACCGAGTGCTCAGGAAGATCGGCGAGGGCGGCATGGGGGTCGCCCACCTCGGTCTCGACGAGGCGGGACGGCACGTAGCGATCAAGGTGCTGCACCCGCACGTGGCCGCCGACCTCAAGGCGCGCGACCGCCTCTTCCGCGAGGTCGAGACCATGCGGCGGGTACGCAGCCGCTTCGTCGCCGAGGTGCTCGACGCCGAACTGGCCGGGGGCCGGCCCTACGTCGTGACCCGCTTCGCCAACGGCCGCACGCTCGAGGACACCGTGCTGACCGGTGGCCCGCTGAGCCCGCACGACGTCGTCAGGCTCGCCCAAGGGCTGTGCCAGGCGCTGGTCGACATCCACGCGGCCGGGGTGATCCACCGCGACCTCAAGCCGTCCAACGTCATGATGGTCGACGGCGCGCCCCTGGTCATCGACTTCGGCATCGCGCACCTGGTCGACGCGGCCAGGCTGACGCAGACGGGAATGTTCGTCGGAACGCCCGGCTACCTCGCGCCCGAGATCATCCGCGAGTCGCTGGTCACCCAGGCGGCCGACGTGCACGCGCTCGCCTCGACGGTGTTCTTCGCCGCCACGGGGCTGCCGCCGTTCGGCACGGGGACGTTCGAGTCCGTCTGCTTCAACACCATGGAGGGCCGCTGGCAGGCCGAGCACGCCCCGGCGTGGCTGCGCGGCTGGCTGACCAGGGCGCTGACCCTCGACCCCACAGAGCGGCCCGCCGCGCGCGAGCTGGCCCGCATGGCCGCCGAGCTCGACCCCGACGGCGGGAGCCCCCGCCCCGCCACGCGGGCCGACCGTACGCTCACCATGGACGCCGTCTCCGACCTGCTGCCGCCCGTCGCGTACGCCACGAGCGTCCACGAGCAGCGGCACCCCGCGACCACCGCGGCGGAGACCGTGCAGGACCCCCTGCCGGAGCCGCCGCGCCCAGCGCCGCCCGCCGAGCCGTTCGACCTGCGCAGATTCATGAAGAGCAGCGGCTTCTCCGGCGTGCTCGTGCTGGTCGTGCTGGCGGCGTTCACCGTGCTCGAGCCGGTCGCGGTCGGCCTGATCGCGGCCGGGCTCTCGCTGGCGCTGCGGGTCGCCGGCCACTTCCTCGACGAGGAGCGCGAAGACGTCTTCAGGGCCGCGCTCGTGGCGGTCGGCCACCTGCTCCTGTCGCTGGCGTTCGGCCTCGTCGCCGGCACGCTCCTGAACATGACCGGCCTGCTGAGCGCCGGCCACGCCGAGTCGCTGGCGGCGGGGGTCTTCACGATCGGCCTGTTCGCCCTGCCCGGCGCCGGCCGGGTGCGCCGCGTCGCCTCCGGCGCTCTCGCCCGCGTGCTGCCCGGCAGCAGCGCGGTCGTGGTCAACACCGCGATCCTCGGCCCGATCGCGCTGATCACGGTGATCGTCGCCCTGACCCAGGGCCTGTAGGGCTCAGAGCCAGTCGCGGCGCTTGAAGATCAGATAGAGGCTGAGGCAGGTCAGCGCCATCAGGCCGAGCGCGAAGGGATAGCCGTACGTCCAGCGCAGCTCGGGCATGCCGGGGGCCTCGAAGTTCATGCCGTAGACCGTGCCGATGAGGGTGGGCGCGAAGAGGATGGCGGCCCACGAGGAGATCTTCTTGACCTCCTCGTTCTGGGCCAGGCTGGCCTCCGTCATGTGCTTGATCTCTTCGTTCTGCGCCTGCGTGACGAGGGTGGCGTTGACGGTGAGGATGTCGGCCAGCATCTGGCGGAACCCGTCGACCCGCTCGGCCACCGTGGTGGCGTGGTCGGCGACGTCGCGCAGGTAGCGCTGCAGCTCCTCCTCGGTGCCGTACTTGTCGAAGCCCGCCGTCAGGCCGTCGAGGATGGCCAGCAGCGGCCTGGTCGCCCGCTGGAACTCGATCACCTCGCGTGACAGCTCGTAGATGCGCCGCGAGACGCCCGGGTCGCCGCCGAAGACCTGGGTCTCGATCTCGTCGATGTCGTTCTGCAGGCCGGCGATGACGGGGGCGTAACCGTCGACGACGTGGTCGAGGACGGCGTACAGGACGGCTTCTGAGCCGCGGGCGAGCAGCCCGGGGTCGGCCTCCATGCGGGCGCGCACCGGGTGCAGCGGGGGAGCGTTGCCGTGGCGGACGGTCAGCACGAAGTCGGGGCCGCAGAACAGGTGGATCTCGCCGAACTCCACCTCCTCCGCGGCGTCGTCGTAGCGGGCGGCGCGCAGCACCACGAACAGGGTGTCGCCGTAGCGCTCCAGCTTGGGCCGCTGGTGGGCGACGACGGCGTCCTCGATGGCCAGCTCGTGCAGCCCGAACTCCTCGCCGAGCTCCGCGAGGTGCGCCTCGTCGGGCTGGTAGAGGCCGATCCAGGCCATCGTGCCCGGCTCCTCGCGCAGGCGGGCGCGTACGTCGGCGGGCGACGACGGGCTGTCGAGGCGCCGGCCGTCGCGGTAGAGGGCGGCGTCGAGCACCTGCGCGCCGAGCTCACGGTCACCGGACGGGCGGCGGCCACGCGGGTCCATCGACTGCTCGGGCGCGGGCTCTGCTTGAGCGGCGGCGGCGGTGCGGCGGACGGGACGCAGAACGCGGGACCGCCAATCGGACATCATCAGGGACCTCCGGAAAGACTCAAGGGGCGACGACCCGGCCCGCGCGACGGAGGAGGCGCGCGGCGCTGCCGGGTGAAAGGGGAAGTCGGCGGCTCAGTGAGTGCGACTAGGAGGTTGACTGCTCATGCAGCCTCACCTCCTCGCCCTGAGGCCACGGCGTGGTGGCATCCGGAAGAACCCGCTCAAGATACCGCACGGAGATGACGTGCAGATTGACGGTTCGTGTCTCATGAGGGCACGCGGCGCACCGGCGCCGCCCAGCCACTCACCCGGCCGCGCGAGGCGGCGAGGTGCAGCCTGCCGCGGCTCGCCTGCCACGAGGCGACCATCACGAACGTGACGCTGACCAGCAGCGCCCACGCCCCGAACTTCGCCGGGTGCACCAGACGCCAGGTCTCCTGCTGGTACGGGTACTGCCAGGCGCCCAGGAAGGTGGCGATGTTCTCGGCCACCCACAGGAAGAAGCCGATGAGGGCGAGCGCCAGCGCCAGCGGCATCTGGTAGCGCCGGCCGCCCACCGTGAAGTGCACCACCGTGCCCCACGTGACGAGCAGCAGCGCGGCGGCCAGCGGGAGCCGCAGGTCGATCCAGTAGTGCTGGCTGACGAAGTTGACGTAGACGGCGAGTGCGACGAGGGCCGTCGGCATCGTGCGGTAGTTCGCCAGCCGCAGCTCGAAGATCCGCCACGCCGAGCAGACGTAGCTGCCCACGGCCGCGTACAGGAAGCCGCTGTAGAGCGGCACCCCGCCGATCTTGGTGTAGGCGTCCTCGGGATAGCTCCACGAGCCGAGCCTCACCTTGATCAGCTCGAAGGCCAGCCCCACCAGGTGGAACGCGGCGATGACGGCGGTCTCCGCGCCGGTCTCCCAGCGGGTCAGGCGCAGCAGCGCGGTCACCGCGACGGCGTACAGCAGCAGCGCGTCGTAACGCGGGATCGGCAGCGGCAGCACCGACGAGGCGGCGAGGCCCGCGAACATGGCGAGCGCGAACGTGCACGACCGCGCCTCCGCCCAGGCGAAGCGGAGCAGCTGGGTGACGAAGAATCTCACGCCTGTATCCGATGGCGGCTGCCACGCCGGAGTTCATGAGATCGTGTGAAATGTCGGTGCAGGTCACGGGCGGAAGACGGCGCGGACGCAGCCGTCCAGCTTCCGCTTGAACAGCTCGTAGCCCTTCGCGCCGTCGTCCAGGCTCATCGGATGCGTCAGCAGCGCGGAGGCGTCGATCTCGCCCCGGCCCATCCGCTCCAGGATCATCGGGATGTAGCGGTGGCCGTGCTGCTGGGCGCCGCGCATCGTCAGGCCCTTGTTCATCAGCGCGCCCATCGGGAACTTGTCGACCATCCCCACGTACACGCCGAGCACCGACACCGTGCCGCCCTTCCTGCACGCCTGCACCGCCTGGCGCAGCGCGAGACCCCGGTCGGTTTGCAGGCGCACCGCCTGCTTGGCGCGGTCGTAGGCGTACTGGGGGCCGGTGCCGTGGCTCTCCATGCCGACCGCCTCGATGCAGACGTCCGGGCCGCGCCCGCCGGTCAGCTCCTTGAGCGCGTCCAGCACGTCCGTCCGCTCGTAGTCGAGCGGCTCCGCGCCAAGCGCGGCGGCCATGCCGAGCCGCTCGGGGAAGCGGTCGATCGCGATCACCCGCTCGGCGCCCATGCGCAGGGACGCCAGCGCGGCCATCTGGCCCACCCCGCCGCAGCCCCACACGGCCACCACGTCACCCGGGCCCACCTGGCCGAGGTCCGCGCCCATCCACCCCGTCGGGACCGCGTCCGAGGCGAACACCGCGTTCGAGTCCGGGACGTTCTCCGGCACGGGGAAGGCGTTGACGTCGGCGTACGGAACCCGGACGTACTCGGCGTGGCTGCCCGCGAAGCCGCCCATGGCGTGGGAGTAGCCGAAGATGCCGGCGCTGGAGTGGCCGTTCAGCTTCTCCTGGAGGCCCGGGTTCGGGTTCGTGTTGTCGCACAGCGACCACAGGCCCTCCTGGCAGTAGTGGCAGCGGCCGCAGCCCAGGATCGAGCACACGGTGACGCGCTCGCCCACCCGGCGGTGCCGTACGTCCTGGCCGACCTCCACCACCTCGCCGACGAACTCGTGGCCCAGCACGTCGCCCTTCAGCATCGCGGGGACGTAGCCGTCCAGCAGGTGCAGGTCGGACCCGCACACCGAACTGGCCGTCACCCTGACCAGCGCGTCCTGCCGATTGAGCAGCTTCGGCTCCGGCACGTCCTCGACCGCCACCTCGTTGACGCCCGTCCAGCACAACGCCCTCATCACGCCCTCCTCCTTCGCCCGCACGGCGCGCTCATCGTGCGCGCCTCCGCCGTTCTCCCCGGGGTGCTCCTCGCGCGCGCCGGGCGGTCACCGGGCTCCCCTTCGTGTGAGCTGGCGGAGCGCCGGGCGGGCGGCGCGGCCGAGCGGGGTGCGGCGGCCCTCCGGCTGCCCCTCCACCACCAGCACCTCGCCGGTCTCCAGGAGCTGCTTGAGCGCCCGTACCTGCTCCCTGGTCGCGCCGTCGGCGGTGCGGACCGCGATCTCGGTGCCCCGGCCGCCCGGCGCCCGCGTGATGCGCACCTCGTGCCGCTCGGCCAGCCGGGCGAGCAGGTCCGGCCGCTCCCTGCCGGTCAGCTCGGCGGGGTCGACCTCGACGGTGACCGCGTACCAGGGGACGGCACCTGGACGCCGGTTGCGCAACGCCCGCCTGGCCGCCATCGCGGCCGCCCCCGCCCCGGCCGCGCCCGCCAGGAGCAGCCCCCGCCGCTTCCAGCCGCGGGCGCGGTGGCGGCGCGTGCGCACGGTGATCGTGGATGTGGTTCTCATGGTTGCGCGGCTGCCCGTCACACCCATGGGCAAACCGCCCTTCGCCTCGCCCGCCCTTCGCCTCGCCCGCCCTCCGGCCCCAGGGCCGGTGCGCTGCTCGGCGGGAAAGTCCTTGCTGGGGCTTGTGTTTTCGTGGAGGAGATCGGGGGCAGCCGCCTTACCAGTTGCCCCGGCGGTTCCAGCGTGGGGGCAGGCGATCACGGGGGCCTGAGATCGTCCTGCCGGGGCCGCGGCTATGGGGAGGCCATCGATGGAGACACCGCCGAAGTTCATCAGCGGGCCGGCCAGGTTCCTTGACGACCGCATCGGCGGCGCGAACTTCCTCAAGCGCAACCTGCGCAAGATCTTCCCCGACCACTGGTCGTTCCTGCTGGGCGAGATCGCGCTCTACACGTTCATCATCCTGCTGCTGACCGGGACGTTCCTCACCTTCTGGTTCCGTCCCAGCATGGGCCACGTCATCTACGACGGCCCGTACGCGCCGCTGCTCGGCGTGCAGATGTCCGAGGCGTACGCGTCGACGCTGGAGATCAGCTTCGAGGTGCGCGGCGGCCTGCTGATGCGGCAGATCCACCACTGGGCGGCCCTGCTGTTCGTGGCCAGCCTGGTCGTCCACATGCTGCGGGTGTTCTTCACCGGCGCCTACCGCAAGCCGCGCGAGATCAACTGGCTGATCGGCATCGGCCTGTTCACGCTGTCGCTGTTCGAGGGCCTGACCGGCTACTCGCTGCCCGACGACCTGCTGTCGGGCGCCGGGCTGCGGATCACGCAGGGCGTGCTGCAGTCGATCCCGCTGGTCGGCACGTACGTGTCGTTCTTCCTCTTCAACGGCGAATATCCCGGCGAGACCGTCATCGAACGCTTCTACGCCCTGCACATCCTGCTCATCCCCGGCATCCTGCTCGCGCTCATCACCGCCCACCTCGTCCTGATGTGGGTGCAGAAGCACACCCAGATGCCGGGCAAGGGACGTACCGAGCGGAACGTGGTGGGCGCGCCGCTGCTGCCCGCCTTCATGGGCAAGTCGGGAGCGTACCTGCTGTTCACGCTCGCGGTGGTGTGCGGGCTCGCGACGTTCGCGCAGATCAACCCCATCTGGCTGTTCGGCCCCTACACGCCGGCCGACATCTCCGCCGGCTCCCAGCCCGACTGGTACATGGGCTTCCTGGAGGGCTCGCTGCGCCTCATGCCGCCCTGGGAGATCAACCTGTTCGGCACCGCCGGCGGGACGCTGCCGCTCAGCGTCCTCATCCCGGCCCTCGTGCCCCTCGGTCTGATCATCACAGGGCTCGTGCTCTTCCCGTTCCTGGAACGATGGGTCACCGGCGACCGGCGCGAGCACCACATCGCCGACCGGCCCCGCAACAACCCGCACCGCACCGCCATCGGCATCTCCGCCATCACCTTCTACGGGGTGCTGTGGCTGCTCGGCGCCAACGACCTGTTCGCCGCCAACTTCCACGTCAGCCTCAACTGGACGACGTACATCGGGCGCGCGCTCATCTTCATCGGCCCCGCGCTGGCGTACTGGATCACCTACCGCATCTGCCTCGGCCTGCAGCGCTCCGACGCGTCCGTGACCGCGCACGGCGTCGAGTCGGGGGTCATCCAGCGGCTGCCGCACGGGGAGTTCATCGAGGTGCACACGAAACCGTCGGACGACATCGAGGCGCACGTACGGGGCAAGACCCCCGTCCCGATGCTGCCGTCCGCGCCGGACGGGGACGGGGTGCCGCCCGAGGTCGCGCGCGGGCCGCTCGGCCGGCTCAGGGTGAAGATGAGCCGGGCGTACGGGGGAGAGAAGATCCGGCTGGGCGCCGGGCACGGGGACGGGCACGGGGACGGGCACGGTCCTCATGGCGACGGGCACGGGTACGGGGATGGGCACGGCACCGACCTCGACGACCGCGACAGCCCGCCGCCCGCCAGGACCGGCCCGCCCGAACGGTGACCCTCCAGCGACCCGCCTCCGGACGCGGGCCGGTGGCCCGGCCTTCGTGCGAGTCTTCGCCTTCGCGTCGGTCCCAGCGTTCGTGCGGCCCGGCCTGTGCGCCGGCCTCGGGCGTATCTGGGGAGCCGCCTCTGGGTGAGGCCCTACCGGTGGCTGCGGCCCTCGCGCGGGCCCCGCCTTTGCGGTGGGGCCTCACGGCGGGGCAGGTGACCTGCGGCGGACTGAGGGTAAGTGACGGCGACAGCCTTCTCTCGGGAGGGAAGATGCGCTCCTCGATTCCTCTTGGCCGCGTCGCCGGAGTCCGGGTCGGGCTCAACATCAGCGTGCTGGTCATCGTCGTCATCCTGGTCGCAGGGCTGGCGTTCGGGCGGTTCCCGGTCGTCTTCCCCGGCCACTCTCCGGCGGTCTACCTGCTGGCCGGGCTGGTCGCCGCCGTCCTGTTCATGGCCTCGCTGCTCGCCCACGAGCTGGCCCACGCGGTGACCGCACGCCGCCACGGCATCGAGGTGTCGCAGATCACCCTGTGGCTGCTCGGCGGTGTCGCCGAGCTGCGCGGCGAGCCGCGTACGCCGGGCGCCGACCTGAAGATCGCGGTCGTGGGGCCGCTGACGAGCCTCCTGGCCGGCGTGGTGTCGGCGGCCGTCGCGGTGCTCGCCGGCGCCGTGACGGGGGTGCCGCTGCTGGCCGGCATCTTCTGGTACCTGGCCGGGGTCAACGTCCTGCTGGCGATCTTCAACCTCGTCCCGGCTGCGCCGCTCGACGGCGGACGGGTCCTGCGGGCCGCCCTGTGGGCGCGCTGGGGCGACCGTACGCGGGCGGCCGTCGTGGCGGCCCGAGCCGGCCGGGTCTTCGGGTACGCGCTCATCGCCCTCGGCTTCCTCCAGGTCGTCACCGGGCTCGGGTTCCAGGGGCTGTGGCTGGCCCTCATCGGCCTGTTCCTGGTGAACGCCGCCACCGCCGAGGAACAGCAGACCCAGCTCGGCAACGCCCTGTACGGGCTGCGCGTCGGCGACGTCATGTCGGGCAGGCCCGTCACCGCCCACCCCGAGGAGACCGTGGCGGGGCTGATCGATCGGGTGGTCATGCGGCATCGGCTGTCGACGTACCCGCTGGTGGACCGGCTCGGCGTGTTCACCGGGCTGGTCACGCTCAACCGCATCCGCCGGGTGCCTCCCGAGGCCCGCGCGGCCACCCGGCTGGGCGACATCGCCTGCCCGCCGCACGAGGTGCCCCAGGCGCGTCCTGACGAGCCGCTGACGGATCTGCTCGGCCGCATGGACGGCTGCGCGGACGGCCGCGCCGTCGTCCTCGACCCCGACGGGCACCTCGTCGGCCTGATCACGCCCAGCGACATCAGCCGCGTGGTCGCCACGGCCGGCCTGCGCGCCACGGACCCGTACCTGGGGCCGCGCGGCGCCGACGTCGCCGTACCGCATCAGCGCCGCGAGGACGACCCGCGTCAGCGCCGCGACGACGACGCCCGCGTCCGTCACCACCACGACGCCACCTGACGTCCTACCTGCGCACCCCGTCCGGTCTTATCGGGCGGGGTGCCGCCGTGTTCCGCCGACAGGCGATCGCGCTGCCGGTATTCGCGGGTTGCCGGAATGCGCCTTCCAGCGCTATTTCCGGATTTATTCGATTAACTGCGGTGAATGCGGGCGGGCCCGGCGCGTGGTCGCACGCGCCGGGCCCGGCCCCCGAGTTCGGCTCCGGTCAGCAGGTGCCGCGGTGGTAGACCCTGAAGACGTTGTTCCAGCTGCCCAGGTGGGCGACGCTGCCCGGCGTGACGCAGTGGTAGGTGTTCGACGAGACGATGCGGGTCACGAACAGGTTCTCGTTGGCCTGCGAGCAGTTCTTGTACATCGCCTGGTCGTTGTCCCGGTACAGCCCGCACGGGTTGCGCGCGGCCGCTGCCGCCGCCCCGGCCGCTGCCGCCGCCCCGGCCGGCACCGCCGCCGTGCCGCCCGCGAGCAGGATCGCGCCGATCGAGGCGGCGAGTACCACGCGTCGTGCGGTGTTCGTCCTGGTCATGGTGGTTCTCCTTCGTGCTGCTCGCTCCCGCCGGGCGGCGGGAGACGATCGTCAGTGAAGTCGTGGCGGTGAGGTGTCCAACAGGACTTCGGACGGATTCGGCCAGACTCGGACGCGGAGAGTGATGGATCGTAAACTTTCCGCAAGGACTGGCGGACGAGACAGAGGGGCGATGAGCGCGGATCTGCAAGGAGGTATGGAGCGTCGCGGCGACGTCGACGCGCTGGCGGCGGTGACCTCGCACGAGGAGCTGGTGAGGCTGCTGGCCGAGGAGTTCGCGCGGGCCGACGCGTCGCTGCGCGAGCTGGAGTCGCGGGCCGGCAAGCTGGGCGGCACCCGCCTGCCCCGCGCCACGTGCGCCGACATGCTGGCCGGGCGGCGGTTCCCGAAGAAGGCGGTGATGCTGGCGTTCCTGCGGGCTTGCCGGGTGCCCGAGGAGCGGCTGCCGGGGTGGGAGCGGGCCTGGGAGCGCGTACGGGTGGGGCGGTTGCCCGTGACCACGGAGGACGCGGCGCGTGGCGGGACGGCCGCCGCGGTCCCCGGCGAGGCGGGCGCGGCTGCGGGCGGTGTCGGTTCCGACGGTGAGGCTCTCACGCCCGGTGGAGAGCTCACCCACGGCGCGCCGTCGAAGGCACTCACCTACGCTGAGGCGCCCCTCGTCCCCGGCGGTGCGGCGGGCGGGGCTTTCGTGTCGGGTGCGGCTCTGATCGCCGGCGAGGTGATGCCCGTGGCGGGCCGCTCGCCCGGGCGAGGCTGGGGCAAGGTGGCCGTGGCCACTGTGCTGGCGGCGGTGGTGGCGGCAGGGGTGACCGCGGTGGTCGTCATCGGCCTGCACCGGGTCGATCCGCCGCCGCGCCGTACCGTCGTGGGCCGTATCGTCACCGACGACGGGCGGGCGTTCGGTCCGGGCGGGTGGAGCCGGTTCACGGTGCGGGTCTCCCCGGCCAACACCGGCGTGCGCCTGATCCGCCGCCTCGACGTGGGCGTCCCCCTCCAGCAGGCCACCATCACGGTGAACGGCCTCCCCGCCGGCGTCTGGCCGCCGCTGCTCGGCGACGACGTCTACAAGTGGCGCGACCAGGTGGTGGACCTTCCCCCTGAGGTGACCGCCGGCCGGCGCGCCCTCACCATCGTGAACACGTTCGCCTCGCACAACGACGGCTTCAACGAGTTCCGGTACGACGTCCAGCACCAGGTCGGCGGCCGCTGGTCCACGGCGGACACCCTGGACGTCGGCCCCGATCACGTCGCCGATGAGGCCGCCCACGATTACCGCATCGAGGGCGAGGGCTGGCGCGGCAGCCAGACGTTCGCGTACCCGCCGTCCAAGGAGGACTGGACCGTCCGCTGAGCGAGCCCACCGACGCCAGGCCACTCCGGCCGCCTTGCGGGGCTCCCGATCCCACTCGCTCAGGTGACCTCGGCGCGCCGGTGGTTCCAGCTCAAAAACCCCTTCCACGAAGCGCTTCCAGTCGCCTTCTGGGGCCGGGTGAGCGTCCTGTTATTGAATGCAATCTGTGGGTTTTGACGGGTTGTTTGGGTTTAAGGAGGTAACTGAGAACATCTGCATGGGTACGTCTGCTTGCGTCTAGGTGTCCCGACAAAAGTGCGGGTGCCGGATTCTGGCCGATTTATCCAGGCAAGGAAACGAGAGCAGTGAATACCAACATTCGCCAAGCGCGCGCGTCTCGTCGCGGACGGTACGCCATGCTGGCCGTGGCCGCCGCCGCCTCCAGCGTCATCTTCCTTCCAGTGGCCCAGGGTGTGGCCTCCGCGAGCGCGGGCTTCCACACCGTTCAGGCCGGCGGCCCGCCCGCCCCGGCGGCGCCGGTGCGCCACGTCACCAAGGTGCGCCACGTCCCGAGGGAGAAGCCCATCCTGCACAACCCGCGGTACCACATGCCGCGGATCAGGGTGATCATCCACAACCGCAACCACAACAAGAACCGCCGCCACCACGAGATGCGCCACCACCGCCACGAGCGGGTCCTGCCGCAGCGCGAGGTCGAGCCCGAGGTCAACGAGGAAGAGCAGCCGCCGATCGAGGAAGAGATCGAGGAGAACGAGCCCGTGAGGAACGACGGCCGCTGGTGGTGGCCGAACGAGCTGCGCTAATGCGCGAGCGGTGCTCGTACGCACGACAGGGCCGCGGTGCAAGCGGTGGGTGCGACGGGACCGCGGGCGCCACGCGCCACGCGGACCCGTCCCCGGCCGCCCGCGCCGCGGCCCTGTCGCGGCATCACGTGAACGGGTTGTCCGACGTGTACGACTTGGTGCGGGTGTTGTACTGGCTGCCCGGGTAGAACCAGCCCCCGGTCACCTCGAAGCGCACGTTGGCGACGGCGGCACCGTGGGCGACCTCGGCGGCGTACAGGGTGGTCATCTGGCAGCCCGGCGTGGACGTCGTCCCGGTCGACACCGGCCAGATCTGGGTGCTGCCGTTGACGTAGATCCGCAGGTTGGGCGCGGGATAGGCATGCAGCCAGCACAGCCGCACCGCGTAGCGGAACATCGTGTCCCCGTCGTCGAACGCGATCGTGCCCTCCAGCCGGGCGAGCCCGGTGTTGCTGGGGTCGGTCGCGTTCAGCTGGATGTAGACGGGCTGGTCGGGCCCGTACGCCGCGTGCGCGGGGGAGAGCGGCAGGAAGACGGCGGCCAGCGCCGCGACGACGACCGCCATCGCCCTCACCACGCGCCGGACCGTGGAACGTGCTGCCAAGTCACACCTCATCTCTTCGAGGAAAAGCTCGGCGCATTATGCGATCACCGATGACCACCGGTCCACAGGCCCACTATTTCCGGTCGTACCACCATCGGTCCCAATCTGTTCCTTTTGTATGCCACCAGCACGAGAAGACCAACGAGCGCACCCGTAATGCGTTGGATGCGGTGAAATTTTCATCCGTCGCTTAGAAATCGCCCGGCGGTCGCCGTGATCGGAGAGCGCTCCCGGTAGTCCGAACCTCTGGGCGGCGCTTGAAGGGCTTTGGCGCAAAAATTCCGCTGATCGGCTGGGATGCCTCGACCTCGTCTCACGAGCGTCACTACAGGCTGAACGGGTCGAAGTCCCAGTTGAATCGTTCGCCCCTTGCTGCGACCAGCCGCTCAGGGTGGTCGGGTGGCAACATCCGCTCGTAGAGAGCCATGGCGCCCGCGTAAAGCTCCTCGCTTTGCGTCATCTCGCCGGCCGTGCGCAGGTCGATGGAGAGGTTGACGGCGGCGGCCATCGACAGCAGGTTCTCGTCGCCGTAGAAGGCTCGGATCTGCTCCAGATTCTTCTCGTCCAGCTCGCGCGCCTTCTCGTGCTCGCCCAGGGCGGCGAGGTCGTCGGCGAGGTTGATGACGCTGCTGAAGGTGTAAGCGTGATCGGGGCCGATCTTGGCGAGCAGCCCTTTGCGGGCTTCCTCGTCCATCTCCATGGCCCGCTTGGCGTCGCCGCGCAGCCGGTAGAACAGGGCCAGATTGATCATGCAGCCGTACGTGAACGGGTGGTCGAAGCCGAACCTGCGCTGATAGCGGGGGAGCACCTCCCGGGCCAGTTTCATGGCCTCCTGCGGCTCACCGGCCTGGCGTAACGTGTTGCTGAGCGCGACCGCGGCGGCCATCGTCTCGGGGTCGTCGGGACCGTACAGCTTCATCAATCGGCCGTGCGTCTCCTGGACGAGCTCCAGCGCTCCCTCCAGGTCACCGTTGCGGCGTTTGGCGATCGACAGGTCACGAGCGGCGGCGAGGGTGAGCGCGTGTTCTATCTGCAGCTCGCGAATGCCGTGCGCGTAGGCCTCCTCACCCAGGTCCACGGCTCTGGCGTCGTCGCCGACCAGGCGTGCGATGCAGGTCAGGCCGTTCCAGCTCGACTGCACGTCCCACTTGCTAACGCCCTCGAGGGCGCTGCTCTGCTCCAGGAACGCGAGCTGTTGCAGTTCGAACGCCTCGTCATAGCGCGTCAGCAGGGCATGATCGAGCGCCATATTGTTGATCACGCGCAGCGTCTGCGGGGCGTACGGGCCGAACTTCTCCTCGTGCGCTTGCAGTGACCGCTTGTCCTGGGCCAGGGCCTCGTTGAAGTTGCCCTGCGAGCGGAGGTCGGCCGCGTAGATCAAGGTCTGACAGAGCGTCTCCTCGTCGTCGGGGCCGAGTTCCTTCCGCATGAGGTCGAGGGTCTCCTCGTTCATGGCGTACGACTCGTCATAGGCGCCGGTCAGCCACAGGAGCGGGCCGACGTTCCGGCGCAGGCTCAGCACGTTCCGGTTGTATGGACCACCCTCTGCGGTCCAGTTCTGAAGGAACTCCTCACCGAAGGCCTTGGCGGAGTTGTAGTTGGCCGTCTGGTGGAGGTAGCGAACGATGTCGACGCCGAAGCGTTGCACGGCCTCGTCGTTGCAGGCGATCATGCCGGACGGTCGCACGTGGGGCAGGAGAGTCGCGTACGCGTCCCGGTTCTGGGTGTTCTCCGGGTCGCTCGGCGATCCGGTGGCCAGGAGCTGGTGCACCTCGTGGCGGATCTGGTCGCGCTCGTCCGGTTCGAGCGAGTCGCGCAGCAGCGCCTGCACCAGCCGGTGCACCAGGACGGCGCCCGCCTCCATCTCGATCTTGACCAGTGCGAACCGGCTGAGCTCGGCGAACGCCTGGTTGAGCGTGAGGGGGTCGGACAGGATCGGCCCCATACGCTGGGCACCGCTCTTGTTGCCGCGGCGGAAGACATCGCGGGGAATCGGGTCTGGACCGAAGAAGGCCAGGCAGCGCAGGACCTCGGCGGCGGCGGGCAGGCGGTTCTCGATCTCCATCACCGACAGCTGCCAGGCCGCCGTCATCGAGTGCGGATATTCGGTGGACTTGTTCATGTCGAGCAGCGCCCTGGTCTGCTCGGTCAGCAACTCGACGTACTCGTCGGTGGACATGCCGGTCATGGCCTGCAGGGCTGCGGCCTGTTCGAGGGCGAGAGGAAGATCTCCGAGTTCGCCCGCCAGACGTTCGGCCTCCTTCTGCGCCACGTCGCGTTGCAGACGCTTGCGGAGGAAGGCGACGCTCTCGGAGGTGGAGAAAACATCTACGGGGACGGTCTCCGCCACGCCGCTCCACCGGCTGTTACGCGAGGTGATGAGCACGTGGCCGGCGCCACCCTGCGGGATGAACTCCCGAATGTCCTCGGGTCCGTCGGCATTGTCGAAAATGAGCAGCCATCGGTCGATGGGATCACCGCGCTCAAGGGCCTCGCGGACCGCGGCGGCCGCTTCCTCGATGCCGGTGCTGCTGGCGGAGGGCAGCTTGAGCTCGTTGGTGAGGTCGGCCAGCGTGCTGGGCACCAGCATCGGCTGGTCTGCGGGTATCCACCAAACGAGGTCGTAGTAGTTACGGAAGCGCCAGGCGTACTCGATCGCGAGCTGGGTCTTGCCCACCCCGCCGAGCCCTTGCAGCGCCTGGGGGAGGGGGACGACGGCGGCAGTGGTGCTGCTCTCCAGGCTCGCCCGCAGCTCGTCGAGCAGGCTCTCGCGTCCGGTGAAATGTTTGTTGCGCCCTGGCATGCGCTTGCCCCAGATAGGAGGTGTCGACTGTTTTCCGACCCGCTCATTCACCTTTGCCCGCCCTCCTATCTACCTTGTCGCCGATCCTACGTTTTTCTCGGCGGAAAGGTGTCGCAAGAATCGAATCGAAGCTCAAGCATTGCTTCTCGCCGGACGTAGCGGAGTTCGGTCAACCGAAATCGGGGCAAGTCTGACAATCAATCCGCTCGGTGGATGGATCGACGTGCCTTGACTTGATCGGCGGAGTGTCCCATGACGTTCAGCGGCAGAGGCGCTCACACCTTCGTTGGCCCAGCCGTTTCGCCGGGATGACGGCGCGAAGTTCTTCGGCCGTGACCATGATGTCGCCGAGCTGAAGAAGCTGTTGCGTGCTGCCCAGTGCAAAGGGATGACGAGCGGCTTCGGCAGGAAGTGCCTCTCCTGCAAGGGGAAGCGCGGCGGCTGGAAACGTCAGTGCTGCGAGAAGAAGGAGACCGAGTCGAAACTCAGGAATGCGACACGGCGCCCGACCTGGCCAACCCGAAGAAGGTCTGCACGATAGGCAAGGAGGACGGCACTGCGGTGTCGAGGAATATAAGGCGACACCTTAGGAGCGTGCGTCCACGCCCCGGCCCCCTTGGAGGTGGCCGGGGTCGCGCGTCATGAGGGGCGGTTCGGCGGCGGGATCAGCTCCGTGCGCAGGTCGTGGCTGCCGTCCGGGCGGCGGGACTCGTAGTAGAGGCGGTGGGTGCCGTCGGGGAGGGGGAGGACCTCCAGGTAGCGGACGTCCGCGACGGGGCCGCCCGCCACCGGCGTCAGGAGGCCCGATGCGCCGGGCACGGCCAGGCCCGTTCGTTCGCGCCAGTTCTCGGCGGCCGAGGCGCGGCCGTCGTAGCAGGCGCGGCCGTCCGGCAGCACGCTCGTCAGGCGGGCGCCGCGGGCGTCCCAGGTGCCGGGGCGGCCGGTCAGGACCGTGCCGTGCCAGCGCCAGGTCAGCCCGTCCTGGCTGGTCGCGTACGCGGTGCTCATGCGGTCCTCGGCGCCCGGCACGTCGAGCGGGTGGCAGCAGAGCCACGCCTGCCAGGTCCGGCCGTCGTGGCGAATCACCGGGTCCTTGACGCCGGTGCGTGCGTCGCCCGCGAAGACCGTGCGCATGCCGGCCGTCGCCAGGCCCTCCGGTGAGTCGGCCTCCAGCACGCCGATCCACCAGTGCTTGGTCCCGGGTGTGGCGCAGCTGACGTACAGGCGCCAGCGGCCCGACGGCGTGCGGACCAGGGCGGGGCGCTCCACCATGGCCGCGCGGAACCGGTCGCGGGGCAGCAGCGCGACCGTGGTGAAGCGCTCGCCGTCGGCGGAGCGGGCGATGACGTTGTGGTCCTCGGCATTGGTGGAGAGGGCTGTGGTGTCGTGGTTGTCGGTGTCGGTGTCGGTGTCGGTGTCGGTGTCGGTGTCGGTGTCGGTGTCGGCGGAGTCGGTGATGGCCTTGTGGTTCTTGATGTCGCGCACCCGGTAGGCGAGCACGTACGTGCCGTCGTCGTCGAGCGCGGCGCTCGGCGCGCCGGCCCAGCGCTGCGGCCCTGGCCCCGGCGCGGGGACGGCGATCTCGGAGCGGCCCTGGCCCGGCAGGGGGAAGGGCAGGTGCGTGGTGAGGGTCATGCGTCTCAGCGTCGCGGGACAAGCGGGTGGCGGGGGAGTGGCAGGAACGCCCATATACCGGAATTTCCTGCCATACTCCGAGGCGTGATCCGGGATGTCGTCGCCGTGGTCGGAGACGTGGCCGCCACGTTCGAGCTGGGGATCGTCTGCCAGGTGTTCGGTCTCGACCGCGCCGACGACGGGCTGCCCGTTCACGACTTCGCGCTCTGCGCGGCGGAGCCCGGCATGGTTCCGACGACGTCGGGGTTCGCCGTACGGGTCGAGCACGGGCTCGATCGCGTCGCCCGCGCCGACCTGGTGACCGTGCCCGCCTGGCCGGCGCTCACCGCACCCGTGCCCGAGCCGCTGCTGGACGCCCTGCGCGCGGCGGCGGACCGCGGCGCGCGGGTGCTGACCGTCTGCACCGGCGCCTTCCTCGCCGCCGCCGCGGGACTGCTCGACGGGCGGCGGGCCACCACGCACTGGCAGTTCGCCGGGCTGCTCGCCCGCACCTATCCGCGCGTCCAGGTCGAGCCGGACATCCTGTACGTCTCCGACGGCCCCGTGCTCAGCAGCGCGGGTGCGGCGGCCGGGATCGACGCCTGCCTGCACCTCATGAGAGTGGAGTACGGCGCCGCCACGGCCAACGCCCTGGCCAGGCGCCTCGTGGTGCCCGCGCACCGCTCCGGCGGCCAGGCCCAGTACGTCGAGGCGCCCATGCCGCCGCCGCGCACGCCGTACGAGCTGTCGGAGCTGCTCGACTGGATGCTGCGGCACCTCGACGAGCCGCTCACCGTGGACACGCTCGCGGCGCGCGCCGCCATGTCGCCGCGGACGTTCGCCCGCCGGTTCAAGGCGCTGACCGGCACCGCGCCGCACCGCTGGCTGCTGGAGCACCGGTTGCGGCTCGCCGAGGAGCTGCTGGAGACCACCGACCTGAGCGTGGACGCGGTGGCGGCGCGGGCCGGGTTCGGCGGCGCGGACACCCTGCGGCACCACTTCGCCGCCCGCCGCGGCATCACCCCCGCCGCCTACCGCCGCGCCTTCCGCCACGGTCCCTGACGCCGGCGCCCGCCCCGCCGCAAGTCCCTGACGCCGGCGGCCGCCCCGCCGTCTTCCCTGACACCGGCGCCCGCTCCGGCCCCTTCCTGCGCAGACGGCCCTTCCCCACGGCTCGCGCGTCGGCGGGCCTCCTCGCGTACCCTTATTCGTACGCGTACGAAAATGAAAGGGAGCGCGATGACCGCCATCGACTCCGCGCCGCCGGCGACGCGGCGCGAACGCGTCCGTGACCCCGCGGACGACGCGAGCATGACCACCCTGCTGCGCCCGCACCTCCCGGCCTTTGCCGCCGTCGTGACCCTCCAGATCGCCGGCGCGCTGGCCGGTCTGGCGCCGCTGCTCGCGGTCGTCGAGCTGGGCCGCACCCTGCTCGCGCCCGGCCCGGCCGACCCCGGCCACGTGCGGACGGTCGTGATCGCGGGCGCCGCGGGACTGCTGGTCCGGCTCGTGTGCACCGCCGCCTCGTCGGGGCTCGGGCACGTCCTCGACGCCGACGTGCAGCTCGCGCTGCGCCGGAGGCTGGCCGCGCGGCTCGGCCGGGCGCCGATCGGCTGGCTGTCCCGCCGCAGCACCGGCGAGCTGGCCAAGGTGGCAGGCGAGGACGTCAGCGCCGTGCACCCGCTCATCGCCCACGCCCCGGGCGAGCTGGTGGCGGCGTTCGTGGTGCCGGCCGCGTCGCTGGTCTACCTGCTCACGATCGACTGGCGGCTCACGCTCGTCACGCTGATCCCGGTCGCGCTCGCCCTCGCGCTGGTGCCGCTGCTCATGCTGCCCGCCAGGGCGCGCGAGCAGGAGGAGTTCGACGCGGCGATGGGGCGCATCGCGGGCTCCGTGGTCGAGTTCGTGCAGGGGATCGCGGTGGTGAAGGCGTTCGGCGGGTCGGGACGCGCCCACCGCGCCTTCCTCGTCGCCGTGGACGACTTCATCGCCACCTTCGTGCGCTGGGTGCGGGGGATGTCGCTGGTCGCCGCCGGGATGCAGCTCGCGCTGTCGCCGCCGTTCGTGCTGCTGGTCGTGCTGACCGGCGGCGCCGCGCTCATCTCAGAGGGCGGCCTGGCCCCGGCTGACCTGCTGCCGTTCCTGCTGCTCGGGCTGGGGCTGACCGCCCCTGTGGCGGCGCTCGGCCACGGCTTCGACGACCTGACCGCCGCGGGCCGCGCGCTCGGCCGGGTCAAGGACGTGCTCGCCGTACGCCCCCTGCCCGAGCCCGCCGCCCTCGTCACGCCGCACGGGCACCGGGTGGAGCTGCGCGGCGTGCGCTTCGGCTACGAGCCGGGCCATGAGGTGCTGCGCGGCGTCGACCTGGTGCTGGAGCCCGGCACCACGACCGCCGTGGTGGGCCCGTCGGGCGGCGGGAAGTCCACGCTGGTCCAGCTGCTGCCGCGGTTCTTCGACCCGGAGCACGGCGCGGTCCTGCTGGGCGGCGCCGACCTGCGCGACATCGACGCTGACGAGCTCTACCGGCGGGTCGCGTTCGTCTTCCAGGACGTGCGGCTGCTGCGCGCGCCGGTCGCCGACAACATCGCGCTCGCGGTGCCGTACGCGAGCCGCGACGCCGTCGTCCGCGCCGCCCGGCTGGCCGGCATCCACGACCGGGTCATGGAGCTGCCGCGCGGCTACGACACCGTGATCGGCGAGGAGGCGCGGCTGTCGGGTGGCGAGGCGCAGCGCGTCGCGCTCGCCCGCGCGCTGCTGGCCGACGCGCCCGTCCTGGTGCTCGACGAGGCCACCTCCTTCGCCGACCCGGAGACCGAGCAGGCGGTACGCCGCGCGCTCGCCGGCCTCGGCGGCGACCGGACGATCCTGGTCATCGCCCACCGCCAGGAGACCGTGGCCGGCGCCGACACCGTCGTCCTGCTGGAGGACGGCGTGATCACCGAGCGGGGAGCGCCCGCCGAGCTGCTGGAGCGCGGCGGCAGGTTCGCCGCCTTCTGGCACGCCCGGAATCCCGCGCGCCAAGAGGAGGAGCTGCGATGATCACCACGCTGCTGCGGGTGCTGGGCGACGCCTACGCCCGCCCGATGCGCCGCACCCTGGCCCTGATGACGGTGGCCGCCGTCGCGGAGGGCCTGGCGTACGCGCTGCTCGTCCCCGTCCTGCGGGCGCTGCTCGGGGGCGAGCCGGCCACGCCCTGGCTGGTCGCGTTCGGCGCGGCGGTGGCCGGCTACGCCGTGCTGCGCTACGCCGCCGACCTGTCCGGCATGCGCGTCGGCACCACCCTGCTGCGCGGCATGTACCACCGCCTCGGGGAGCACCTGGCGAGGCTGCCCATCGGCTGGTACGACACCACCCGCGTCGGCGAGGTCTCCGTCATGGCGGGCCGCGGCCTGCTCCAGGCGATGGGCGTGGCCGCGCACCTGCTGGGGCCGTTCGTCTCCGCGCTGGTGACGCCGCTGACGATCGTGGCCGTGATGACCGCGTTCGACTGGCGGATGGGCCTGGCCGCGCTCGCCGCGGCGCCCGCCGTCGCGGTGGTGCAGGCGCGGGCCGCCCGCGCGACGGCGGCCGCCGACGCCGACCGGCACGAGCGCGACAAGGAGGCGACCGGCCGGGTCATCGAGTTCCTCCAGGCCCAGCCGGTGCTGCGGGCGGGCGGCCGGAGCGGTGAGCGGTTCGCGCTGCTCGACGACGCGCTCCGGGGCGTGCGGCGGGCCTCCCGCGCCACGGTGCTGGCCACGGTGCCCGCCGCCGTGGGCTTGACGCTCACCGTGCAGGTGGTCTTCACCTCGCTGCTGGCACTCGGTGCCTACCTGGCGCTGGGCGGGAGCATCGGCGCCGCCGAGCTGCTGGCGATCCTGGTGCTGGCGGCCCGCTGCGCCGACCCGCTGCTGTCGCTGTCGGAGATCGGCGGCAAGTTGCGCGCCGCGCGCGCCGAGCTGGACCGGCTGGACGCCGTGCTGCGCACCGAACCGCTGCCCGAGCCCGCGACGCCGGTCCTCCCCGACCGGCATGACCTGGAGCTCGAGGCGGTCACCTTCAGGCATGGCGGCCGCACGGTGCTGGACGGCGTGTCGCTGACCGTGGCGCAGGGCGAGCGGCTCGCCGTGGTCGGGCCGTCGGGCGCGGGCAAGAGCACGCTGCTGCACCTGCTCGCCCGCTTCTACGACGTGGACGCGGGCGCCGTAAAGGTCGGCGGCGTGGACGTGCGCGACATCGGCGCCGAGGCTCTCATGTCCCGCGTCGCCATCGTCTTCCAGGACGTCTACCTCTTCGACGGCACCATCGAGGAGAACGTCAGGCTCGGCCGCCCCGGCGCCACCGACGCCGAGGTCAGGGCGGCGGCGCGGGCGGCCCGGCTGGACGAGGTCGTCGAACGCCTGCCCGGCGGCTGGTCGGCGCACGTCGGCGAGGGCGGCGCGCTGCTGTCCGGCGGCGAGCGCCAGCGCGTCTCGATCGCGCGGGCGCTGCTCAAGGACGCCCCCATCGTGCTGCTCGACGAGGTGACCTCCGCGCTCGACCCGGTCAGCGAGGCCGCGGTGCACGCGGGCATCGAGCGGCTGATGGCCGGCCGCACGGTGGTGATGGTCGCGCACCGCATGCGGACGGTACGGCGGGCCGACCGCATCGTGGTCCTCGACGGCGGCCGGGTGGCGGAGGAAGGCGGCCACGACGAGCTGGTGCGCCTGGGCGGCCGGTACGCCGCGTTCTGGGCGGTCAGCGCAGCAGACCGTCGATGAGCGCCGCCAGCGCCTCCCGGTGCGTGTCGCGGGCGTTGAGCTCGGCCCAGCGCCCGGCCAGCGCCGCCAGCCTCGGATGCGTGCCGCCGCGCAGCCCGGCGACCACCCGGTCCTCGTACGCGGGGACGCCGGCCCGGCGGCGCGCGCCCTTCACCCGGATCGTCAGGTCGCCGACGATGTAGAACCAGATCGACCGGTAGACGAACAGCGCGCGTTCAGGCGGGTTGCCGCACTCGACGGCGGCGTCGATCATCTCCTCGACGAACCACAGCGCGGAGGGCGCGATGAGGTCGCCGCCCGCCAGCACCTCGACGATCCAGAGCCGCTCGGCGAGCTCCTCGTACAGCAGGGCCGCCACCGCCAGCAGCCGCTCGCGCGGATCCGCCGGCAGCTCGGGGCGGGGGAGGGCCTTGGCCTGCTCCTCCATCAGGAGCAGCAGCAGCTCGTCCTTGTCGCGTACGTGGTAGTAGAGCGTCATCGGCGCGCTGCCCAGCTCCTGGGCCAGCCGGCGCATCGACAGCTTCTCCGGGCCCTCCGAGCGCAGGATGCGGTCGGCCGCCGCCAGGATCGCCTCGAGGGTGAGGCGCGGCGGGCGGCCGACGCCCTTCGCGCGGTCCTGTGCCATGGCCACCAGCCTATGGGGGGCGGTCCCGCCCGTCGCACGGGCGTTGACCCGACGGTGCGCGTCCCTTTACCGTGGCCCTGCAAACCGATTTGCATCGCTGGGGGACACCACACCGAAAGGCGAAGAGTTGAGCAAACTGCGCGTCGGCGTCATCGGGCTGGGCGAGGTCGCCCAGGTCATCCACCTGCCCGTCCTCGAATCGCTGCCCGACCGCTACGAGCTCGCCGCGATCTGCGACATCTCGCCCGGCCTGCTGGAGCGGATGGGCGAACGCCATCGGGTCGGGCGCCGCCACACCGACTACCGGGAGATGATCGCCGCCGGCGGCCTCGACTGCGTGATCGTGCTGAACAGCGACGAATACCACGCCGACTGCACGATCGCGGCACTCGACGCGGGCCTCGACGTGCTCGTCGAGAAGCCCATGTGCCTCAGCCCCCGCGAGGCGCAGGACATCATCGCCGCCCGCGACCGGTCGGGCAGGACCGTGATGGTCGCCTACATGCGGCGCTTCGCCCCGGCGTTCACCGAGGCGGTCGAGCGGCTGCCCGAGCTCGGCCCGATCCGCTACGCCCGGGTGCACGACGTGATCGGCGAGAACCGGCTCATCGTCGACCAGACCTCCTACGTCGACCGCCCGGACGACGTCCCCCAGGAGGCGATCGACGACAAGTGGACGCGCAGGTCCGCGCTGGTGAAGGAGGCGATCGGGGACGTCCCGCAGGAGCTGGAGTGGACGTACGGGCTGCTGTGCGGCCTCGGCAGCCACGACCTGTCGGCCATGCGCGAGCTGCTCGGCCGCCCCGAGGAGGTCTCGGCGGCCAAGATGTGGCGCAGCGGCGGCTACGTCGTCGCCCTGCTCGATTACGGCGACTTCGCCGTCACGTACGAGACGGGCGTGGACCAGCAGCTGCGCTACGACACCTACATCGAGGTGTACGGCGCGAGCGGCACGATGAAGGTGCGCTACGACACCCCGTACGTGCGGCACTTCCCGACGACGCTGCACCTGGAGCTGACCGACGGCGACTCCTACGAGCGCTCGGTGCGCCGCCCGCACCTCAAGGACCCCTACACCTATGAGCTCGAGTACTTCCACGAGGTCGTCACCACCGGCGCGACGCCGAAGACGACCCCCGAGGACTACCTGCAGGACATGGAGCTCTTCATCGACATCATCCGGGCCCTGGACAAGAGCTGACCCCCCGTGACCGCAACCCCCGGAAAGGGGCCACCGCGATGACCGACACCCTGACCGACACCGACGTCGCCTTCTTCCGCGCGAACGGCTACCTGCTGCCCGGCCGTCAGCTGCTCACCGAGGAGCGCCTGGCCCGGCTCGAACTGATCTTCAACGAGCACCTGAGCGCCAAGGGCGACAAGCTCTCCGACGAGCTGGACACGCCGCACTACCGCGACGCCCGGCTGCTGGACTTCCTGCTCTGCGACGAGGTGCTCGACTGGATCGAGCCGCTCATCGGCCCCGACATCGCGCTGTGGTCGAGCCACTTCATCTCGAAGGACCCCTTCACCGGCCGGGCGACCCCCTGGCACGAGGACAGCGCGTTCTGGGAGGGCCGTTTCGACACGTACGACAGCATCGTCACGATCTGGCTGGCGCTGGAGGAGGGCTCGTTCAAGGAGAACGGCTGCATGCGCGTCATCCCCGGCTCGCACCTCAACGGCGGCTTCTCCGACGGCTACCGGCCGACCGACATGACCGAGCAGACCTTCCACGCCGAGCTGTCGGGCGTGGACGAGTCGAAGGCGGTCTCCTTCGAGCTGCGGCGCGGCGAGTTCTCCATGCACGACGGCCGCATCGTGCACGGCGCCCGCGCCAACACCAGCGCCACCCGCCGCACCGGCTACACCATGCGCTACTTCCCGAGCTCGGTGAAGATGCAGGACGTCCCGCAGAACGAGGGCTGGAAGATCTGGCTGGCCAGGGGACGTGACCTGGCCGGCAACGACTACGCCAACGTCCCGGCCGGCCGGTGAGCCGGATGAGACTGGGGCTGCTGACCGCCTGCCTGCCTGGCGAGCCGCTGGAGGACATCGCCCGCTGGGCCGGCGGCCACGGCTACGCCGCGCTGGAGATCGCCGCCTGGCCCGACCGGCCCGGCCGCGACTGGGAGGCCAGTCACCTGGACGTCGAGTCGTTCGGGAAGGACGACGCCGCCCGGGTGAGCGCGATGCTCGACCGGCACGGCCTGAGCGTGTCGGCGGTCGCGTACTACGAGAACAACCTGCACGCCGACCTCGAGGTCAGGGAGGCGACGCACGAGCACCTGCGCCGCTGCGTAGACGCCGCGCAGCTGCTCGGCGTGGGGCTGGTCGGCACCTTCGTGGGCCGCGACGTGACGCTGACCGTGGCGGAGAACCTGCGGCTCGCCGAGCGGGTGCTGCCGCCGCTGGTCGAGTACGCCGCGGCCAGGGACGTCCGGCTCGTCATCGAGAACTGCCCGATGGAGGGCTGGCACCCCGACGGCTACCCGGCCAACCTCGCCTACTCGCCCGAGCTGTGGGGCCGGCTGGCCGAGCTCGGCCTGTGGCTCAACTACGACCCCTCGCACCTGGTCTGGCTCGGCATCGACCCGCTGGCCGCGCTGGAGGCGCACGCGGACAAAATCCTGCACGTGCAGGCCAAGGACGTCGAGGTGCACGCCGCCGCCCGCGACAGGTACGGCGTCTTCGGCCGGGTGCTCGACCGGCGGCCCTGGGAGAGCGGCTGGTGGCGCTACCGCATCCCCGGGCTCGGCGAGGTGGACTGGCGGCGCCTGATCGACGCGCTGCATCAGCACGGGTACGACGGCGTCGTCTCCGTCGAGCACGAGGACCCGGTCTGGAGCGGCAGCCCCGAGCGGGTCCGCCAGGGCCTGACCATCGCGCAGCGCACCCTCGACCCGCACGTCAACGTCTAGGAGGGCCCTGCCCATGCACCGCGGTGTCTACTTCGACGCCTGGTTCCCCCGCCAGCACTGCTATCACCCGAGCCTGCCGCCCCGCCGCCTGCGCATGATCGACGACCTTGAGGACTACCGCGCGACCGTGCTGGTGTGGGCGTCCATGGGCGGCGGCTCGCTGTCCCTGCCCTACCTCGAACAGGAGGCGTTCGGCCCGGTCGACGCCCGCTCGCGCTTCTACGGCTTCGTCAACGACAGCGAGTTCGTCGCCGCCTGCCACGAGCGGGGCATCAAGGTGCTCGGCATCGTCTTCGAGGCTCAGGGCTGGGAGTTCCCCGTCGAGCTGACCGAGGAGGAGGACGCCGTCCTCGCCATCAACGAGCTGCGCGGCGCGGGCAGGCGCGGCTGGATGGGGCTGCGCGAGTTCAGCGCCAACCGCTACCCGAAGCTGTGGAAGCCGGTCGAGCACTACTTCCCCGGCGGGCTGGTCAACTCCGACGGCGAGCCGGTCACCGACCTCATCGAGGAGTGCGTGGCCCGCGACATCCACGGCGAGCCCTGCCACGCCCACTGGGTGGAGTGCCCCGACCGCGAGCACCAGTGCTTCTACATGGACCGCAACAACCCGGTCTGGCGCGAGTACCTCAAGGCCGTGATCAGGATCCAGATCGACGCCGGCGTGGACGGCATCCAGCTCGACGAGGCCGAGCTGCCCATGGGGGCCTTCCAGTACGGCGCCTGCTTCTGCAAGGACTGCATGAAGGGCTTCCGCGCCCACCTGCAACGGCTCCCCGAGGCGGACCCGGCGCTCGACGGGGTGGACCTGGAGACCTTCCACTACGGCGAATGGCTGCTCGCCCAGGGCCACGACTTCAAGACCGGCCGCGAGTCCACGCCGCTGTTCGGCGAGTACTACGCCTTCCAGTGCCTGTCGATCAAGAAGTACTTCGCCGAGCTGGCCGGCTACGCCCGCGACCACGCCCGTTCGCGGGGCCGGGAGATCATCGTCTCCGGCAACTTCTTCAACTGCGAGCCGATGTACCTCGCGCTCGCCGACGACGTCGATCTCGTCATCACCGAGATGCGGAACACGACGTACCGGCAGCCCGAGTGGTACCGCTACGTCGCGGCGTTCGCCGGCGACAAGGACGTCGTCGTGGTCGAGAACCCGTACGGCGGGGTCGTCCCCGAGCTGATCGGCCTGCTCGGGGAGGGCAAGGGCTACGACCTGTTCCGGCTGTCGCTGTACGAGGCGGCGGCGATGGGCGTCAACATGTCGGTGCCGTACGGCTCGTGGATGGGCAGCGTCATCGAGGACTCCTTCTCCGCGCCGCACGGCCTGGCCGTCGAGATCCAGGACTTCCTGGCCGGGCACGAGGGGCTGTTCGCGCGCCGGACCGCCAACGAGGTCGCGGTGGTCTTCAGCGTCGCCAGCACGCGCGAGCTGATCGGCAAGGCGGACGTCAGCGACAACACGGCCAACGCCCGCGACGAGTCGGTGGTGGTGCCGTACCGCGTGGTGACGGGGACGCTGTCGGAGTCCGCGGTGCCGTACGACGTGGTGATCTGGGCGGACGGCGTCACCGCGCCCGACCGGGCGGACGGGAGCGGGCTGCTGCGCTACTCGACCGTCATCCTGCCGGACGTCTTCGCGCTGACCGAGGGCCAGGCCGCCGCCGTCCGGCGCTACCTGGCGGCCGGCGGGACGGTCGTCGTCACCGATCGGGTGGCGGACGCGCTGCCGCGGCACGACAACGTCCGCGCCGCGCGCCACGACGTGCTCGGCGAGCTGCTGCCGCACGGGCGGCAGGTGGAGACCCCGGCGCCGGTGGCCGCGAACCTGCACCGCCTGGCCGGCGGCTCCTACGCGCTGCACCTGGTCAACTACGATTACGACCGCTCTGAGGACGCCGTGCGGGTGCGGACCGGCGTGCCGCTGCGCGTGCGGCTGCCCGAGTCCAGGCCGCACGCGACCGCGGTGGCGAGCGACGGGACGCGGACGCCGCTGGAGGTGACGCAGGAGGACGGCGTGCACGTCGTCCGGGTGGACACGCTGGGCGTCTACACGATCGTCGTCTTCCACGACGGGGAGCCGGCATGAGGATCGCGGCGCTGCGCGGGCGCGAGAAGTGGGTGGTCGAGGAGGCTCCCGTGCCGGTGATCGGGCCTGACGAGGTGCTGGTCAGGGTCGTGGCGTCGGGCGTGTGCGCCTCGGAGCTGGAGCCGTGGCTGACCGGCCCGCCGCAGGGCGCGGCGCGCTACCTGGGCCACGAGGTCAGCGGCGTCGTCGCCGAGGCCGGCGCCGACGTGAGCGCGTTCTCTGCCGGTGACCGGGTCGGCGTGTGGGTGACCGAGCGCGGTTTCGCCGAGTACGTCGCGGTACGCGCCGAGCACTGCTTCCCCGCCGGGTCGGGGCCGCTCGACGAGGCACTGGCCGAGCCCCTCGCCTGCGCGGTCAACGCCGTGGAGGCCGCCGGCGTCCGGCTCGGCGACGACGTGGTGGTCATCGGGGCCGGGTTCATGGGGAACCTGGTGCAGAAGCTGGCAGCCCTGCGCGGGCCACGGCAGCTCATCGTGGCGGACGCGCGCGCCGACGCCCTGGAGCGGGCCGCCCGGCTCGGCGCGACCAGGACCGTGGACGTGACCAGGGAGTCGCTGCCCGACGTCGTACACGCGCTCACCGGCGGGCGCGGCGCCGACGTCACCTTCGAGTGCACCGGCACCCAGCGCGCGCTCACGGCGTGCGGCGACACCACCCGCATGAGCGGCACGATCGCGATCGTCGGCTTCCACCAGGGGGCCGACCGGTCGGTCCCGCTGGCGTACTGGAACTGGATGGCCTTCACCCTCGTCAACGCCCACTTCAGGGACGTGAACGTCATCATGCGCGGCATGGCGACCGGCATGCGCCTGCTCGCCGGCGGGGTGCTGTCGATGGACGGGCTGGTCAGCCACCGGTTCCCGCTGGAGGAGATCAACGCCGCGTTCGCCGCGCTGCGCGACAAGCCCGACGGCTTCGTCAAGGCGGTGGTGACGTTCCCCGAGGAGTGACGCCGGCGCGGCCTGCGCGCCCGCGCGCGCCGACCCAGGTGGGCCACGTGGAAGCGCTCGTCGAGCCGGCCGCTCATCGTGCGGGTGATCGTCTCGGGCTGCTCGGAGATCTC